>JAQWRY010000003.1 GCA_029243485.1 Candidatus Binatia bacterium | reverse complement strand
GTTGGTTAGTCTCGCCCTTTTTGTTTCGTCGTCGGCCGGCCGGCGCGTCGCCACCAGGAACCCTCGCGACGACTAAAAAAAAAGGGCGAGACTAACCAACGTCCCCTCCGAACAGCTCGGTGAAGTTCGTGGAGATCTGGGCCGTGACGGCTTCCAGTGGGGTGTTCCAGAGTTCGGAGGCGTAGGTGGCGGTGGCGGCTACGTTGGCGGGTTCATTCGTGGCGCCGCGCTCAGGGCCGAGGTAGGGGCAGTCGGTCTCCAAGAGGAGGCGATCACGGGGCAGGGTTTCGAGCATGCGGGTGAAGCTCTCGGAGCGGCGCGCGTTGGCCGGGATCGACATGTAGTGGCCGTGGTCGGCGATTTGGCGCGCGAGCTTCACCTTGCCGCCGAAGCAGTGCCAGTTGACGCGCGTCGCACCCATCTCCTTCAGTATCTCGAAAGCGTGACGTTCGCGCTTGCGCGTGTGGATGACGATGGGCTTGCCCGCCTCGAGCGCGATCGTGACGAGTTCGCGGAAGACCAGTTCCTGCTTCGCCCAGAGCTCTTCAGGTACCCAGTAGCCGTCGAGACCGATCTCACCGACGGCGATCGCCTCGGCGACGTTCTCGCGAACCCAGGCGACGCCCTCCTCCGCCGTACACTCGTGTCCTTCACGCGGATAATCCGCCCCGAGCTCTCGCATCTCCGATAGAACCGCGTCGACCGGATAGAAACCGAACGCCGGCTTCACGAGCGGGTCCCGCCCGGCGAGGGCGCGAACCGCTTCGTTGTCATCCGGATTCAACCCATTCGCGATGATCGCGGCGACGCCGGCATCCCGGGCGCGCTGCAGAACCTCCGCTTCCTGTCCGGCAAGCTTCGGGTGGGTGAGGTGCGCGTGAACGTCAACGAGACCCATCCTTCGTTCGTACCGCCCCCGTGCCCCGGTCGCCAGCCGCTTGACAGTCCCGGAGGTCGCCGCGATGCTCGTGCCCCATGGCGATTCATTACGAGAAGGACGGCCACGTCGTCACCATCACGATCGACCGACCCGAGGCGCGCAACTCGCTCGACCTCGAGCACTTCGGCCAACTCGCCGATGGCTGGATTCGGTATCGGGACGACGACGACGCGTTCGTCGCGATCCTGACCGGCACCGGAGACGTCTACTGCGTCGGCGCCGACCTGAAGAAGTTCATCACCCAGGTCACCGAACGCGCGCAGGCCTTGCGCGAAGGCGGTTCCAAGCAGATCGAAGAAGGCGAGAACTACAGCTTCTCCGACAGCCTCGTCGCCGTCCTGCGTGACGGCGCCGAAACACGCGACGGCCAGAAGTTCGAACTCTACAAACCGGTAATCGCCGCGGTAAACGGCATCTGCGCCGCGGGCGGACTCGAGATGATGTGGAACACGGACCTCCGCGTCATCGCCGACGACACGTTCATCCAGCTCACCGAGCCAAGACGCGGCCTATTCCCGGGCGGCGGCTCGACCGTCCACAGCGCCCGCCAGCTCAGCTGGTGCAACGCGATGGAAGTCCTCCTCCTCGCCGAACGCGTCACGCCGGAGCGCGCCCTGCAAATGGGCCTCGTGAACGCGGTCGTCCCGCGCGACCAGGTGATGGCCCGCGCCCGCGAGTGGGCCGACACGATCTGTCTGAACGGCCCGCTCGCCGTCCGCGCCTGCAAGGAGTCCGCGAAGAGAAGCACGATGGTCGACCTCATGACGGCGCTGGAGACCGAGATGAAGTACTCGACCGGCGTCTTCTCGAGTGAAGACGCCAAAGAGGGTGTCGCCGCGTTCCGCGAGAAACGTACGCCGGTCTGGAAGGGTCGCTAGATCTCGCTGTCTCGCTCGATCACGGCCTCGGGCCGAAGCGGATCGACGATCGCCCCCGCGGTGCGACTCGCCAGCGCCTGAAGCGTGAGTGTCGGGTTGTATCCGGACGAAGTCGGAAGCGGCGCTCCATCGGCCGAGTAGAGATTGTCCACATCGTGAAACCGACCGAAACGGTCGGTGACCGACGTCAGGGGATCGTTGCCCATCCGTAGCGTGCCGAGGATGTGTCGACTGCTCGGCGTCGCCCCGCCCTCGTAGATCGGCGCGACGAACCCGAACTGAGCCCCAGCCGCCTGGTGGATGTCGATCAACCGCGGCCCGTAGACGTTGCGCGCCTCGAGTTCGAAGGCGTGCGGTTCGTATGTGATGCGCGGCACCGGCAGTCCGTTCAAATCACGCACGTCGGGGTCGAGATCGACTCGGTTGGTCGACCGCGGCGCATCTTCTCCCTGCATGATGAGAGCGCCGATGCTGGAACCCAGAGGGCTGTCGCGCATGAAGTTCTTCAGCGTCGCCCCGGTGAACCCGAGGTCGATCATGTAGATCAGGGCGTCCACGATCTTCTCGGAGTTCGTCCCAAATTCGACTATGCCCCCAAGGGGCCGGGCCGGATCCCCGGGCACGCCACGAAAATCCGTGAAGCCCGCCGTCACCGAGCGCCCCCGCTCACCGTGGAAATCCTCCTGGTACACCCCCACCGAGACCGTCTGGTGGTGGAACATGAGATTCCGGCCGACCTCGCCCGACGAGTTCCCGAGCCCGGGCCCGCCCGGATCCGAGAGCAGACACAGCCGCGCAGACTCGATCGCACTCGCGGCCAGCATGTAGCGATCGCCGCGTACGACCGCGGGGTTCCCGTCGGAGTCCAGGTAGTGCACGCCCACGACGCGACGTCCGGTAGAATCCGCTTCGAGCCGCGTCGCCGCCGAATTGAACCGCACTTGCACGTTCCCGGTGAGAAGCGCGTCCCGCAGCAGCGCCACTGACCCCTTCGCGTTGGTCGGGCACCCGTACTTGGAGCAAAAACCGCAATCGTTGCACGCGGGACGCCCGCGGTATGGGCGCGACGCACGAGCCCCGGGGTACGGAAACGGCTGCAACCCCCGACGCAGTGAACCCTCCGCCAACACCTCGGACACGTACATCGTCGGACCGGGCGGCATGGGGTACGGCGCGGATCGGGGCGACGCGAACGGGTCCGCGCCGGCTTCCCCCTGCACCCCTTCGAGCCGCTCCATGGCCGCGTAGTAAGGCTCGAGCTCGTCGTACGAGAGCGGCCAGTCCACGAAGCTCGCACCGGCCACGCCCCCGAGATCGCGCCCGAGTCGGAAGTCGAACTCCTGAAAGCGCGGGGTTTGCATGTCCGCGTGCACCCAGGCCCCGCCGACGGTCTTCGGAAGATTATTGACCTCACCGATCAATGCACGCGCGCCGGCCTCTGCCGAGGGGCGAAACGTTCGCGGTTCCACCCGGGCCTGCTGGTGAATCAGCCCGCGCGAGGTCAGCTTCAGCTCGTCGTTCGAGAAGAGCGGGCGCGGCATCCCGGGTGCCGGATCGTCGAGCCCCACGAAGTAGTTGTTGCCGGCCTCGAGGATGCACACCTTGAGACCGTTCGTCGCAAGAACGCGTGCGGCTGCGCCGCCCCCGGCCCCGCTGCCCACGAGCACGACGTCGAAGCGGTCGAGCGCTGTATCCCCCAGAACGTTCGGAACGCCGGACGGCAGGCTCATCAGAAGAACCGCCTACCGCCCTGCCCGATCGTGATCGCCTCGATGAAGCTCTCGACTTCCGGGGAGAAGGCACGCGCCGGACGCGCAGGGTCAGCCGTTTGGTTCGGCCGGTCGGGGTGATCGAACGGCTCACCGTCGGGGCCGAACAACGTGTAGCCGAGCGGCTGGCTATCGCCGTCGTAGTCGTAGTCGCGCCATCCAAGCCCGTCTCGATTACCCCCGTACTCCGGCGCCGAAAACATGCCCTGCGCGACGTCGTGCAAGAACGCCGACCGGAACCCAGGATCAGTCTCGGCGAACACCCCGAGCTTTTGCTCGTCGTCAACCGCCTCGAACGAATCGACTCCGAGAGACGACGCCGCGTCGCGCCAGGCGGCCACCGTTGCCCGATAGTCCGCGCGCCGACCCGGCGTCGACGGTACCAGCGGCGCATTGATGTCGCCGCCCGGCACCGCACCCGAGCCGTACAACTCGATCCGAAACGCCAGATCCTGCATTCGCGTGAGCGGCAAGACCTCGAGGAAGTCGTTCGCGGGATACTCGCGGCCGGGCAGCCCGGTCGCAGGATCGGGAAATGGTGTCCGGCCGCTGAACGGCCCGGACCGATAGATTCCGGGCGGATCGTTCTCGAACGCCGCGAGCCAGCGATCGATGAACTCGACGGCGTCCGTCACGACCGCGCCGACCGAAAGATCATCTTCCGGCACGATCGCGCCGGCCATCGCACGGACCACCCGCCGCTCGTCGTCCGTGAAGAAGCGCGCCGCGGACTGCGACAGATCGGCGTCGCTACAACCGCTCACCCAGGGGAACGACGCCGCCGCTCCCGTCGCGCTGGCAAGCTCGAGAAACCGTCGTCGCGTTAGGCGAACCATCGCGCCCTAGCAGAGCACGTTTTACCTCGGCCGGTCCAGCGGCGACACGCATGGAACCTGCTGTCCTCAGACCGCTACGAAAAACGCGATCGGCTCCGCAAGCTCGTCGAGCGCTTCCTCGTCCGCCCGACCCGAGCGCTTCAGGACGTGAAAGGAATGACCCCCGCCTTCGACGACGTGGATCTTGCCGCGCTTCCCGAGCCCCTTGGCAATCCCTTTGATCGAATCGAGATCCGCGAGCGAGTCACGCGTCCCTTGCAGAAACAGCATCGGACCGCGGACGTCCTGGAAATGATCCGCGCGCTCTTCACCCCGAACGCCGCCACCGCTCGCACGTTTGCGAGCAGCACCTTCTTCGAGTCGGGCCGCCTGCCCCCCTTCTCCATGTACGGGAATTGGTAGCGCAGCGTCGCGGGCGGTCGAGCAGCCCACTCACCTCGCCGATCCGATCGTCGACGGCAATCCGAACTTCCTTGGTGACCACGACCCGCCCTCCAGCCCGGACGAGACGGACGGGGAAGGATTTCCAGGGTCGAAAACACGGCTCCTCGAACCACCCGCGAGGTGGTACGTCAGCTCCATGCGCCTGTACGACTACCTGCCCTCCGGAAACGGCTACAAGATCCGGCTGCTGCTGACCCAACTCGACGTCCCGTTCGAACGCATCGAACTCGACATCGTGGATGGCGCGACGCGCACCGACGCCTACCTGGAGAAGAATCCCAACGGTCGCATCCCGCTACTCGAGACCGACGAGGGCGTTCACCTCGCCGAATCCAACGCGATCCTCTTCTTCCTGGCCGACGGCACGCCATTTCTTCCGGACCGGAGCCTCGACCGCGCGCGGGTCCTGCAGTGGATGTTCTTCGAGCAGTACAACCACGAGCCTAACATCGCGACGTCACGCCACTGGATCCAACACCTCGAACTCACCGACGAGCGCCGGGCGCGCCTCGAGGAGAAGTACCGCCTCGGCCACGAGGCTCTCGCCGTCATGGAGACCCATCTCGCGAAGAACGACTTCTTCGTCGGACGCCGGTACACGATCGCCGACATCGCGCTGTTCGCCTACACCCACGTCGCGCCCGAAGGCGGGTTCGAACTCGACCCCTATCCGAACATCCAGGGCTGGATCACAAGGGTGGCCGACCAGCCCGGCCACATCCCCATCACGCAGGGCTAGCGGTCGGGAGCTAGTCCCCCACGTCGTGAAAGATCGGCGGCACCGTCTTCAAGTATGCCGCGATCGCCGTGAAGTCGGCCTCGGGCGCATCGAAGTATCCGGGGCCGCCGGCGATGCCGTCGACGACGTCCGCCATCTTTCCCTGCACGTTGTCCATGTCGGGCTGCATCCCGTCCTGCAGGAGCGCGACCATGTCGCTCTCATCCCAGTCTCCGACACCGGTCTTCTGGTCGGGCGTGATATTCGGCACGCCGCCGAGCGGACCGTCCTTGGAGCCGGCCAGGTACAGCGCCTCGTCGGCCCTTCCCAAGACGTCGCGCGGTGTATGGCAGTCACCACAGATCGCGACGGACTGGACGAGGTACTCCCCCCGCTCGACGCCCGCAGCCGGAGCCGTCGCGGGAGCCGTGACACCCGACGCGAAGAGCGTGCGCCAACCCCAGAAGGCGAGGCGCGGGAGAGGCAAGCTCACGTCGGCCGGTCGATTCACTTCGGACGACGCGGGGAGCGTCCGCAGCCAGGCGATCAGATCGCGCACGTCCTGATCCGCCATACCGGCGTAGCGGTAGTACGGCATGACCGGTGATTCCACCGAGCCGTCCCGCAGGATCCCGCGTCGCAACGCTCCTTCTATCTCGGGGTCGGTCCAGTCGCCGATCCCGGCCTTCGTATCGCTCGTAATGTTCGTCGAGTAGAAGAGCCCAAACGGGGTCTCGATCTCCACGCCTCCCGCGCCGACGGGCCCCTTCTCCGGCGTGTGACAGCCGCAGCCACCCGCAATCGCAGCGATGCTCCGTCCGCGCGCCGGGTCCCCGGCACTGCCCAAGTTCGGGGCCGGCTTCGTACACCCGCCGACCAACCCCGCCACCATCACCAGGATCAAGCACAGCTTCACGGGTCCCCTTTTATCAAAAACCGATGCATTGCGCTGCGATCGTACTCCGATACGATCCCCAGCGATGAAACAGCGCGGCGTCAACCGAGTCACGATGGCGGTCTGGGACCTCGAGAAGGGGAAGGAGTTCTACACGAAACTCCTCGGCGCGAAGTTCGAGCCGGTAAACGACGCTGACGCGGAAGCGTACGGCGTCCGGTGCTCGATCTCCTGGAACGCGGGCATCGAGCTCGTGTCGCCGGTCGACGGGCGCGATAGCCGCATCCGGACCTTCCTCGAGACCAACGGCGAAGGCCTCGCTGGCGTGATCTTCGCCGTCGAAGACGTCGACGCGACCAAGCAGAAGGCGGAAGCCGCAGACATCCCTGTCCTCGGGGGACTCGACTACACCCAGGAGCAGATCGACGAGCACCTGCAGGGCCGCTTCACGAAGTACAAGGAGTACTTCTTCGGCGCCGGCGGGTCGCTCAGCCCGGGGGTCGTCGTGGGAGAGTTCGAGGAACCCTAGCCCGCGTACGGGCCCCGGCCGGCACATGAGAATCGGCATCGACGCACGCTGGATCCGCCACGAGGCGTCCGGCATCGGGACGTACACGCTCCAACTGATCGAGCATCTGGTTCGAATCACCCAGGCCGAGCATACGTTCGTGCTCCTGTTCGACGACGGCGACCTCCGGGCGCGCGTTCTTCGCGACGCCCGGCTGGAGACCTCCGGCGTCGAGACGCTGCTGGTGCCGTACGGACCGATGTCACCGTTATCGCAGCTTCGCCTCCCGCGCGTGCTGGTTCGGCAGCGCATCGATGTATTTCACTCCACGAATTTCATGATCCCTCTGATCAGCACGAAGATTCCGTGCGTAGCGACGATTCACGACATGATCCCGATGCTGTTCCCCGAAGCCAACTCCAAGAAGGCCCGGCTCTCGCCGCTCTACGACGCGATCATGCGCCGGGTCGGTAAGCGCGCCGCGCGAATCCTGACGGTCAGCGAGGTCTCACGACGAGACGTCGTGCGCTGCTTGGGATTGTCCGCCGAAGCCGCCCGACGAACCCGTACGATCCACTGCGGGGTCGGTGCGGAGTTCCGTCCAGGCCCCGCCCGCGCGCGGCCGAAGGATAGGACGCGCACGATCCTCTTCGTCGGGCGCTCCGACCCCCACAAGAATCTCGTCGGCCTCGTGGAAGGCTTTGCGCAGACGCGCGCGCGCCTCCCATTCGACGCGAAGCTCGTCATCGTAGGCCCCGAGGACGGGCGCTTCCCCGAGCCCGCAACACGCGCGACGGAGTTGGGCGTCGCAGAGGCGGTCGAGTGGAGAGGCCTCCTCGACCAGGACGCGCTCGTCGAAGCCTATCGCAACGCCGACGTCCTTTGCCTCCCGTCGCGATACGAAGGGTTCGGGCTCCCCGTCGTAGAGGCCATGGCGGTCGGCACGCCCGTGGTGTGCAGCAACGGCGGGTCGCTTCCCGAGGTCGCGGGCGACGCCGCTCTCCAGTTCGCTCCGGACGACATCGCGGCGCTCAGCGCAGCACTCGGCGAAGTGCTGACCAACGAGGCGGGAAACGCACCCCGCATTGCGCACGGCCGAGCACGTGCCGCCGGCTTCACATGGACGCGAGCCGCCGAGCAAACGATACAGGTCTACGAAGATCTCTCGGGCGAAGCGGCGAGCACGTCGTCGTAGAGCTCGATCGTGCGCTGAACCATCTGCTCCACGGAATACTCGTCCTCAATTTTCTGCCGCGCCGCTCGGCCCATCGAGCGACGCATCTCGGCGTTCCGGGCGAGGTCGACGAGCGCCGCCCCGAGCGCATCGGAATCGGCCGGAGGCACCAGCAGCCCGGTCTCCTCGTGGCGAACGATCTGCGTCGGTCCACCCACCGCACAAGCGATACAGGGCCGGCCGTACGACATGGCTTCGATGTACACGATCCCGAACGACTCGTAGCGCGACGGCCCCACGAAGACGTCGCACTCTTCGTACAGCGTCGCGCGCGCCTCTTCGCCGACGAAGCCGTGAAACCGGACGCGCGCGCGATGCTCCGCCGAGAGCCCCGCCACCAGCCGCTCGGGAGCAAACTCCGCCTCGCCATCGCCTGCGATATCGAAGAACGCCCCCGGCGCAGCTTCGAGAACCCGCGGGATCGCCTCCATCAACGTGTCGATGCCCTTTCTTCGTTCGAGTCGCCCCAAGAAGAGAAAACGGACGTCGCTTCCATCGTGCAGCGCCGGCTCGGGCGGCAGCGGTGTCCCGAACGGAATCGTGCGGACCGGAACCTGCCCGGGGCGTGCGTCGAACCTGGCCGCAATCGTCTCGACGATGGTCCCCGAGGGATCGATCACCCCTCGCGCGTTCCGCAACAGAGCCCACTCGAGCTCCGAGGCGAGCTTCAGGTCGGCGTCGAAGTTCCACCCCTGCATCTCGGCGGCGAGCGCAATCGGGGTGTTGAGGCGCAGCACCAGTGGGACGTCCTCGGCGAGGCTCGCCGCGTACCCTTCCGCATCCCAGATCGGGCTCTCGACGATCTGCACATCCGCGCTTCGCACGAGCCACGAGAGTACCTCCTGCACTCCGAGGCCGTACGCCACGTTCTTCCGCGTCACGCGCATGCCCGCCGGAATTCCGGCGGGCGCTTCGGCCGTAGGGATCCGATACACCGTGACGCCGTTCACGCGATCGATCGCGGCCTTCCCGGCGGCCAATACCGACACCCGGTGCCCCTTCCCCACCAAGCCTCGTGCCAGCTGCTCGGTGTAGACACCGATGCCGCCGCAATCGTCGGGCGGATACTGCTGGCTCAAGAGCGCCACGTGGAGCGGGCGCTTCTCCGCGGACCGAGTGATGCGTGTGAACGGAGCTGACGTCGGAGCCGCCTCGGGCACGCGACCGCCCAGATTACAGCGCGCCTCCACAGTGAACGCCTTTCGATAGCCCTGCCGCACCCCGCGCCCCCAACCACCGAGCAACCGGGCCGCGTGCGAGAAACCGATCTCCCGCTCGACCAGGCGGCGCAGCGTCCACCCGACGTGGATCTGCACCGTGACCAGCGGCCCGAGGAGCCGCCAGGGCCGACGCCGCCACCCATTGTGCCGCAACGCGAAGTAGATCGTGTTCTTTACGACGATGGTAAAGTCGACGTCGTAGGCACTCTTGCGTGAAGTCCCCGGCTCGAAGCCATGCCAGACGACGGCATCGGGGCACTGCTCGACACGATGACCGCGATCGATGACCCGCACGCAGAGATCCGCCTCGTCGTGGTAGTACTCGTAATTCTCGTCGTAGCCGCCGACCTCGTCGAGGATCCTCCGGCGAAAGGCCGCGTTCGTCCCCATGAGCGTATTGCACCACGCGGCGCCGGGGTCGTTGCGATCATCCGGCTTCTCCTGCTTGGCGATCACGAGGCCGTTGCGAGAGAGGATGCCGTTGGAGAACTGAAGGTGGTCCCCGCGCGGCCCGAAGACGTCGCCGCCGGCCGCGCCTACCGTAGGATCGTCGAACGCGCTCGTCAGCGCGCGCAGCCACCCGGAGTCCGCAACGGCATCATCGTCGATGAAAGCGACGATCTCGCCGGAGCTCGCGGCGATGCCCACGTTGCGCGAGATCGAAAGATTGCGCTCCGGATTCCGAACGCGCCGGACATCGGGATAGCGATCCAGGACCTCCGCCGTCGCGTCGGTCGACGGACCCTCGACGACAACGACCTCGAACTCCGGATAGTCGACCTCCCGAAGCGCCTCGAGGCATCGCCCCAGAACATGGCTGCGATTGTAGGTGCACACGACCACCGAAACGCTCGGCAGCCGCACCGGCGCGTCCCGCCGAGGTACGCCCGCCACCCACGCGAGCAGGTCCCCGAGCGATTCCTGAACCGCGCGGCGAGAAAAGGCGCGCCCACGCGCCTCCTGGCTTACGAGAAGCTCCACCCGACCGGCCCCGAGCGCCTCCGCGACGCCGCGCGCGACTTCCGACGGTGACCGATCCTCGAGCAGGATCCCCGCACCGCCCAAGGTCTCTCTAACCGCGCCGGCGCCGGCCGCAACGACGGGCAACCCAAACGCCATCGCCTCGATCAGCGGCACGCAGAAGCCCTCGTGCTCGCTGAGTTGCAGGAGAACATCGGCGCACTGGTAGTACGCGCGCAACTCCGGGTTCGAAACCTCGCCCGTCAGAACGACTCGGTCCTCCAGCCCCGCAGCCGCGATGATCCCGTGCAGTCGCTCCAGGTACGCCTCATACCCAGACGTCTTGCCGACCAGAAGGAGCCGCACCCGCCGACCGAGTTCCGCCTCGATGGAGGGCAAGGCCTCGACCGCAAAGTGCAGACCTTTGTGCGGAGCGGTGCGCGCGACGACGAGTACATTCACCGAACCGTCGTTCCACTTCAGCACCACCGCCGGATCCGGTTCAACCTCGACGAGCCCCGACGTCTCCTGAGCGATGGGCTGGACCCTCGTGTGCTCGAAACCGAGTTCCGCCAACGTCTCGACGTTGAAGGCCGAGGCTCCGACACCGAAATCGAACAAGGTCGGCAGCTCGGGGAGCTGCCGCACAGCCCGCTGACAGAACTCGTAGGTATCCGGAATACCCTCGAAGAAGTGCGCCGGCGTCACGTTGTGGAACACCACACCGCGCTTGCCTTGAACGCGCGAGACGCGCGACAGAATCCTCGAGTACCCTGCGTAGTGAAAAAGAACGACGTCGCCGGCATCCGGTTGGAGCTGCGAGACGGATCGACCACGGGCTGCCAGCGAGCGATGCGCCGACTCGTAGTAGATCTCGCTCTCGTGCCCGAGCTCGCGCAGCATGCGGTCGGTCTCGAGCAAGCAGAGAGACACTGCATCGGCGCGATCCAGGGCGTTGATGACCTGGACGACCTTCATCTCGATCGGCGCTTGCGAATTTCGTGCAGCACGCGAAGCGCAGCCCGCTCGAGCCGACCCATCGCCCGCCGGGAGGCCGATCCCGACTTCCCGGGACGACGACTCATCGCGCGAAGGCGTTCGCCGTACGATTCCGGCGAAGACTCCGCCGCCCGCGCGGCCATTTCGTCGCGCACGAGCGACTCGAGACGGTCGATGCCAAAGTCCGCCATCAGCTCTCCGATCGGAGGCTCATTCGCGCAGAGCGCTCGCGGTGCCGAGCGCGATGCGCGTGCCGTCTGCCTTGTCGACCCAAACCTCGCAGTGCACGCGCGTCTGCGCTCCCTCTGCCACCTCATCTTGGATTCGACCAAACGCCGTCACCTGCTCATCGACCCACAGAACGTTCGTGAGCTTGAGTGCCATCTTGCCGCCCGTGTGCCAGCCCGGGCCGAACGCGTTCTGCATCACCTGCGCGACAAAGCAGGTCGACATCATCCCCTGCACGACGATGTTCGGAAATCCGAGCTTCTCCGCCTCGACCGGATCGTTGTGGTAATTCCGCTCGGGGCCGGAGAACATCCAACAGCGACGCTGGTCGATTCGTTTCGTGACGGACTCCAGATCCGCGCCGGTTGCCGTCGGAAAGGGCGGGCGCGCCGTCTTCTTCTTCGCCGTATCCTTGTCGACGACGTAGCCGTCCCCGTCGCCGTCTTTCTTCGGCGGGAGGAACGATTGGTGTGTGCGCCCGCGAACGAGCAGGCGACCATCTTCCTCGTCGAACAAGTCGGTTTCGTTGAGAACGTAGTTGCGACCGCGCTTGTCGAAGCGATCGACGATGGTGGAGACCGTGCGAATCTTCGAGCCCACTCGAACTGGAGAGAACATCTCCCAGTCCTGCTGCGCGTGCAGATTGCCGAAGAGATTCTGCAGGTACCAATTGCCGAGCCACTTGTAGCACTCGGAGTGGTACAGCAACGGCGGCGCCACGTCGGAACCAGCCAGGGTCGGGTCGTCGAGAGCGTCCGCGTAGAACGCGGCGACCTCCGGACTCACTTCGTACGAACTCGAGCCGCAGAAGCGGCCGACGTAAGCGGGCTCACCGTGGAGATTCATGGTGCCGTTCCCATAGCATTCAACCCGCGTGGTCCACGAAGATCGGCGAGGACCAGGCGCGCTGCTCGGTCTCGGCCAGGCACTCCGCATCGAGCGGCTCGGGGTCACAGGGCCGGACCGCGAGACAACTGCCGTTCTCGTCGCGCTCACAGCGGAGATTGTCCGCGTTCACCGCGAGGCTCGGCTCTTCGACCGCGCGGACGTAATAGACCGCGTCGCGCCCGGCCGCCGCGAAGTCCGGGTCCGTGAAGACAACGCGGCAGCCCTCCGAGTCGGCCCGACACGGATGTACTTGCCACGGGTCCTCGATGAGAGGCGCGATCGGCTCTCCCGCCTCGACCTGCGGACGAATCCGTACGACCTCAACTCGAGAGATCTTACGACGCTCGTCCGACGGATGCAGGCACTCTCCGCCACAGAGCCACTCGACCCGCTCTTCTCCGAGTGCGCGCACCGCCGAGTCGGCGCAGCCCGGCTTCTGCTCGAACGAGCCCACTGCACGGACCTCGAAGACAGGCGCCTCCGCCATCTCGACCTCGGTGCCCATGGGGGCCGGATCGCGCGTCGGCGGGTTCAGAAGATCGAACCACAAGAGGATACGCGGGCCGCTCGTGCCGTAGACCTCGCGACTATCGAGCGCATCCCAGACGGCCTCTCGATCCCGCCCTTGCGAATGGACCGCAACGAGACCACCCGTCACGAAAAAGGACGCCGCGCGCTCCACTTCGTTGCGTGCGAAGAACGGAATGTCGCTCCTCTGGGCATCGAACGCGATCGACTGCGGCTCCGAAGGGCGCGTATCACTTCCACCGAGCGGGGTATTCGCGGTCGACCCGAGGCGCGCCTCGGTCATCCGCGTTCGCTCGTATTCCTTGTAGCCCGTGCCCGGCCGCGACGAGTGGACATCGCTCGACGCCAGGAAGCCGAACCGAAGACGAACCGGATCGCTCGGATCTTCGAAGCCAGCGACCGCCGTCATGTATTGGACGCTGCTCTTCGGCCGGAAGTTGAAGGCCGGCTGGAAGCAGTCCGTACACTGGCCCGAATCCAGCCACTCCTCGAGCGCGACGCCCGGCACCGTCAGATGCCCGGAGATGTCCGCGTCGACGTAGTTCTGGCCCGCCACGACCGCGCGCAACTCACACTCCTCAGCGCTCTCGCCCGCGTCCAGACAGCGCTGCCGAATGATCTCTCCCGCACGCCGACACGAGGGGAGGTAGGTGTCCGACGCCTCAGGGCACGTCTTCGTGCCGTCCGCCGCGATCGTGACGGAGTTCCAGTCACGAAACTCCTCGGCGTTCCCGTGGCCGGAGTAGACCTCCACCAACTTCTGCCACTTCGGGTCGTGCTGTGCCAACGTCGCTTGCTTCGCCCAACTCGACCCCTGCGGCGTGTACATCCCCCACGCGGTCCCGTGCGGAATCACCAGCGCGCGATATCCCCAGTCGTCGAGCTTCGCGAACAACTCGCTGGGCGTCTCCGCACCTTCCCTACAATCGAGGGGCAGGTCGCGGACGGGAACGCCTTCCGGACACGGCGGCTCTTCCATGATCTGGCTGAAGAAGAGCGCGATGTCGCTCCCCTGCTGCCCGGCCGCAAGAGCCAGCGCGCCCATCGCAAGCGTGCCCGGCTGATTGTCGAGATCGCGATCCTTCGCCTCGCTCGGCGGGATCGCGAAGATCGGCCGCGTCGGCACGTCACCGTCTTCGAGGTCGCGGAAGATGACGTTCTTGTGGCCGTAGTGGTTAGCCGGATTCGATCCCATCTGCGTCCACTCCCACCCGAGAAAGCTCACGAGATCGGGCCCCTTGCCGTCGCCCGCGATCCCCTGGCACTCCCGCAGCGACGCGACGGTCTCGTTCCAACGATCGGTGGTCAGCGAGACTGCGTGATCGTTGATCGACCAAAAATCGAGCCCCGAGCAGTAGCGGGCGAAGTCACACGCGTCCGCGATCGGATGGGCGCCCTCCCCCGCCATCATCGGCAGGCTCATGAAGAACGCATCGAGCGAGTACGAAGAGTGGACGTGCAGATCCCCAAAGAGGATCTGCTTCGGGGCGCCGAGCCCGAGTGCCTCGGCCGCTTCGCGCTGCGCGGAAAAGCGCTCGGCGACCTGCGCGCGAGGAAGGCGCGCTCCCCGAATCTCTCCCGGCCCAACGGAGTCCCCGAACGTTCCTCTCCCGAAAACCCACAGGAGCGCTACACCCAGAATCGCGATCGCCACCAGAACGCCGAAGGTCCGTCCGAGCCAATACATCTGCGGGCGTTAGTGCCTCAGCGCCACCCGGTCAATCCCTCTTCCCGCCGGCAAACTCCGTGATAGGGTCCCGCGCTGAAGGAGTGCTGCCATGAAAGAGGTTTTGTACCGCCCCCTCACCGAAATTATCCGCCGGCTCCAGACGAAGGAGATCTCTCCCGTCGAGCTCATGCGCACGACGCTCGACCGCATTCGCGAGACGCAGCCCACGCTGAACTCGTTCTGCCAGATCGGCGACGATGACCAGCTCCTCGCGGGGGCCAAGGCGGCGGAGGAGCGTATCGGGCGGGGCGAAGGAGGCGCGCTCGAAGGCATCCCTCTCGGCGTGAAGGAACTCGAAGACGCACTCGGCTTCCGCTCCACGCACGCGTCCGTACCGTACAAGAACAACATGCCCGCGCAGGACTCGACACAGGTGGAGCGGCTGAAGGCGGCCGGCGCGATCGTCGTCGGCAAGACGAACGCGCCGGAGTTCGGATATACCGCGATCAGCAAGAATCTCCTGTTCGGCGTGAGCCGGAGTCCCTGGAACCCCGATCACACCCCGGGCGGGTCGAGCGGCGGCTCCTCCGCCGCGATCGCCGGCGGCGTTCTTCCCCTCGCGACGGCCAGCGACGGCGGCGGCTCGGTTCGCATCCCCGCATCCTTCACCGGCTGCTTCGGGTTGAAAGTGAGCTACGGTCGCGTTCCGCACGGGCCCGAAGATCTCTGGGTGATGGACGACACCGCGGTGCACGGTCCGCTCACGCGAACCGTCGAAGACGCCGCCATCCACCTCGATGCCGTCGTCGGCGCCCATCCCCTGGATCCGAAGTCTCTGCCGCACCCCGGCTTCTCGTACCGCGAGATCTTGAAGGACCTGCCGAAGAAGCTTCGCATCGCGTACTCGCCGGACCTCGGTTACGCAGTCGTACAATCCGACATCGCGGCCGGCGTTGCCGATGCCGCGCGCGTGTTCGAAGAGCTCGGCCACACTGTCGAGGAGATCAAGGGCGGTCCGCCCGAGCCCGGCTACGCGTGGGGCATCTCGGGTGCGTTCGAGATGCTCGCAAAGCTCGCACCACTCCTACCCGAACATGAGGAAGAGTTCGGTCGCGGATTCATCAACGGTGTTAAGGCGGGTGCGAAGATGACGCCCGACATCTGGCGACAACTGCGCGACCACCGCGAACAGCTGAACCGTTGGTGTGCGCAGACCTTCTCGGACTACGATCTCCTCCTCACGCCGACCGTTCCCTTCGACGCCCCGCCCGCGCGGGGCCCGTTCCCGGCCGAGACCGAGGGCCGAAAGCAGCCGATGGCTACCGTCGGCAGCTTCACGATGCCGTTCAACCTCTCGTGGCATCCGGCTGCGACGGTTCGGGCCGGGATCTCCAAAGCCGGCTTGCCCATCGGGTTGCAGATCGTCGCTCCCCGCCATCGCGACGACCTCGCGATGCAAGCGTCGTGGGCGTACGAGCAGGCGCGCCCCTGGGCGCACGAGTGGCCGACGGTCTAACCAAGAATCCCGGGAAACAGACTCAGAACGAAACGGCTTCGTCGGCGGCGATCGCGAGGGTCTCGCCGGCACGCGGCTCCTCGTAGCCACCGGGAAGCGCCACGGCCACGCGCGCCTCGCCGATCGTACCGACGACCTCCCGCGTGTGGCCGAGATCCATCACCCGTCGGACGGTCATCGCGACGCGGACCGGACCGTCGCCCACCCGGAGGCGCTCCGGGTGAATCGCGAGCACCCCCTGTTCGGATCGCACGAGGACGAATCCGAGTAGTTCGGCGACTTCGGCGTCCGGCGGGCGCCGGAGCAGATCGGCGGCGGCCTCGTGCGCGCGGACCTTCCCGCCGATCAAAACCACGAGTCGACCCGCGAGCCGCGAGGCTTCGGCCAGGTCGTGCGTGACGAGAACCGTCGTTTCCGTGAACCGCCGCAGCAGATCCGGCAAGTCGTCGAGGAGACGGAGGCGAAGGGCACCATCGAGTTGCGCGAGCGGCTCGTCGAGAAGCGTGAGCGGCGAGCGAAGCGACAAGGTCCGCGCCAGGTTCACGCGTTGGCCCTCGCCGCCCGAGAGCCAGCGGGTATCCGCGTCGAGAAGCGGGGTGGTCCCCGTCGCTTCGGTCGCCTCCTCGATGCGACGCTGCGCATCGTCACCGCGCACTGCCCGCAACTCCAGAGCGAGAGCAAGATTGTGTCGCACGGTCCCGGAGAGGAACACCGCCTCCTGGAATGCGTAGGCAACGTTCCCCGGTGCCACTTTCAACGCCGGCTCGTCGCCCAGTCGCACCGCGCCGGACGTCGGCGTCTCGAGACCGCCGATCAAGCGCAGAAGGGTGGTCTTACCGGCTCCGTTCGGCCCGAAGAGCGCCGTCGTCGTGCCGCTCGCCAGATGGAGCTCGGGCACGCTCAACCGAAAGCCCCGGTCACGCTCGAGCTGGACCCCCTCCACGTGCACGTCCATCAGCGAGCTCGGGCCTGTTGGGATCTGGTTAGGAAGAGGTTCACGATGAACGCGAGCGCGAGAAGGATCAGTCCGAGCGCGATCGCCCGCTCCGTTTGGCCGCGACTGGTCTCCGTAACGATCGCCGTCGTGAGGATGCGGGTCTGGCCGCGGAGATTGCCGCCGACCATCATCGACGCGCCCACTTCCGAGATGACCGCGCCGAACCCGGCCATCACGGCCGCGAGCAGTCCCAACCGAGCCTCGCGCGCCAACAGCCACACCGTGCGGACCCGCGACGCGCCGAGCGATTTCAAGAGATCGGGCAGTCGCGGAGGCAACGCCTGGATCGACGCCACGGTGAAGCCCATCACCATCGGCGTCGCGATGAAGAACTGCGCGATCGCCATCGCCTGGATGGTGTAGATGAGCTCGAAGCCGCCGAACGGGCCGTTGCGAACGAGCAAGAGCCACACGAACAGGCCGGCGACGACCGGCGGCATGCCCATCCCTGTGTTCACCAACCCGAGAACGAAAGTGCGCCCCGGGAAGCGCTTACGGGCCAAGACGTAACCGAGGGGGATCCCGGCCAGCATGGCGAGCAGCGTCGCGACCCCCGAGACGAACAGGGTGCGAAGGACGATCCCCTCGACCTCGGGATCACGCCGGGCGAGAAGCTGTATCGCTTCGGCGAACCCGCTCAGGAGATCGTTCACCCACCTTCTTTAGAGGAAGGAACGACGTCGGGCACGAACAGCGGGCGGCCGTATTCCTCCCGCCGAAATTCGCCGATGCGCGCCTGAATCTCCGGCTCGGCGAAGTACGCGGCGAGCTGCCGGGCGAGGTCGGCCTTGGCCCCGGGATGCTTCTCCGGATTCACGACATAGATGCTGTAAACGTTCAGCAGCGGGGGCTCGCCCTCGAAGATCACCTCCAGATCGAGCCGCCGCAGAAGCGCCAGGTAGGTTCCTCGATCCGTGAGGGTGTAGGAGCGCCGCTCGCTCGCGATGTCGAGGGTCGCCCCCATTCCCTGTCCGGTCTCCTCGCGTTTCGGCAGCGTGGTGGGATCGATGTCCGCCAACGCCCAAAGCGCGAGCTCTCGCTTGTGCGTTCCGGAGTCGTCGCCCCGCGACACGAACGACCCATGCGTCGCGATCGCACGAAGCGAGGTCGCGAGCGTGTCCTGCTTCGCCCCCGCCGGGTCGTCTGCCGGGCCGACCAGGACGAAGTCGTTGTGCATGATGCGTCGACCCTCGATCAGGTCGCCGGCGTCGACGAGCGGCTTCTCCGCGCTCGGCGCATGGGTGAGAACCGCGTCCGCCTGGCCTTTCGTCGCCATACGAAGTGCCGCGCCCGTTCCGACTGCGACAGGCTTCACGTCGATCCCCGTCCGGTCCTCGAAGGCGGGCAGCAGGTCGTCGAGCAAGCCGCTGTTGTCGGTGCTCGTGGTGGTCGCGAGGATCATCGTGGGCCCAGCCGAGGCCGGGGAGGCCACGAGCGGAAGCAGCAGGGCGAGAGCGCAAGCAGCGGTCCGGAGGGACATCATCGCGCGGGTCTCTTAACCGGGCGCTGCGGAAGCCTCAACTACCTGGCCGGCCGGTCGAGAAACCGCGAAACGCGGCCGGTTCTTGACACCCCGTCGGTTCTAGATCAATCGATTGATCCAGGGTCGCCCCATTCTGGCCCGTCCGATAGGAGACTCCCATGGTCACGAGCCGCCGAAACCTGGCCCCCAACAAGGCGCGGGCACGTCGCGAGGGTGCGATCACGCGCCCCGCGAGTGCCGCCCGACGCCGCAAACCCACAGACGACCCCGTCACCGCCGAGATCATCCGCGGGGCCATGGAGACCGTCGCGTTCGAGATGGCGACGCACGTCTCACTCACCGCCACGACGCCGATCCTAAATCAGTCCAACGAGCGGAACGCGACCATCCTGGACGCACGCGGCTGCCTCGCCGCCCTCTCGGTCGGCATCCCGCAGTTCATGCTCTCGAGCACGCTGCCGGTGAAGTTCGCGCTCGACTTCTTCGGGCGCGAAGAGTTGTACGAGGGCGACGTCATTTTGAGCAACGACCCCTACCACGGGGGCGGCCACCTGCCGGACTACAACATCTACGCCCCCGTCTTCCACGAGGGCGAGATGGTATTGATCGCGTCGATCCAGTGCCACCACGCCGACACCGGAGGCGGCGCGCCCGGAGGCTATAACGTCGACGCGACCGACATCTGGGCAGAGGGCGTGCGCTTCCCCGCGATCAAGGTCTACGAGCGCGGCGAAGAGCGCAAAGACATCACCTACATGCTCCAGATCAACAACCGGACACCCACGTTCCTGGGCGATCTTCGCGCACAGGTCGGTGCCGCCCAACTCGGCGCACGGCGTCTGAAGGACGTGTGCGCACGCTACGGAAGCGAGACCGTCCGCGGCGCCGTCGACTACATGGTCGAGTACGCGAAGCGACGCTTCAAGAGCGAGGTCGCGAGTTGGCCCGACGGAGTCTACGAGTCCGATACCTGGGTCGACCACGACCCGAAGGGCAACAAGGACATCCACGTCCACTGCAAGATCACGATCAAGGGATCGTCGATCACCGTCGACTTCACGGGCTCCGACGATCGCCCCGAGATTCAAGCGTACTCCACCTTCGGCAACACCCGCGGCTACGTGGTCGCGCAGATCGCGGCGATGATGCCGTCGGACATCCCGAAGAACGAGGGCTTCTTCGATTCAATCGACCTGATCGTGCCCGAAGGATGTTGCCTCAACCCACCCGAAGGCCGGTCCGTGGCGGCCGGCACGCATCATCCGGGGACGGAAGTCGGCGAAGCCATCGCCAAGGCGCTGGCCGTCGTCGTGCCGGGCCGGTGTGCCCCGCAGGTGTACAAGATGGGTATGCCCACGGTGATCTTCGGCGAGAACCCGCGGACCGGAAAGACCTTCATCGATCACTCCGTCGACACCTTCGCGGCATACTGCGCTGCCGTTCAGGGCCAGGACGGCTGGGGCGCGATGAACGTAAGCTTTGGCAACCTCATTCGCGCGACGGCCGAGATCAACGAGTCGATCTTCCCCGTCCGCCAGCTCTGGCGGGACTACGAGACCGACAGCGGCGGCGCGGGCGAGTTTCGCGGTGGCTGCGGCAGCCTCTACCGCAAGCAAGTCCTCACCCCCTCGACCGTCTACACCTATGTCGTCGGCAAGAAGTACCCGATGCCCGGCATCTCGGGCGGCGACGACGGAGCTCCGAATCGGCTTCTGACCCGCGTCGGCAGTGACCACGTCTCCGAGGTCGGCGATCTCTCCGAACGCGTCCAGCACGAAGCCGGTGAGTGCTACGAGTACTACTACGGCGGAGGCGGCGGTTGGGGCAACCCTCTCGACCGGCCCCCCGAGAGGGTTCTCGACGACGTCCTCGACGAGTACGTGTCGGTGAAGGCGGCGAAGGCGAGCTACGGTGTCGTGCTCAAGGGGAAGCTCGACGACTTCTCGCTCGAGATCGATTCGAACGCCACGACGCGGCTTCGCAAGAAAATGCGAACGACCCGAAAGGCCTCCTGAGACTCATGGCGCTCCGTAAAATCTCCAGCAAGAAGGCCAGCCCTAAGGGCGGGTACCGCATCGGCATCGACGTCGGCGGCACCTTCACCGACCTCGTCCTCGTTCGCCCGGATCGCAGCATCCACCTCGACAAGACCGCGACGACCCTACACGACCAGAGCCAAGGCGTTCTGAACGGCCTGACGCGTCTAGCCAAGAGCGAGGACCTCTCGCTTTCGGAGCTCCTTGGAAAGACCGAGCGCATCGTCCACGGGACTACGACCGCGGACAACACGATGATCCAGATGAACGGCGCCGTGACCGGACTCATCACGAGCGACGGTCACCGCGACGAGATCGAATTGCGGCGCGGCTACAAAGAGGACATCTGGGACCCCTCGGCCCCGCCCCCGCCGGCGATCGCCCCGCGCCGCCGCCGCGTCGGCGTGCCCGAACGCCTCGACTTCGAAGGCAAGGTCATCGTCAAACTCGACGAGAAGGCCGTCCGGGAGGCCATGCGGCGCCTGCGACTCCAGAAGGTCGAGTCGCTCGCCGTCGTGTTCTTGTTCTCCTACATCGATCCAACGCACGAGCGTCGGGTGCGCGAGATCGCGAAAAAGGAACTCCCGGGGGTCGACGTCTCCCTCTCCTGCGAGGTGATGCCCCGCGCTCCCGAGTTCGAACGCACGTCGACCACGTTGGTCAACGCCTTCGTCGGACCGAAGATCAAAAAGTACCTCGGCAAGCTCGAGCAGAACCTCCGCGAGAACGGGTACGCGAAGGACCTACTGCTGATCCAGTCGAACGGCGGCTTGATGACCGCGGCCTATGTCGCGGACAAAGCCGTGACCGTGCTCGGCTCGGGACCGGCGGGCGGCGTGATCGGCGCGTGCAAGGTCGCGTCCGACGCGAAGGTCGACGATTTCATCTCCGTCGACATGGGCGGTACGAGCTACGACGTCTGCCTCGTGCGCGGAGGCCAACCCGAGGTCTCGTCGTCGTGGAACTGGCATCATCGTTATTTGATCGGACTGCCGATGGTCGACGTCCGATCCGTCGGCGCGGGCGGTGGCTCGATCGCGAGCGTCGTCGAAGGAGCGCTGCACGTCGGGCCGCAGAGCGCCGGCGCTCAGCCCGGACCGATCTGTTACGGCCGGGGCGGCACGCAACCGACGGTGACGGACGCCAACCTCGCCCTCGGCTATCTCGACCCGGCCTATTTCTACGGCGGCGAACTCGAACTCGATCTCGACAGCGTGACGAAGGCCATCGACAAGCAGATCCGTCGTCCGCTCGGCCTCGCCACCATCGAAGACGCGGCGTTCGGCATCTTCCGAATGGTGAACGCCAGCATGGCCAACGCCATTCGCCGCGTCTCGGCGCTGCGCGGCGTCGACCCGCGCGACCTGCCGCTGGTCGCCTTCGGCGGCAACGGAGCCGTTCACGCCGGCATGCAGGCCGCGGAGCTCGGCATCAAGTCGGTCATCATCCCAAAGAGCGCGCCTACGTTCTCGGCGCTCGGCCTTCTGATGACCGATCCCACCGTCTACGAATTACGGTCGTACATCACGCCCGCCGGCGACATCGATCTCAGCCGAGTAACGAAGCTCTACGCAGATATGTCGAAGGCCGCGACGAAGTCACTCGCGCGGGCCGGCTTCAAGGCGAAGGAGATTCAGTACCAACGAATCGCCTACCTCTGTTACCCGGGCCAGACGTTCGACATGCCCCTGCCCCTGACCGGAGGCGGCGCCTTCACGCGACATAGCCGCGACGGAATGATCGAAGCGTTCCACCGCGCCCACGAGGAACTCCACACGTACGCGTCCCGCGACCAGACGCCGATCCTTCGCGCGGTCGGCCTCCAAGCGACGGCGATCACCCTCAAACCCGAGATGCCGCACATCCGCCCGTCTTCCCGACCCGTGTCGACGGCGCAGAAGGGGCGACGGCGGGCGTACTTCGACGGCAAGTGGCACCAGACCCCGGTCTACGACGGGAGCAAATTGCGGGCTCGCCAGACCGTCACCGGCCCCGCGATCATCGAGGAGCCGCTCACCACGGTGGTGATCTACCCCAACCAGAAGGCCCGACTCGACACGCTGGGGAACTACCACCTCACAGTCGGGTAGCACCCTACGACGCGAGGTCCACGTCTAGACCTGGTGGAACGTGCCGTACTGCGTGATGACTTCCAGGAGCCCGTGGGCCATCTCGTCGTCGAGATTCTTCACCGTCTGGTAGGCGTCGAAGGCCTTCTCCTGATGGCCCATCTTCGCGTGCACGATGGCAACGGCCGCATGGGCCCAGGCCGAATCCGGCTCCAGCCGGGCCGCCTCCTCGTAGGAGGTGAGGGCCTCGCCGAACTGCCGGACCGACTGATACGCGAGTCCCAGCTTGAAGTGCCGAACCGCGTTCGACGGATCGATCTCAATCGACTGCTGGTACTCGAAGATCGCCTCGGGGATCAGGCCCGCGCGGGCGTAGAGATCACCCATGTGCGAGCGCCCCTCGGCCGTTTCGATCCCATCAGTCGGAAGGGGATCGATCGGGCTCGCGAACTGGGTGCCCGCATCCACGTCGCTGGGCTCCGCGCCGACCTCTTTCACTTCGAGATCCGTCGCTGGACTCGCCCAGATCACGCCCACCGCGGCAGCCAGGCCTTCGGGTTCCGTGGGGTCCACACCCGGACCCGCGGGGGTACAGCTTGCGAGATAGAGGGCCAGAGCTCCGATCACGATCCGCATACTCTAGGGATCGGCAGCTCGGAACCTCGGGATGAGCCCAGAGTTCGCCCCTGTCGACCCAATCGCACGCGAGTATGCAGGCGCTATAGAGAGCGCTCAGCGCAACTCGGTGAGAATGCGCTGCGTCGCCGGGCTTCGGTTGATCGTGTAGAAGTGAACGCCGGGCGCTCCGCGCGAAAGTAGGTCGCGACACTGGGCAACTGCGTGGTCGACGCTCACCTGGAGCACCTTCTCGCTGTCTCCGTCGGCGCTCTCGAGTGCCGCGAGCAGGTCCGGCGGGATCGTCGCGCCGCACATCGCCGTAATCCGCTTCGCCTGGCCGACATCCGTGATCGGCATGATCCCCGGCACAATCGGCACGGTGATGCCCTGCGCACGAGCGCCCTCCACGAACGCGAAGTAGTCCGGGTTCGAGAAGAAGAGCTGGGTGATGAGAAAGTCGGCCCCCGCCTTCACCTTGGTCACCAGGTGCCTGAGGTCCGTCTCGGCGTCCGGCGCATCCGGGTGCGTCTCCGGGTACGCCGCCCCTCCGATGCAGAACGAGCCGCGCGCCTTGATCATCGCAGCCAGATCCGAGGCGTAGCCGAAGCCGCCTTCTACCGCGGCAAACTGCTCGCCCTTCGGAGGATCCCCCCGCAGCGCGAGGACGTTCTCGATTCCGGCCCCTGCGAGCTGGTCCAGAACCCCCTCGAGCTCGGCACTCGTGTGCCCGGTACAACTCAGGTGGGCCATCGCCTCGACGCCCAGCCCGTTCTTGATCTTTTCGACGAGCTCGATCACCTGGCCGCGATTCGAACCCATGGCACCGTAGGTCACCGAGACGAATGACGGATCGAGCGCCTTGAGCTCCTCGATGGTTCGCAGCAAATTCTCGCTGCCCTTCTCCGTCTTCGGCGGGAAGAATTCGAAGGAGAAGACGGGGCCCCCGGCTTTAAGAATCTGATCGATTCGCACCCGACCAGCATAGGGAACCAGCTCGCCCGCGCGCAATCTACACCCCACGCTGGTGGAAGTCTCCCCCAGGATCGACGATAAGACCCGACATGCAGCGGGGATTCATCGTCGGGATTGCCCTGGGGGCCTCCGTGGCCCTCGGCCTGGGACTGGGCCTCTCCCTCGTCCCCACCACGCCGACCTGGGCCCTGTGGCGGCTCACCCTGGCGCTCGACCGCGGCGACGTAGGCGAGCTCACGCATATGGTGGACGTCCCAGCGATCACCTTCCGGGCCGTCCACGACCTCCAGAACGACCCCAAGGGGAGCGATCAAGACGTCGACCTGGGCCGCCTCGCGCTGGCCTTCCTGTCCGGCGAACGCGTGCGGACCGTCTTCGACGACCCCGACCACCCGCTCGAGGTCACGGCGTCGGACTTCCTCGAGGCCTGGTGGAGCATGCGAAGGGACGACGACAAAGCCACGATCACGCTCCAGGCCGGCGACCGAAGGATCGACCTGATCCTCGAACAGCGCAACGATCTCGCCTGGAAGGTCGTGGGCGTGAGCCCCATCGGCGCGCTGCTGCGAATCGAGGAACGCGGCGATCGGGTCTGAGTCTCGAGCGTCGAACCGTCGACGCTCCATGGCCGCAACGCGTCACCGGGGTTGCGAGTCTGATCCCACAAGCGCGACCTCGCCTCCTCTCGGGAGGCCTACTTCGCCGAGCGCGCGGTTTACACTGCGAACCTCTCCGCGCTGAACGGCTTGCGGCAATCACCGGGAGTCACGATCACGGTGATGCCGGCCGGAACATCGTTCACCCCCGCCTCCACGCATGCGAGCGGAACACAGACGTACGATTGGGACTCCCAGAACGGTGGACCGCAAAACGCTCCGTAGGACCCACCTCGGGCCAAGCTCCTAGGCCTTCGCCTTCGGCATCAGTTCCCAGTAGTCGAGATCGAGCACGACGCGCGCATTGTAGCGCTCCTTGCCCTTGTCGTCGGTGACCCGGCGTTCGAAATCCGGCTCGTCCGCAGGGTTTCCGTCTTTGACCCCCACCAGACGAAGGCGCAGAGCCCCTACGGAGCCACCCAGATCGTGGGTCTCGAGGACATCCGTGTACGCGTAGAGCGTGGTGCCCGCGTACGTCGGATTCGCGTGCGCACCGCTGTTCATCGCGACGATGCCCGAGCGATTCTCCAGGCCGTTGAACGCGATCGCGTAGGAGGTCGCGAGCGGAAAGCCACCGTACACGAGGGGTTTCCCGTCGGTGAGAAGGTGATCGAAGTGGACCTTCGCGGTGTTCTGCCACAGGCGGGTGTACGTCATGTGATCCGCGTTGTTCACGGTCATCCCGTCGAAGTGATAGATGCGCTCGCCGACGTCGTAGTCCTCGAAGAAGAACTTCCCGCCGGTCTGATCGGTCGTGGTGAGCGCGCCACTCCACTGCGGGAGCTGTGCGACTTCAACCTGCTTGGGGAGCTCGGGAACGATCGGTACATCGAGATACGCCGTCGGCGTGTTCACGTCGCGCTTCCGGACCATGACCCAACGCGTGTATTGCAGCACGATCTCGTCGCGTTGGTTGCGCCCGGTCGTCTCGACGTACGCGATGCCGGTCTTGCCGTTGGAATTCTCCTTCAACCCGAGGATCTTGATGCGGGTGGAGATCTCATCGCCGTGAAAGACAGGGGTCTTCCACATCATCCCGGCGTAGCCCAGGTTCGCCGGCGAGTTGAGGGAAACGAGCCGCACGGTCTGACCGAGCACCACGTGAAAGACGATCACCGGGTTCACGCGCCCCTCGGCGTTGCAGAACCGCGGGCTGCGATCGTTGGTGGTCGCGATGTGCATGGCCGTCTCGGCCGACGTCACCACGCGCGGCGTGGCACAGACGAGCTCCTTGCCGATCTCGAAATCCTCGAAGAAGTTTCCGAGGCCTCCCTTCTCTTGACTCATTGCGATGGTTCTCCGTGATTGTGCCGGTCAGCTTCTTGGAAGACCGAGCAAACGCTGAGCGATGATGTTCCGTTGGACCTCGGCGGTTCCGCCGGCGATCGTAGAAGCGCGGGAAAACAACATGCGCTGCGCGAATCGGCCGGCGCCGCGCACATGGCGCGAGCCGCGTAGAAGGATGCCATGTGGACCCAGCGCATGCACGGACGCCGTTCCGATGGCCTGACTGAGGTCGGACCAGAATTGCTTGACGAGTGAGGTCTCGAGCCCGGGGGTGACGCCCCGCCCGACCTTGCTCAACATCTGGAGATTCATGAACCGCATGATCTCGGTCTCGATGTGCAGCCGTGCGAGCTCTTGGCGAAAGGTCGGGTCAGCCGCGGCGCCCGAAGCGGAAGCCTCGGCCAGGAGTTCGTCCAGCGCGATGCGGGCAAGCGTCTGCTCCTTGATGGCGTAGTTCGCGCCACGCTCGTGGGCGAGAGTCACCTGGGCGATCTGCCAACCCTCGTTCTCGGCCCCGATCAAGTTCTCGCGCGGCACCCGGACGCCCTCGAGGAAGACCTCGTTGAACTCGGACGCGCCGGTGAGCTGACGCAACGGCCGGATCTCGATCCCATCGGCCTCCATGTCCACGATCAGATACGAGATCCCGCGATGCTTCTTCGCGTTCGGATCGGTGCGAGCTAGCAGGATCGCCCACCGCGCCTGGACCGCATAGCTGGTCCAGACCTTCTGGCCGGTCACGACGTAATCGTCACCGTCGAGTTCGGCGCGCGTGCGCAGGGACGCGAGGTCCGATCCGGCATCCGGCTCCGAGTACAGCTGGCACCAGACTTCCTCGGCCGAGAGGATTCCCGGGAGATAGCGTTCCTTCTGCGTATCGGTGCCGAAGTGGATCAGCGTCGGCCCGACGTTGTTGATCCCCACGCGATTGACGAGCTGTGGCGCGCGCGCCCGTCCCATCTCCTCTGCGAAGATAGCCTGCTCCATCGGTGTGGCATCGCGACCGCCGAACGCCGCCGGCCAATGGATGCCAACCCAGCCACCGCGATGCATCGCGCGCTGGAACTCGCGCATGAACTCGAACTCCACCGCGAAGCCCTCGGGAGGCTCTTCGCCCGGGACCGTCTTCGCGAGGAACGCGCGCAACTCGGCCCGAAAGCGCTCCTCTTCCTGGGTGAAGGCGAAGTCCATCGCGGCTCCAGGGTGCGCCCGACCCTACTTCGTCGCGACCGGATTCACGGGGCTACCGGTTCCGCCGACAATCGGCTCCGGCGATGCGTGCAGCAGGAACTCGTAGACACCGTCCTTCGCGCAATCCTCGGCGAGATCGTCGAGGAACCAGTGCTGGCCCTGCATCATGCCCATCTCGACGAGGTGCAGAAGATGGACCGGAAGAAGAACAGCCTCGTCCTCGCCCGGCCAGACCTCGAACGAAAACGTGTCCGTCGCGACTGCGGCCGTATCGTGGTCACGAAACCACTTCACGGACTTGTACGAGAGACCCGGCGCCGGAAGACGGTAGGCGTCCTTGTCTCCGGCGAACAGATGCTCCTGCTGGCCCGTGCGCACGAGGATGATGTCTCCGGGCTGCGGGGTCAGCCCCGCCTTCGAGAGCGCCGCGTCGAGATCCTCCGGAACGATCGCGTAGCCCGCTTCCAGGCGGCGCACGCCTTTGACCGCAGCGATGTCCAGCAGCAGGCCGCGCGTGACGATCGTCTTGACCTTCTCGATGCCGCACTTCGTGGCGCCGGCCTCCGCGATCACTGTGGCGGCCGGGTATCCGTTGTAAATTCGCCCCTCGTAGCTCGCGTGGGCCAAGCCGTCCCAGTGCGTGGCCGATTGCGTACCCATCACGACGATGTCGTCGCTGAGACACGTCTTCTGCGGGTCACCCATGAAGGGGGTGTTGATGCCGATCATCGTGTGGATCGGGTTGATCCGATTCGGGATCCGGCCGGTCTGCGGGCCATCGTGATGCAACGGAAGCGACAAGGAGAAGGAACGTCCCATCTTCGCACAACCGAGCCCGCGGAGCGTCACGTCCGGGGTGATCAGATTCATCGTACCGATCTCGTCGTCGTCGCCCCACCGACCCCGATTCGAAACCTCTTTCGCCAATTCGTGAAACCACTCAGGAAGGGACATGCGACTCTCTCTCCAGCCGGCCCGGGCCGGTCCATCGCCGCACGTGCGGCACGTTGCCCGTAGGGAACACTAGGGCTCCCCCGACCGTCAAGGGTCGGGCTACCCCTCGGTGAGGTCGACCTGGCGCGCGAGAGCGACGAGATCGAAGTAGTCGGTCCACAGCGAGATCTTCCCGTCGCGGACCTCCACCGTCGCCATGGCCCTGAACTGTACGATCCGACCACCCGGCAGCCAAAGCCTGTCCTCGCGCTCGGAGAGGACGACGCCGTCGTCCTCTGCGATCCGCAACACCTCGGACTCGATCTGCTCGAAACGCGCCCGGAAGATCTCGACGGCACCGGAGATGGCCAGCGCGCCGGCCAGGGGGCGCTCCATCGAGTCGTGTCGATAGAGGAAGTCGGCGGCGAAGAACCCAGCGATTCCCTGCGGCGGCAAGCCGGGCCACTCCGCGCAGAAGCGACGAAAGAGATCGACCGCAGCGGACATCAGACGACCCCACTGCCCCGAAGAGCGTCGACTTCACCCGTCGTGAAGCCACCGAGTTCGGTCAGAACTTCGTCCGTGTGCTCGCCCAGGCCCGCGGCGCGGGTGTACTTCGGCTGGACACCCATCATCTTGATGGGATTTGCGACCTGGTCCAAACGCCCGAACACAGGGTGATAGATAGCAACGGTCATCTCCCGCGCCACCGCGTGCTCGTCGCGAAGCGCTTCTTCGACTCCGTACACGGGCCCACACGGCACCACGCCGCGAAGCACCGCGAGCCATTCGTCGGTCGTTCGCGTGAGAAACTCGGCGCCCAGAAGCGCCAGGAGAGCCTCACGATTCTCGAATCGCGCAGAGAAGCCCAGAAAACGGTCATCGGCGAGAATCTCGGGCCGTTCCAGCACACGGCAGAGCCGCTCCCAGAACTTCTCCTTCATGCACATCACCACGAGGTGCCCGTCGGCGGTCTCGAAATTCTGCGCGGGCACGACGCTCTGGTGGGCCGAGGCTTCGGTGCGCTGCGGCTCGTGACCCCGGGAGAGGCTCCACGAGGCCAGGTAATTCAGCATCGAGATCGCCGTGTCATACAGGCTGACGTCGATCTCCGCGCCGACGCCGGTGGCCTCCGCGCGACGCAGGCCGATCATCAAGGCGAGAACCGAAACGAGTCCGGCCGAAAAATCGACGACGGAAACCCCGGATCGGGTCGGCGGCCCGCCCGGCTCGCCCGTGAGCGCCATGAAGCCGGTGTAGGCCTGGATCAGGAAATCGTAGCCCGGCTCATTCGCCCGTGGTCCCGTTTGTCCGAACCCCGATAGCGAACAGCAAACCACGGCGGGATGAATGTCGCGCAACGCCTCGTATGTCAGACCGAGCCGCGCAGGCTCGCCACCTCGGACGTTGTTGTAGACCGCAGCACACTTCGGGACGAGGCGACGGAGGACCTCCTGCCCACGAGGCTGACGAAGATCCACGGTGATGCCCCGACAACCGCGATTGAGCGCCTGGTAGTAAAGGGAGTCGCCGCCTTCGGCGAACGGCGGCACGTGACGCGCCTCGTCCCCACGGCCGGGAGGCTCGAGTTTGATGACGTCGGCGCCGAGATCCGAAAGAATGCTGAGCGCCCACGGGCCCGCGCCGAGCTGACTCACGGCGAGGATGCGAACACCGGCAAGAGGAAGAGTCTGGGTCATGCGCCGTTACCGGGAATTCGCTCAGCGGCACCGCGGAGTCCTTGCACGATCTCGCGCGCCGGCGGCAACGGGCGGCCTTCGAACTGCGCGATCGTCGCGCTGACCTGCTTCGTCCCGAGCAGAGGCTCCGCGTTCGCACGGAACTTCATCCCGACTTCCTCCCAGGACAGCGGAGCGCCGGGGCCACCGCGGTTGTCGTCCTGGTCGACCTCGAAGGTGCGGCCGTCCGTCAGGTCGAGACGTAAGCGACCCGGGAAGCGTGCCGGGAATCCCTCACGCTCCTCGGGCACGACCCGAACGCGCTCCGCGAGTGCAATCAGCCGCTCGTCGCGAATCGTCTCTGGATCGTACTCGTCCAGGGTCACGCGCCCGCGCGCGAACATCAGGGCTACCGAGAACGGCAGGCTGAATTGCGCGTCGTACGGGGTCTGCGGGCGTAGTTTGGTCTCTCGAGGCTCGCACACGACCGGAATCGTGAGCGGCACGACCCCACACTCGACCGAGGCGATCTTCGCGAGCAACTCGTCGTCCGCCTCGGCTCCCGCCGCGACGCCGAGTTCTCCCCGTAGCGATGCCGCGGCGTCGAGAAACGCGTGCACGAAGTGGCAGCACGGATACGGCTTGAGAGCGATCTCGAGCATCTCCCAATCCAGGCCGAGTCCTCGCCCGATTCGCTGCGGGTCGGCGGCGTCTCCGAACAGGGTTGGAAGCAGCCCGAACCGACCATCGAGCCCCCCGGCGGGCCCGGACAACCCGGCTCGACCCAGCCGGGCGGCCATGACGCCTCCGTGCGCGGCCCAACCGCCGTGCAATCGCTTGGCCGAGGTCCCATCGGTCAGGAACTCCAGGAGGCCTCCGGCCATGCTCGCCGCCAGCCCGAGAGACGACACGACCTGCACGAGCGACGACCGGTACAGCATTCCGGCGGCGAGTGTCGCCCCGAAGACGCCGGCGATCGGTGTCGCGTGGAAGCCGCGGTCGTGAAACTCGCCCTCGGCCGCGAGCCCTATCCGAACCGCGACTTCCAATCCGACGGCGATCGCGCGGGTGACCGCTTCCCCGCTCGCATTGACCTCCTCCCCGACCGCCAGGGCTGCCGGAGTCACTGTCGCGCTGGGATGAACAATCGACCGCAGGTGCGTGTCGTCGAAATCGACGCCGTGCGCGAGGGTCCCGTTCAACAACGCAGCATTCGGCGCGGCGAGCGGCTCGGCCAACCCGAGGCCAATCGCTTCGGCCGGCCCGCCGAGACCACGAGCGACCGTCCGAACGGACGACGCGAACTCCTGCCGCGACGCGGCGAGCTGCACCCCGAGTAGATCGAGGACATGGGTCGCGACCTTCTCGGTCACCGCGGGAGGTACGCCGCCCGCGGATACCTCCGCAGCGAACTGAGCAAGTGCAGCTGAGATCGGAGCAGTCATCGGTGGAGGGGGAACCGGTGAAGACTACCAGAAATCCGCACCACCACGAGTCCTCCGCCGACTAGGCGATTTTCTGAGAAGGTTCGAGCCGGCTGTCGTCCGTCAACTCGCTCGTGCGCAGGAAGCCGAGCCTCCTCGACAGCTCCGCCGAGGCGCGTCGTACAAGCGGTACGTGTGCCGCAGTGGCGGCAGGACCGGCAGCACAGGCGATACCGATGGCACCAACCAGACGCCCGGTCCGGTCAAAGACACCACCGGCGACGAACGTCACACCGTCAATCAGATCTCCGTGGTCCACGAGGACTTCGGGAACGTGATCGATGAGCTTCGGGCTCCCCTCAGCGTCCGCGGACGGTGCCGCGGCGGCGAATAGGCGCCCGAGGGCTCCGCCCCGGCCCGGGTACCGCCTGCCCGTCTCGATGACGGATGCCTCGCGCGACCCGGCCAGGCGCGTCACGAAGACGACGTCACCATCGGCCGGAGTGGCGAGCCACGCGGTTTCCCGAGCCTGCTCGCCGAGGCGTTGCAGGACGACCTGCGCCTCGGCCACGAGAGGCCGATTCCGTGCCGCGCGCATCCCCAACTCGAAGAGGCGGAGCGAGAGTCGGACCTTGCGGCCTCCCTCCGTTCGCTCCAATAAACCGAGCTGCGTCAACGTCGAGACGAAGCGACTTGCGGTGCTCTTGTTCAGACCTACGCGGCGAGCGAGGTCCATCACTCCGAGCTCCGGAGTATCTTCACTGAACGCGGAGAGCACGCGGCTCGCCTTTTCGAGTGAAGCGTTGCGATTTGTCGTCGTGTGCAGTTTCATGTCAGGGATGATCTCGAGTGCTACGTTGACCCCTCGGTTGTTCCCCACCGAAGGTAGGTCAGTGGTTCAAGTGCAGTCAACGCCGAATTCCCGGGAAATTACACAATGCCGAATGGCCGGCATACGGGCACTCGCGCTCGCCATGGCTATTGCTGGGTTTACACCGGCGGCCGTCGCCGCACCGGATTCCCGAGCGTCTTCCGAGGCCTCGGCCGGAACGACAGCGGAACCCACTCCCGAAGAAAAAGACTTGACGCCCGACGAAATCGCCGGACGGCGAGAACTCGAACGAGCGTCTCAATTTCTCGACGCGGGCGAAATAGCCTCGGACCAAGCCGAGCAAACGCGCAACTACGAGCTGGCCGCAGAGGCCGCCTCGCGCGCGGTCGAATTGATTCCGGACAACGCGGATGCGCACTTCGTGCTGTTCGGAGCGAAGGGCCGGATCGCCCAGGCGGGCGGCCTGGCGCGCGCGGCACTCTCGCTGTCGTCGCTCAACGCGGAACTCGACGAAGTACTCCGGCTCAACCCCAATCATCCGGACGCCCTCGCGGCACGCGGCGGCATGCTCATGAAGCTCCCACGCCTGATGGGCGGGAATACGACCGAGGGCGTCCGCCACCTCGAGCGCGCCGTCGAGATCAACCCAAACGGCGCCGGAACCCGTCTCGAGCTGGCCGAGGCCTACAAGATCGTCAACCGGGACGCCGATGCCCTCCGGGCCGGGCGCGAAGCGCTTGTCATTGCCGAGAAGAAGGGCGAGCCCGAGAAGGTGGCGCGAGCGCGCACCTTCGTGACGGAACTCGAGAAATCGTGCAACGGCTGCGCCATCGCCGCCACAACCAAGTAGCGTGGCCGCTCCACACGGACCGGCCACGCGCGGAGGGAAAGCAATGGTCGAGAAGATCGTCGAACTGGCGGGACAGTCTACGAGTTCAATCGAAGATGCGGTCGAAATCGCCATCTCACGCGCCTCGGTCACGATCGCGGGGATTCGCGAAGCGACCGTGATCCAAACCACCGCGCAGGTCGAGAACGGAAAGATCTGCGGATGGAGGGTCACCGTGAAGGTGCGGTTCGCGATTCAAGACCAGGTTCACGAGTGAGCGACGCAGTCTCCCCCGAAGGCGCGAAGGTTCGCAGCGTCGCGCCCGGGGTTCTCGAGGTCTTCCTGCCGCTGCCGTCGAAGCCCTCCATCATCAACGTCTTCCTCATCGAGTGTGGCTCGGGCGAATGGGCGCTTGTCGACACGGGGGTCGCCCTGGAAGACAGTCGCGTCGCCTTCGCGGGCGCACTCGCAAGCCAGGGGATCGAGCCCGAAGCGGTCACCACGCTGCTCGGCACACACCACCACCCCGATCATTTCGGCGCGTCGGCCGCCTTCCGATCGGACGGCGGGAAGACCGTTTACCTCCACCCCCTCGAGGTCGAGCGGATGGAGTACGCGCTGAACGCTCCCATGCAGGACATGCTGGTCCACGGCCGGCGGCACGGCATGCCGATCCCCGCGGACGTCAAAGGCGCCCCAAAGCCAGCCGAGGTGTGGGCCGGCACGTTCCAGCCCACCCAGACCGTCGATCATCTCCTGGAGGACGGGGACGTCCTCGAAATCGGTCGACGGCGGCTCCAGGTGGTCTGGACGCCCGGGCACACCCCCGGACATTGTTGTTTTCTGGACCTCGACGATCGCACCCTCTTCGTCGGGGATCACCTGCTTCCGAAGATCACGCCCCACGTGGGTGTTTTCGCGACCGGCCCCCGCAACCCGCTGGGGGATTTCCTGGCCTCCCAGGAAAAAGTCGCAGCCCTCGATGCCGCCCTCGTCTGCCCCGCCCATGGTCCCGCCTACTCCACCCACCGCCACCGCGCGCAGCAGATCATCGCCCACCACGAACACCGCCTGCGCGAGATGGTCGACGTCATCCGCGCGAAGCCCAGTACCGCCTTCGAAACCGCCTCCCAGGTCTTCGCCTGGGTCTTCAAGGACCCCGACGCCCGCATGCAAAAGGGCGCCGCGTTCATCGAGACTCTGGCCCACCTGGAACTTCTGCACGTCCGTGGAGACGCCTCGCGCGAGGAGCGCGAAGGAGTCGTCTACTTCCACGCCGACCCCTGATCATGCGGGCCCAGGCGACGCGCTGCGTCGCCTGGAATCGAAAAAATGGCCGACGGGGGCCGGCAGGGGAGAGGAGGAACCCTACCGGCCACGTCCGCCGGCCTTGGAAGGCCCGCCATTGAAGCGGCCAGATACAGTCGCGGCGATAGGAGGGGGTGGCGTTCGCCCATCCAAAACCGGAGTTACCGTACCCAGCGTTATCGACGAGTCATCCATCTCTAATATTCGGTCTTCGCCGATCTTATTCAACCACTCCTTTTGCCTCGAGCACGATCAGCTTGCCGGCATCGTCGATTTCCGCCTCCGCGGGCATGCCTCGACGCAGAGAAAAGACGGAAACCGCCCGCCCGCCGCTGGTAATCAGGGAATCCGGGCCCAGGAGGATCCGCTCCCCATTGACCTCGACGGCGTCCTCGGACACGTAGGTCACCACTCCGTTGCGCTGAATGTCGGCGAAGGACGCAGACCCTGCGGCGAGCACCATCGCGAGACTTCCAGCTACCCCTAGGATCCAACGCATGATTCTCTCCCCGAGGCCCTGTCGCCTCACCAAACTTCCCGCCAGTTCACGGGAACGACGTTGTTTTGCATCTGCGGAAGGCTGAGCGGCTGCAGCGCGATCCCGCCACCCTTGGTCACACCGAAGAACGCCTTGGTCTCGTCGTCTCCGAACGTGACCTTGAGCGATGTCGGAATACTCTGACCGACGAGCACGAACCGGTCGTTCGTCGTGAGGATGCCGCCGGCGCCGGAGCCCTCTCCAGACCCGTCGCCTAGACCGCCTCCGCTCGTGCCGGCCAGGTCGAAGCTCGGACTCCCCGTGAGGGGACTCATGGCGTACAGCCGCGCGGACCCACCGGCCTCACAGACGACCGTCGACGGCGTAAACGTCGCGAACGCGACGTTGAAGAAGACGGTCGGCGGCGCGAGGACCTTTTCACCCACACCGAGGAGCCGGATGAACCAGCCGTGCTTGTCCGCGATCTGCCCGATGAGAGTCTCTTCTTCAGGCGACCCCGGTTGGACGACAGTGTTCGTCACGTCGACAAAGTCTGACTCATGGAGATTGTTCGCCGCGTCGTCACGGACACCGTAGAAGCGATCCGTCACCTGCGTCGACAACGGGCTCGAGCGATCGCCGGTGCCGAAGTAGACCATGACGGAGCCGGCGTTGATGACGGCATCGGGCGCATAGTAGATCCGGTGCCCCGCCGGCGCGCTGAACAGCAGTTCGACCGAGAAATCATCCCGGATCCGCCACATGTTGCCACCCATGTCGCCGATGTAACCCCGGTCGAAGACTCCGTCGCCGTTCACGTCAAACACGAGCGCGTCACTCGGGATCGCGTAGTCCATCCCACTCCCGCCGGCCTCGGCGAGCTTGTTGCCCGTCGCGAGATCGATCACGTAGATCGTGCGGCCCATCGCGCCCGAGGAGTTCGGAGTGCTGATGGCCGGATCATCGAAATGGGTGTCGTAGCCACCCCCCACGACCGCGACCGGCGCTCCGCCCGCAAGGCTGTACTTCGTCATGGCAGGAGTCGACATCGTGAGGCCGAGCTCCGAGTAGCCGCTCGTCTGATCGTTTACGCGCCACAAGAGCTTCGGCGCCGTCTTGCTCGTGATGTCGAGCCCGTAGTAGGCACGACCGCCGCGCCCCAGGCCGAAGACCAGCGTCTTCTCACCGCTCGTCCCGTTGAACACCTTCGGCGACGCATCCACGAAGAAGGGATGCGTGGACGCCTGCCCCGGGCGCAGCAGATTCAGGTTCCCGAGCACGTCCGGCGGAACGAACGCCCACACCTCGGCGCCTGTCGCGTCATCGAAGGCGTGTAACATGCCGTCGTTCGCACCCACGATGATCAGCGCGTTGTTGCCCGCCGGATCGTAGTTCACGATGAGCGGCACCGAGTGAATGATGTCGCCGAGGATCCAGCTGCGGGTCTCGGTGATGTCGCCGTCGTCGTCGCTATCGTAGACGTCGACGCCGTGTATGTAGTCGATCAGCGCATCGCGCTCAATCTGCGTGTCGTCGGGCGCGACCAGACCCAACATCGCCGGCGTGATCGATCCATTCGCCTTGTCAAAGGCCTGCCCGGACGCCGACAGGTCGAGCCCGCCGAGTGCCCCGACGCCGCCGCCCGTGTACGTGAAGATGTTCCGGTTGGCGATGTTGCTCTGCTGCAGGACCGCCCCCACGCCGCCCGACGTCACGGAGCTTCCCGAAGCGCCCCCGGTCGCGCCATCCCAGTACGACTCCGCCGTTCCCAGAATGGTTCCGTCGCCGAGCGTCGCGGCGCCCGGACCAGGCGTACAACTCGGCGAGGAAGCGTTGCAGACCGTACCCGAGTCTCGGTTCAGACCGTACTTCTTGATATTACCCGTCCATTCCTGCTGACCTTCGCGCGGGCTGAACAACGCCACGTACAGACGATCGCCGGACTCCGTTCGGTTCGTCTGGCTGACGGGCACCACGGGCGCGACGAACGACTGCGCATCGTTCTTGATGAGGTTGATCGCTTCTCTCAACTTGTCGTCGAGCTTATCCGGATCGGCCGCCGACAGGCAGTCGCCACCGCCGTACTTCTTCGAAGCGCGCCACAGCATCGACCCGCCCCCGGGGCTCGTGTCCCCGGGCGCCGGCTCCTGACAGAAATCGAACCCGAACGAGATCGCGTAGAGCGCGAGAGGCTGGTTCTGCGAGTTCCCGAGCGGGAACTCGCCACGGACCTTGAGCATCACGTCGTCGAGGTAGTCCGAGCCGCAATTGTACATCTCCCCCGTCGTCGCGAGATATGCCGGGCTAGCCGGGTCCTCTTTTCCGTCCCCGTTCAGATCGCCCGGGGTTCCTGCGAACGACTGGAGGCGATTGAACGTACAGTTTTGCTGATTGCTCGTGAAGAAGTCAGCCTCCACCTCCGGAATACCGTCGGTCACCATCAGCACGTAATTCCGCTGACAGACGTACTCGACTGGTGACGTCGTGAAGCCGGGAGCGCCGGCGGTACCGTTGAAGTAGTTCCACGCGTCGATCAGGCGATGCGACGTCGGCGTGCCTCCGTTGGCACTCATCGCCTGAATGGCAGACGTCAGGCTGGCACGCGAGGAGGCGTCCATGTCCTGGACCGGGGACACGAAGGCCTCGTTGTTCACGTGCCAGTTCGTGATGTCGGCGGGATCCGAGTAGTCCATCGAGTTGTAGTCGATGCCGGCCGGATCGAACACCGTCATCCCGAAACGAACGTTGTCGTTCTCGGCATCGTTGATCGCCGACGTCATCACGCCCTTCGCGATCGCCATCTTGTTCTGCTCCGCGCACGAGTCGCCCGGCACCGAGCTGCAATCCACATCACTCGTGCAGGGCTCGAGGCTGGCAACGCAGTTCTTGGGAGGATTCGTTTCGAAGTTCCGGCGGTTACCCATGCGCCGACGCGAATCGCGGTCATCGATGTCGTCGCCGTTGGGAGGCGGGATGATGTCGGTAAACGAACCCGCGCAGTGGCTCTGATCCACGACCCAGTCCGACTGCGTGCGGCCGCAGCGGCAGTTCGAGTGGACGTTACCGCCGCTGATGCCGTTCTTGTCCTTACAGCGTGTATAGACCGTGCCCGGAGTGAACGAGCCCGTATAGATCGTGTTCGGGTACGTGTTGTACGCCTGAAGCCCCATGCTCCCCGAATTGTCCATGATGAGCAGGACGTTCGGGGCCACCTGAGTACCGGTGAAGATGTCGGTGTCCAGCCCAGCCGCCGTGCCAACCCATCCCAGGATCAGCACGATCGGCAAAACGGCGCGCCGCGAGAGCCTTTTCATTGCCGTCTCCTCACCACCCCATCACGAGCCGCAATCAGCGCACGGCCCCGGCTTGGCTGCTTGCATCTGAACCCGCGCCATCGGGTCGATCCCCAGAGTCGTCGTGTTCTTCTGGGAGTCGAGCTGGAAGTAGTACATCTTTCCCAGCCCCTCTCCCTGCCCAAACTGAGCGGGGCGGGTCTTGCCGTCGCTCGTTCGGATCAACAGGTTTCCCGGCAACGCACGGTAGTTCAGGTACGAAGCCGTGACCGACGCCTCGAGATTCGCCGACGTCGAGTTGTGATTCGTGTAGCGATCCCCCATGTCGGGAACGAAGTTGTCCTGCTCGCCCAGCGCGTAGTAGGCCCCACCGTCGGCGGCGTAGAACGCGCGCGACGCCTGCGAGGCGATCGCGCCGGTCAGGGTGGACATCTGCCCGCTCGACGCGACGACAACGGAAAGGCCCGAGAGCGCCGCGATGATTCCCAGAGCGGCGATCATCACGATGCCGCGCTCATTCCGAATCGTCTTCATTGGTACATCCTCAGCTTAGATCGAAGCGGAACGTCAGATTGCGAACGTTCACTTCGGTTTCGACAGTCGACTGCGCAACCGGAATATCCGGGAGCGGCGAGGGATCGCCCGCAACCACCGCCAGAATCACGGACCGGAGATTGTCGCCGGGCGCCGGCGTGACTGTCCCGTCCTGATCCACGAACTGGAGATCGAACTCCATCGCGTTATCCGCGACCACTTGGCCATCGCGCTGCAGCAGGTCGTCCTCCCAGGTGTAGATGATCTTCTCGATCTGCGTGACGTTGGGGCCCACCGGATACTGATGGTCCAACGAGGAATCGAGACCGATCGTCAGGTTGCCGCCGACGGTCGAGACACTGGTGATGGTCTTCACTTCCGAGTCCAGTCCGGAATCTACCAGGACGTGCTCACCGGTCACGAACGTACCGTTCGCCGGCGGGTTCACGGTTAGGGTCGTAGCACCCGGCGCCGCCCCGATCTGCAACGTCGTCTGTACGTTGTTGAAGGCACCGCGGAGCGTGAGCGTGGTCGTACCGCCGCTCTCGTCGTACTCGATCGGCGGGAGGTCCTCGTCGGGCGACACGCCCAGCATGCCGAAGCCCGCCATGCGGAGATCCTGCAGGAGAAGCGTTCCGGTCCCGCGGCCGGTCGACTGCGCGTCGGCCAGGCCCGCTTGATAGACCGCACTGCGACCCTGGACAGCGACCGCTCCCCAACTCGCGCCGAGAACGACGAGGCCGATGAACGCCGCCATGAGGAGCTCGGCGATCGTGAGGCCACGCTCGTTCAAAAGAATCCGGGCCACGTGGCTCCCGGCAACTAACCTCACGTCACGCTTCATGGGTTCGTCACCAGACTCACCATCGAAGTCTGCGTCACCACCCGCATCCCGAGGCGACTCGACCAGAAGACGATGACGCCGACCCTCTTGGACAGATCGGAGTTCGTCACGAGGCGAACCACAGTGAAGTCGACACCTTCGGCCTCCACCGAATCGACGTCGGAGGTGACGTCTGCGAACGTGCTGCGCCGCATCAACTCGATCTGCTCGTTCGCGATGAACGTCGCGAGTCCCTGGTTGTTCCCCAGAGACTGCGCCCGACTCGAGAGCGTATGAACGCCGGCAAAACCGAGGAAGGCAATCGCCATGATGAGGGTCGCCGCCATCGTCTCGATGATCGTGAACCCGGCCTCACCGCGGAGTCGGCGCAGGATGCTCACTTCCACGCTCCATCACCACGACGCCACATCCGGGTGCGACCGGCGCCCGTGATCGAAATAGCAAAGGCGGTTTTTCCGTCGTCCGACGCCACGAAGAACGCTCCGGGAGCGGTCGGCAGTCCCCGACCGGTGAAGATGATCTGGCCCGGGCTCGGCCCGGTCACCGTCCCGCCGTACGGATCGAGGGTCACGCCATTGAGGCTGAAATCCACGTCGGGCATACGGGCCGTGAGGTCGATCGCTCGGATGACCGGATCCGTCGCGGGTACGACCGCTCCCGGGCTCGCCACGCGATGCACGTCATAGATCATCGGCGGATCGCCCGTGACGTTGATGTAGTGAGCGACACCGGTCCGCAGACTCATCGTCCGCGCCCAGTTCAAGTCGCTCATGACCTGTGCGGCGGCAGCCTGCGTGCGCATCTGAACAGCCATCAGCGAGAATTGCGGGACCGCGATGCCGGCCAGCGTCACGATCAGGCCCGTCACCACCATCAGCTCGGCGAGCGTCCAGCCGGCCTGGTCGCGCAGCCGGCGCCCAAGTCCGGCACACCTGCCCCGATTCGGACGCGGCGCCCCGGAGCCCATGGGCCCCGAACCTCGCAAGCCGACGGCTCGTCTCAGTAGTGATTTTTGGCGAAAACAACTCACGCACGCCCTCCGGAACTCCTTTGGATGCAAAGGATGTTCCGCGCAGCCAGATTAGCGCATTCGCTATAAAGCCTTGCTGCTGCTCGGGTTTCGGTTAAGATGCCGCGAGTCGGAAGCGGCACACCCGGCGAAATCTCGACGGTCGTGTCGGATCGTCAACGAAGTAACGCCCCCCCCGCCGCGGCGAACTAGGGTCTCTTGTCTAATCGGATTGGTCATTGCGCGCCGCGCTGGCGAACACGGGCTCTGTTGATCACTCTCGGCCTCATACTGGGTATCGGCGTCGGCGAGCTCGCCGCCCGTGCCATCGGGTTCGAGTACCGTCCGCACATGCGAAACCGCGTCTACTTCGCCGAGCCCGATCGCGATCGGGGTTGGCGCAATCGAGCGGGGATCGCCGGCCCTTACGGGGGTGACGAGTTTCTCACGTGGGTGACGATCAACGAAGCCGGCCAGCGCGGCCCCAACCACCCCATGCACCGCACGCCGGGAAAGACGCGGGTCGCGATACTTGGCGACAGTCAGGCCTGGGGAGACGGCGTCGGCGACGATGAAACGTTCGCCGCGCGGCTCGACGACGCGGAGACGGAAGTCCTGAACTTCGCCGTCATCGGCTACGGCACCGACCAACAACTCCTCACGCTCGAGCAGGTCGTCGCGCCCTATCGACCCGACGTCGTCGTGATCACCGCGTACATGGGCAACGACTTGCACGACAACGTGTACGCCGGGACCTGGCAATTTCCCAAGCCGTGGTTCCAACTTACCCACGACGGATCACTCCAGGTGCAGGGCGTTCCGGTGGAAGCGTCGGCCCTTCTCCAGGTCGGCATCGAGATCTATCGCGGCGCCATGCGCCACTCCGCAATCCTGAACGCACTCGCGGAAACGACGGTGGACAAGAACCAACCGAAACCCGGCGGCCGCGAGCGTTGGCATCTCGGTGGGCGCCCGATGCGCAGCGTGTACACCGCGGACGTGACCGAAGCGGACGCCGCTGCGCTTCGCATCACGGCGCGCCTCCTCGTCGAAGTCGGGCGGCGCGCGCGCGCCATGGGCGCGGAGCCCATCGTTCTGATTCTCCCCGATCCTTGGCAGGTCGAGGCCAGCAACGATCCGGAGTGGAGAGCGGAACTGCGCGAGAACGGCATCGATTGGCGGCGCCCACAGAAGGTGCTCCGGCGCGCACTCGAGGCCGAGGACATTCCCACGATCGACGCAACACAACTGCTCGGACGTGAATCGCGCGGACACACGGGGCGCGAGCGCACCTACTACCCGCGCTGGAAGCATCTCACCGTAGTAGGGCACCAGGCGATCGCCGACGCGCTCCGTCCGAGGCTGGCTCTCGGCTCAGCCACCGGCGAGGCCGGTCAGGACCGGTAGGCGAGGAAGGCGAAGAGCCCGATCAGCATCGGCCACCGCCGCGGCATCGAACGCAACGCGACACGCACCCGAGAAGGCCACCTCACGCGCCCACAACATCCCGTCCAGTCGACAGGACTCCCCGCCGATTCGCACTTGCCCCTCGACGAAGACGACACCCGCGAAGTCGACCTCACCCATCACGTCGAGATCCCCCGCGACGTATAGGAGCCCCGCCCCGAGCAACCTCGGCACGACGCCGCCGCGGATGCGCAGCGCGACCGGATTGCCGCGGGCACCCACCGACGCATTCAGCACGTCGGGCGCCCACTCGTCGAGGCCGCTCCGAAGAGCGAATCGGGAGAGCGGGAACCGGCGCACCGTGGCCATGCCGTCTCCCTCGATGCCCGCGCCCGCTACCTCGGCGGATTCGATCGCGGCTTCGAGTTCCACCGACGACGCAGTCCCGATCGCCGCCACCCGGTTCGCATGACTCCCCACGATCGTGACCAGCCGGTTTTCGGAACCTCCGAGCGCCGCCGCTTCGAAGCTGAGGGGGCCGCCGCCCAGGACAAGCGTCGCCGGTGCGTAGGGCTCCGCCGCAAGGGCCACCGAGGCCACGGCGACGAGCGCCGCGTCCCGAACCGCGGTCGCCGAGGATCGCACGACGACCCGACGCGTGTCGCCTGCAGCAGCGACCTCGAGCCCGTAGCCAAACGGCGGGCCGGGAAACGCAACCCACCCTCCTCCCGCGATGGGCCACGGCCCCGGTGTGTCGGGCGCCGCGAGCGCGTCGACGGAGCGTTCCGCGAGCGCGGTGAGGTCGACATCCGGAGCGAGCAGCGCTAGGCCGTGCCGCACGCCCGCCTCCGCCGTGTACGCCGCCTGCAGCTCCGACCGCGCGCGCCCCGCCGCCCAGAGCTCGGCGCGTGTAAACCAGAGGCTCGCCCCGGTCACGAGACCGAGGAGCGCGAGGAGAAGAACGAGGCTCAACAACACGAGACCCGATTCGGCCTTCGGATTCATCGCACGCCCTCCCGCACCCGGACGGAGGCCCCGCCCGAGAGCAGCACGCGCCCCGAGACATGGCCGATCCGTTCGACGACTTCGAGATCCACCTCCACGCGGCGAACCCGCGCCCGATCGGCATCACCGAGGCCTCCGGTCGCCGACAACTCCCGGCCACGCCCGTCGAAGTAACGCAGCCGCAGCCCACCCTCCGGCACCTCCGCGACGACCGCCATGGACTGCGCGCCTACACGCCGCGCGACTCGCCCGCCCTGCCGACCCGACCACGCGAAACCGACGCTCTCCTCAGAGCGCACGTCGATCGCACCGTCGGAATCGGCATCGCGCGTCAGTGCGAACGCACTCGGGTGCGCCGTCGCGACGGCCGGGAGGCCCCGCTGAAGAGGATCGGCTCCCGCCCGCTTCACGTCGCGCAAAGCCGTCCGCAAAGCCCACACGGCGCCGCTCGAAGCGCCGAGGTCCGCCTGGACCTGCAGCGCGAGTGCCGCGTGTGTCCGGAGCAACTGAATGCCCGCGAGAATGACGACGAGGCCGAGTGCCGACGCGACGAGCAGCTCCACGAGCGTACTCCCCTCTTCCCCTGGCCTCGGCCTCACAACGCCACTCCAACCAAGGTGAGAATCGTGAGATCCGGGGCTTCCCAGCTCGCGGACACCTCGACCCGCGTGAGCCCCGGCGCCGGCGTGTCCGGCACGATGCGCCAGACGCGGCGAACCGCGATCCCCGAAGACTCCGTGCGATCGGTACCACCCGTCCGGTCGTCTGCCCGCAGCGACAACAACTCCTCGAGCTTCCGCTCGGCGGCGAACAGCCCGGCGGCCTCCCCGCGTGCAGCCCATCCGAACCTCGCGAGCGCGTGCCCCGAGCCACTCGCAACGACGCCGACCGCACCCACGAGCCCGAGCGCTGCTAGAACTTCCAGCAAGGTAAACCCGGCCCGACGCCTACGGCGACGCCTCTCCCGCTCACCGGACGTGGTCATCCGTCCTCCCGATCCCGCAGGCGAACGCGTCCGCGCTGGTTCACCACGACCGAGCGCTCGTGCTCCGCGTAGCCCAGCGTGAACGTCGCATTCTCTGCCCACCCATTGGGTCCGAAGCGCACCTCCCCGCCGGAGGTCACCGCGACGAAACGAACGTTACCCGGAAGCTGCGTTCGGACCGGCGCGATACCTTCCGGGCCCACCTCGAAGGCGCTCGGGCCCACGACCCGAACCCACCAAGGTTCCCCGTGCGCGAGCGCCGCGAACCGGGCGCGCGTCAGGGCCGAAGCCATCCGCAACGCCCCCGCGCGGAGCTCGAGCATTCCCATCATGCTGCTCAACTGCGGCACCGCCGCGCCGGCGAACAGCGAGAGCAAACCGAGCAACACCAACAACTCGAGGAGCGTCACACCCCTCGTACGATCGACCTTCATCACACCTCCGAGCTTTCTCTCGGAGGACCGCGTGCGGACCGGGGTGTTCGAGAACTAATCAGGTCGCGCGCGCGTCACAAGGGATCGCGGTCAGATCTGCGAGAACCCGGCGTAGGAAATGTACCAGCGCACAATCGCGTGGCCCCAGAAGAGCGTCACGAGGGCTCCCAGCGAAAGAAACGGTCCAAACGGGATCGCGAGCTTCCGATCCGCTCCGCGCGAAGCCATGAGGGCGATCCCGATGGCCGACCCTAGAAGCGAACCAAGCAACAAAGTGAGCAGCACACCCTGCCAGCCGAGGAACGCGCCGATCATCGCAAGGAGCTTAACATCCCCGCCCCCCATGCCCTCCCGCCCGGTCCAACGTTCGTAGGTCCACGCGACAGTGAGCAACAAGCCGCCGCCGACGAGGACGCCGAGAACCGCATCGGTGATGGCCGGCATCCCGGCGGGAATCGCCGCGGCGAGTCCCAGCACGATCCCGGGCAAGGAGATCTTGTCCGGAATGATCTGATGATCGAGGTCGATGTACGCGATGACAAGCAGCGCGCACGAGAAAACGAACTGAACCCCGAAGGCGGGTGTCGGTCCATGTCGGGCGAACAGAACCACCGCGATCAACGCCGTGATGAACTCGATGAACGGATAGCGAGCGGAAATACCCGTGCCGCACCCTCGACACTTCCCTCGCAGCAGTACCCAGCTCAACACCGGGATGTTGTCGTACCAGGCGATCGTGCTGCGACACGACGGGCATCGAGACCGCGGGCTCACGACGGATTCACCGAGCGGAACGCGGTGGATCACCACGTTCAGGAAGCTTCCGACGGCCGCGCCCAGATACAGCACGGCGCCCCATATGAGATATTCAGGCGCCACGTTGCGACTCAGAATCGCATGACGACGCAGGCAAAACCAAACGGGCCATCAGGATTCTGTCTGCGGCGCCATGAGCCGACCAATCCGCCATGCGCCCCACGCCATGAACGCCCCCGCGTACCCGTCCACCGCGTAGTGCCATCCCAGCGCGAGCGAGCCGGCGAACGTGATCGCTGTGAGGACCCACAAGACGGCCGACATCCCACGCCATCTCCAGGTCGCGAGAGCAAAGAGCGTGAACATGCCGACGTGCAAGCTCGGGAGGGCCGCGACCCCGTAGTAGAGCTTCACGGCGTAGTACTCGGGGCCGGAGCGGAACTGCGCGTAATCCTGGATGAGTGTCCACTGCAGGTGTTGCGCGTACGGGGCGAGATCCAGCCACACGAATCGCGAGGGCCAGTAATAGATGGGGCCGAGCGCGGGCCAAACGATGTAGATGAGACTACCGAACATCCACAGCAGGCAGTACGCGAAGAAGAACGTCCCGCGAACCGGCCGCAGCCGGGTCGAAAAGAGGAAGAGAAGCGGCACCAGAAGCTGCACCGGGAAGAACACGAGGTACGCATGATCGAGGAACGGTAGTAATCCGTACTCGGCCGCGAACTCAGTCGCCCACACAGCGGGTTCGACACCGAAGTGCAGCCAGGCGTCGAGGCGCCACAACGGCGAGTCGTACAGCGTCGGATTCAGCGCGGGCACGTACTGCTTCAAGTTGACGAAGACGACCAGGGTCACGTGCACCGCGACCATCGCGGCGACGAACTCGAAGAAGATTCGCGGTGACAGCAATCGCGCGGCGAGATCCCCCAACCGCACACGCGGACCGATGGAGCGATCGAGTGCGTATGCGAGAGCGAGCGAGCCGTACGCCACCACCGCAACGAGCTGAATCTGCGCAACGAGGTGCGCGATCGGCCAGTGCAGCGGCAGCCCCAGGAAGAGCGCCGCGGCGTAGCCGACCGCCACGTAGACGCCCACCAGTGCAAGGCAACGCCAGGTCCAGGCCGAAGCACCGGTCAGGTACGACCGGAGTCCCTCACTGGACCGCTCGGCGCCCGGTTCGATCGCCAGATCCAACCCTTGGCTCATGTATGGGCTCCCCTTCCCTCTGCTTCCAACCACGACGGCTCCGGCGACTGCGCGGGTGCGACCGTCTCCGCGTTCTCCTCGGCGGCGGTCGATTGACCCGCAGTGGCGCGCACCAACGCGCCTTGTCCGTCCGACACCTCGACCGCCCACCCGGACTCGAGCAAACGATTCGACGCCTCCCGTGCCGCCTGCGTGGTCGGCGCGGCCGGCATGACGAGCACACAGGTCGGACGCGCACAGCCTCGACCCGCCGCCCAATCCTCGATCGCACAGAGATCGCCGCGCCGGAGCTTCGCCGGTACCCGCCACGCGGCGAGGGGCAGATAGGCGAGCGGAACGACTGCGGCCCCCTCACAACGGCTGTCATCGGCGATCACTTCGACGCCGCGATAGGCAAGTGCTGCATGCGTCTCGAACGGATCCAACATCAGCTGCTTCCTCCACTGGAAGTCATCGGATCGGTCGGCGAGAAGCGCGAGGGCAAAGATCGTGACGAGGCCCGCCCGTCCCCAGCGCGGCAGCGGCGCAGCCGAGGCGACCGCCGTTGCACCGTACGCGGCGAGAATCGTGAGCGCCGCCGACAGCACCCAGAAGAAGCGGGTGAAGAAAACGAAGGGCTGCAACAGGGCGAGACCGACGTAGGCGCCGGTCAGGAGGAGCGGAACCGTCAGGACGACGAGCCTCGGATCCACCCCGGACCGCGATTCGCTCGTAGCGTCGGAAGCACCCGCGCGCCAGGCAAGAACCGACCGCACCGCGTAGAGCGCCGCGCCGATCAAGACCAGGGGCCATGTCCGCGCGAACAGCAATCTCCCGAACCAGTCGACGAAGAGCATCTCGAGCGAATCGAGCCAGCCCAGTGGCGGGCCCTGCGCGACGTGCACGAACGCTTTGTGCTCGTCCGGAAGGCCCAATGAGAGAATGCCCGCGAGGATCGGCCGCCCGTCCAGGGCCGCGTCGAGCGCCGAGATCGCGGGAATGGCGAGGAACGGGATCGCCACCGCGACGAGCCGTCGAGACAGAGTGATCTTCGGCACGACCAGCACCGCGAGACCACAGACGAGCGCCAACGGCTTGGCCAAAGCCGCGACCAAGATCGCCACCCCTGCCCAGACCACTGCGCGAATCGAAAGAGCATACATCGCCGCTAGCAGCCCGACGCCCACGTAAAGATCCGCGCTCGAGCGAAGCGTGAGGATACTGCGGAGAGGATCGAACACGTACGCCACCGCCGCCAGCACGGCCGCGGCCGTCCCGAAGAGATTCGCTGCCAGCAAGAACACGAAGGCTCCACCGACCGCCGCGGCGCAGAGGGTCAGCGCAGACGAGACCTCCGGACTCCCGGTCGGTCCGAACAGAGCCACGGGCAATACCTTCGGCACCGTGTACCCGAACGGCGTCGCCGCCCCCGCCGCCCAGTCCCGGTAGTACGCGAGATAGGAGAGGAGATCCGCGTCCAGATGCGCGTTCGGATACTCCCGCGCGAGCCAGAGTCCCTGCGCAACAACGGCAAGTGCCGTGAGACACGCGCCGATCCACCGCGGTCCTCCGAAATCCCCCCGAGCCGGACTCATGGGAAGTAGGTCGCCAGACGCGGGAAGTCGTTCCGGTCCTCGACCGACGCGAGTCGCCTGAGCGCCTCGTCGGTGCGCACGCCCGGCCGGACGAACACGAGAGAAGCAGGATCGGAGTACACATAATGCAGATCGTCACGCGCAAAAAGCCGTGGATGGATGTTGCGCCAACGCTGCACGACGACGATGTCGGTGGGATACTCGTCGAGGAGTCGCTCCCATCCGGCCGTGCCGTTCATGAACGCGAAGTAGTCGTCGATGACCTGCTTCGGGTAAACGGCCTCGAAGCGTCCGTCGATGAAGACCCGCGACTCGGGCGCCATCTTCGTGATCGCATAGGCCCCCCACTCGAACGGCATCGCCAGATTCCCGTCGAATCCGTGCTCGGTAAGGAAGCCCAAGGCATCGACCGGGTAATCGAGTCGTCCGTAGCGGATCGCCCCGCCGTGCTCGTCGATTTGACGGGCGAATCCCACCACCTGAAAGAGCGCGACCGAGGCCGCACCGGCGGCGAGTACTGCGAAGACGGGCCTTCGCGGTCGAAGCGCCGGAAAGCGCCTTACCGCCAGAAGGCGCACCTGCTCCATCGACACGACGAGGAAAGGCGTCGCGACGATCCCGAACAGGACGGTGTGGCGCTGATGCTTGAAGGCCATGTACGCGGCGAATGCGTAGAAGGCGACGCGCCACGCGAAGGCGGGCCACGCCGCGCCCGGCGCACGAGGCTCGCTCCATCCCGGCCAGACCACGGCAATGCCGAGGGCCGAGAGGAGGACCATGATCTTGAACCGCAGAAAGTGGCCCGAGAAGAGCGCGACCGGATACCACTCCGAAATCTGACCGTGCATGTCGAGCGTGCGTGCGAGATAGGTATACAGCTCGATCCCGTACGGATTCGCGATCGGCGCAAGGACCGCGGCCACGCAGACGACCGCGAACGGGCCAATGCGCCGAACGGCCTCGCCGACGGATCGCCCGGTGCGCAGGGCGATGATCTCCTGGATCCCGACCGAAACCGCGTACAGGCCGAACATCCCGAGTCCGACCAGGAAGCCCCCGTGCAGGTTCGCCCACAGCAGCAGAAGTGGGGGAAGGACCAAGATCTCCCAGGTCACCCGTGCCGCGTTCGCCTCTTGCCGCGCGCGGACCTCCGCCCGCGTGAGCAGCCAGCCCTCGAGTGCGAGGAACGTCATCGTGAACAGTTGCGCTCGGAACGTCGCGCCGGGTCCGATCACGGCGAGACCGAGAACCAGAACAGCGGCGGCCGTCAGGGGATGAACGTTGCGCCCTGGGCCGAGCAGACCACCCAGCACTCGGGCGGTGTCGATCAGCAGAACCAACATCGCGGCCAGAACTAGAAGCTTCCCTACCACGAGCCCCGTGGCCCCGAAGGTATCGAACACGCCGGCCGTGAGGTAGTCCGTTAGCCACTCGTGATCGTAAAAGGGCGCGCCCGCCGCGGTATAGGAGTAGACCTCCACCGTCGGGAGGCCCTCCCCCTGGAAGATCGCACGCCCGTATTGGAGGTGCGCCCAGAGGTCGGGGTCGGCGATGTTTCCGCCGAAGAAGTGGAGCGCTGCCCCCACAACCAAAAGCACCGCTAGACCGGTGATGCTCTTCGTTGTGTTCCGCACGGCGCCTGCCTCCTCAAATGCCACGTGTTCTCTCCCCATGCGAAGATGGCGTCGCCCCGGGGGGAGCGACGCCATCCCGCTTCGTGTGTCAGCCGGATTTCAGGCCGGTTGCCACCCCGTCCTTACGGCGCGTTCTGCAAACCACCGTTCTCGGAGTTCCAGTCGTAGGTCTTGTCTCCGTTCGCGTGGTTCGCCGTGGCCGTAAAGAACTGGCCCGCCGGCGTCAGGATGATGTCCACTCCAGGCGACTGCTTGAAGCCGGTCAGGCTGGTCACGTCCGAGGTGTACGCTGCATTCGCAGCGAAATAGGCCTCGGCGGCCGTTGCCAGGTTGCGCAGATCAGACGACGCTCGAGCGTTGAAACCCTGCGAGCGATACGCAGAAAACTGCGGAATTGCGATTGCCGCCAGAATGCCGATGATCGCGACGACCACCAACAGTTCGATGAGCGTAAAGCCCTTCTCGTTCTTCGCCTTAAACATTTCTTCCGAAACCTCCTGAGATCCGACCCATCTAAGCGACCGCCCCGCGCGGTAACGCTGTGCCATTTATTTTCGCCGACCCGCGATGCGCATCGGCACACCCTGGACTAGAGCAACACCGATGCCAGCCAGGCCACCTGCGCCCGCCGTCACGAGAGGAAGGTGAAAAACGTCGCAACTACGAGGCTCTGCGATTTCGCCGTCGCGGCACCATCCTGTCTGCTATAGCGTTCCCATACGCGGAGGCGTCTTCGTCCGGGCCGCGACTGCGGCAGTTTCTTGACGACCGACCATTGCGCAGACACTCAGCGTCAATCGGTGACCGCAACCGCAGGACAGAGACGCTTTGCGCGCGTCGATTTCGTGACGACACGAGCCGTCGGTGACAGAACGCGGCCACGGAGGGACCAATCGACATCGAACGCCAGCGCCTGCCCGAGGTTCGCCCCGGTGTCACCCAACCAAAAAGGAGGCGGCACTCGGAACGAACAATGCGCGCGCGGCTACGCCGCGACCTGAGAGAACGCTATGGGGCAAAGCTCGGCTCAGGGCTTCATTTCGCGCAGCAGAGTGCCGCCGTCGGCCCGGCTCAGCACAGAGTCGCTGTGCGCATCGAGGCTGTACTTCTGAAGACGGTGTCGGAACGAGCGGTAGTTGATCCCCAGCAGCACCGCCGCCTTCTTCTTCACTCCGGACGCGCGATCCAACGCCGCGAGGAGCATCTGCTTCTCTCGCGTCGCGAGCTGCTCGTCGAGGCTCGCTCCTTCGCCGTCGTCGATGGGCAAGCGGAGCGACGCACCCGGTCCATCGCCCAGCCCTGCCTCCTCGGATGCCCAAGGATCGGGACCTGAGGCGGCCGCGAGGTCTTCCGACGGCGGCAAGCTACCGTCCAACGCCGAGGCGGTCGCCTCCGCCGCGCTGGGGCGCACCGACCGAACGGGCGAGACCCCACGGATCGATTCCGGGAGATCAACGTCCTGGACGGTATCGCGGTCCGCAAGAGTGATCGCGTGTTCGATCACATTCTCCAACTCCCGCACGTTGCCCGCATAGGGATGCTTGAGAAGGAGCGACATCGCCTTGGCGCTCACGCAGCGGACGTTCTTCCCGTGCCGAGCGGCGCCGACCCGCAGGAAGTGCTCGATCAGGACCGACAGGTCGCCGCCCCGCTCGCGCAGAGGCGGAATGTCGACCGAGATGACGGCGAGCCGGTAGTAGAGATCCTCTCGGTAATCGCCGGCCTTCACCAGATCTTCCAGAATCCGGTTCGTAGCCGCAACGACTCGCACATCGACATCAACCGCCGCATTACCTCCGACCGGCAGGACCTTGTGGTCTTGCAGCACGCGAAGGAGTCGCACTTGAAGAGCCGGCGAGAGTTCGCCGATCTCGTCGAGGAAGATCGTGCCTCCGTGTGCTCGTCGGAAGAGGCCTGCCCGGTCCGCGACGGCGCCGGTGAAGGCGCCCCGCACATGTCCGAAGAGCTCGCTCTCGATGAGCGACTCCGGGATCGCGCCGCAGTTGACCACGACGAAGGGGCCGTCCCCGCGCGCACTCCTGCGATGCACGGCGCGCGCGACGAGCTCCTTTCCCGTACCGCTTTCGCCCGTCACCAGGACGGTGGCGTCGGTCACCGCAACCTTGTCGATCAAGCGCGAGACCTGATCCATGGCGGCGCACGTACCGATGAGGCCGTCCTCCACCCCCGGACCGGGGGTCGCACCGTCTTCACTATCGTTCTCGTTCTCGGCGGGCGTATCCTCGTCGCCCCCGAGCCCCAGGGGCGCGCCCTCGTCCTCCGCCAGCCGCGCCTCTAGCTGCTCGATGCGCGTGACGTCTTGCAGCATGACGATCTCGCCGATCTGGTTCCCGTAGGTGTCCCGCAGGACGCTGCGACCAATCCGCAGGCGTCGCGACTCGCCCGGCCCTACACGCTGCGAGCACTCGAGATGGCCGCGCGACTCCGCGGCCTCCGCCGACTCGAGGAGAGGGACCAGCCAGGAGATCTCGCGCCCGTGAATCGAGCCCACCGGCAAGCTGAGAATCTGCTGGGCCGCAGGATTCACCGAGCGCACGCGCCCCTCGCAGTCCGTCACGAGGATTCCGCACTCGAGCCCATTCGCCAGGACGCGATGCATCTCTTCGAGGCGCCCGACTTCATCCCGATGATTCTCGAGCTGGCCTTCGGCCACTTCGAGCCGGCGAGCAACCCCACCCACGCCGACGGCGGTGAGTCCGAAGCAGATCGCGGCCAGCGTGATCGGCCAAGCCAAGTCGTTCGTCGGCAACCCGCCGACGGCAAGCACCACGTGCTGTCCGTGTAGCAACAGCGCACCGTACGCCACGCTTGAAGCGACCGCCGCCGCCACCGCACCGGGCACCATCAGGAGACCGGCCGCGTTCGCGATCGGCAGAACGTACAGGAGCGCCATGGGACCATCGGCCCCGCGCATCGCGCCGAGCGCGCCCGTAATGAGGAGGACATCGAAAACGATCTGCAGGTAGGCGAGCCAACCCGGCCTCGCAACGGTGCGAACCAAAGCCGCCGACAAGACAGTTCCGAGATACGCCAAGGCGAGAACCGAGAACGTCACGTCTCCGAGCAGCGCACGCGTGACATCAGGCTTCGCAAACCAGAGCGCACCGGCCCCGGCCAGGAACACGCTCATGATTAGGACGCGCGCGAAGAGCAGCACCCGCAGCCGATCGCGAAGCGGCGACTGAACTCCGGTGTCCTTTGTCCAAGTGAGCGTCATGTCGAGAGCAACGAACCGAGCTGGAAGATCGGCAGGTACATCGCGATGACGAGACCACCGATGATCGTTCCCAGAATCACGATGACGAGCGGCTCCATCAGCGCGGTCAGGTTGTTGACGGCGTTGTCGACCTCCTCCTCGTAGAAGTCGGCGATCTTCTGCAACATCTGATCGATCGCTCCGGTCATCTCACCGGCGCCGATCATTTGGCACACCATCGGCGGGAAGACTCCGCTTTGCGTCAGCGGCTCCGCCATCGTGCGGCCCTGGCTGATGCTCTCACGAACCATGAAGCCCGCCTTCTCGACGACCTTATTCCCAGCGGTACGGGCCGTGATGGTGAGAGCGTCGAGAATCGGAACACCCGAGGACACCAGGGTGCCGAGTGTCCGCGAGAACCGTGCGATCGATGCCTTTCGCAGCATCTCACCCAGGATCGGAAGCCGCAGCATGAACTTGTCGATCATGAATCGGCCCTTCTCGGTCTGGTAGGTCTGCCGAATCACGATGGCCGTGATGACGACCGCCGCGACGAGCACGTGCAGGTAGGCCACAGTGAAGTTCGAGATGTTGATCACGATCTGAGTGGGCAGCGGAAGTGCCTGCCCGAAGCTCCCGAAGAGCTCCGCGAAGACCGGAATGACGAAGACCAGCAGGATCAGGGTCACGACGATGGCGACCGAGATGATCGTCGCCGGATAGATCATTGCACCTTTGATCTTGCGCTTCAGCGAGATCATCTTCTCCATGTAGATGGAGAGCCGTCCCAGGATGGTATCGAGAATGCCGCCGATCTCACCCGCCTGGACCATGTTGGTGTAGAGTTCATCGAACGTCTTCGGGAAGAGCCGCAGGGCATCGGACAGCGTAGCCCCGGATTCGACCGCCTCCTTCACCGCCAGAACCTGCTTCCCGAACACCTTGTTGTCCGTCTGCGTCCCGAGGATGTCGAGGATCTGGACGAGCGGCATGCCGGCGTCGATCATCGTGGTGAGCTGACGCGTGAAGATCACGACGTCTTTGGACTTCACGGCGCTCCCGAAGGTCGGGATCGTTATCTCGCGATCGAATCCCTTGCCGCGCTCCTTGATCTTGTTCGTGATCGGCTGGATGCGCTGCGCGCGAAGACGGTTGATCACCGCCTCACGGCTCGGCGCTTCCATGTTGCCGCGCAACGTCTTCCCGCTGGCGGTCCGCCCCTGATATGCAAATTGAGCCATCGCGTACGCCTACTTTGCCAGCACCATGCGGCCGGCCTGCTCGGTCGGCCCGCGAGCTACGCCGAGCATCTTCTTCAGTTCTTCGGGCTCCGTCGCGGCCAGCAACGCCGTCTCGGCGGTGATGATGTTGCGGGACACGAGATCGAGGAGAGACTGCGAGAGCGTGACCATTCCGAACTTCTGCTGCCCGACCTGCATCTGCGAGTAGAGCTGATGGACCTTCTCCTCACGAATGAGATTCCGGATCGCTGGGTTCGGAATCATCAGCTCGCAGGCCATCGTACGACCCCGGCCGTCGGCGCGCGGCAGCAGGGTCTGCGAGAGAACCGCCTCCGTCACGAGCGACAACTGAGCACGCACCTGCGACTGCTGGTGCGCCGGAAACACGTCGATCACGCGGTTGACTGTCTGGACCGCCGAGTTGGTGTGCAGCGTCGCGAAGACCAAGTGACCGGTTTCCGCGATCGTCAGCGCCGCCTCGATCGTCTCGAGATCTCGCATTTCGCCGATGAGCACGACGTCCGGATCCTGACGAAGAATGTGCTTCAACGCCTGCCCGAAAGTCTGCGTATCCGCGAAGACCTCTCGTTGGTTCACGATGCAGCGTTTGTGATTGTGCAGAAACTCGATCGGATCTTCAATCGTGACGATGTGGTCCTGCCGGGTCTCGTTAATCTCGTCGACCATGGCGGCCATCGTCGTCGACTTACCGCTACCGGTAGGCCCGGTGACCAGGATCAGACCACGGGGCAGCTTGATCAGCGCTTCGGCGGCCGCGGGAAGGCCCAGCGACTTCAGCGGCGGCGCTGTATGCGGAATCGAGCGAAAGACCGCGCCCACGGCACCTTTTTGGATGAACAAGTTGCCACGAAAACGCGAAAGGCCCTCGACGCCGAAGGAGAAATCGAGCTCGCTCTCTTCCTCGAACTTCTTCTTCTGCTGTTCAGTAAGGACGCTGTAGCAGAGCTGTTTCGTGTCATTCGAGTTCAGCGGTTCGTACGGCAGCGGCGTCACGGAACCGTGTACGCGAATCATCGGCGGCGCACCCGACGTGATGTGCAAGTCGGACGCCTCTTGGCCTGCCATCTCGTGAAACAACTCGTGCATCTGCATTTTGTCGAAACCTCCCCGGTCACACCGTCGCGTGCGTCACTGCGTTTGCCTATGCAAACGCGGTACCATCGCTCGGGGTGACCCTACTCCACGATTCGGCAGTTCTCGCGCCGGGCTTGACCCTTCAGGCCAAGAAGAATGCATCATCTCGCTACTTTGCTGCAGCGAAGCGATGCACGGGACGAGACGTTTAGTCCGCCATGCTAACGCGCATGACTTCCTCGACAGTGGTGATACCCTCGATGATCTTCTCGACGCCGCTTTGGCGGAGGGTCTTCATCCCGTCTTCCATCGCCTGGCGCTTCAACTCGGCGGACGAAGCCCCCGAGAGAATCAGCTCGCGCAGCAAATCGGTCATAATCATCACTTCGTACAATGCACTTCGACCGCGGTAGCCGGTCGTGCCGCAGTTCTGGCACCCGTTGCCGCGGTACGAAAGGATCGGCTTTGCCTCCTCCTCGGGTACGCCCATGTCGATCATCACCGAAGCAGGAATCTCAATCTGCTCGCGACACTTCGGACACACCACGCGTGCGAGACGTTGCGCCATGATGAGGTTCACCGACGAAGCGATCAGGAACGGCTCGATGCCCATGTTGAGCAGCCGGTTGACCGTCGAAGGCGCGTCGTTCGTATGGACGGTGGACAGAACCAAGTGACCCGTGAGCGCCGACTTGACCGCGATCTCCGCGGTCTCGAAGTCACGGATCTCACCAACCATGATGACGTCGGGATCCTGTCGCAGGAAGGCGCGCAGTGCCGATGCGAAGTTCAGTCCGATGTCCTCGTGCACCTGCAGCTGGTTGATTCCGACGAGATTGTACTCGACCGGATCTTCCGCGGTGGAGATATTGGTCGTGATCTTGTTCAGCTCCGACAGGGCCGAGTACAGCGTCGTGGTCTTCCCGGACCCGGTGGGCCCCGTGACGAGAATCATGCCGTACGGGCGCATGATCGCGTCCTGGAACTTGTCGAGGGACTCCTGCTCGAAGCCGAGCGTCTTGAGATCCAGCTGCACGCCACCCTTGTCGAGCAACCGAAGAACGACCTTCTCGCCGAAGAGCGTGGGCAGGGTGGAGACACGAAGATCCATCTCGCGGCCCTGACCGATCTTCACCTTGATTCGTCCATCCTGCGGCAGCCGGCGCTCGGCGATGTCGAGCGAAGCCATGACCTTGATGCGCGAGATGATCGCGCTCTTCAGCTTCACCGGCGGCTGCATGATTTCGTACAGAACGCCGTCGATTCGGAACCGGACGCGCAGTATCTTCTCGTACGGCTCGATGTGAATGTCGGACGCGCGTTTCTTGATTGCGTCGGTAAGGAGCGCGTTCACGAGTTTGACGACGGGCGCTTCTTCCGTCGCCTTCTCGAGCTGTTTGAGGTCGAGCTCTTCCTCGGCCTGAACGACCTGCATCTCCTCGTTGCCGAGCTCGGAGAGAACGTCGCCATAGTTGACGCTGTGCTCGTAGTACCGCTCGATCACGCGCTCGATCGATCCCGGACCGGCGATCGCCGCGCGAACGTCGAGTCCCGTGAGAAACTTCACCTCGTTGATGGCGACGAGGTTCGACGGATCGGCCATCGCGAGCGTCAGACTCGTTCGGCTGAGGCTCACCGGAACCACGTGGTACTTGTTCGCCAGCAAGGCCGGGAGGACGTCGATGACTTCAGGCGCGATATCGAGCGCCGCCGGGTCGACCACCGGAAGGTGGTACTCCTCCTGCAGGATGGTCAGAAGCTCCTGCTCGGAAAGCCCGCAGAGCTTCACCATCCAGGTGGTTAGGGCGCCGCCGGCTTCCCGAAGACGAGCCGTCGCCACCCGAAGATCGGACGCGCTGATGACGCCCTGCCTCAGGAGCAGGTCACCAACTCGACTACCGACAGCTTGGGCTTTGCCCCCGCCCGGCTCTTTCGACTCTCTCGTGAAGGCTTCCACTCCGCCCAAACCCAATCGACTCTCCGCCGCCCCAAATCTGGTTCACGTGACGCGCTGGGGCCCGGCGCGCACACGCTCCCCGACCCTGGATCGGAGCCAGCGACGAGGAGAGGATCTTGTCTGCATATCGGCCCGCATTGCGCACCGCTTGAGGGAATCCGGTGCGGCCAACGTATTTCATAGGCACCCCTGGCGAAGACGCCATGCCTTGGGCCACATCGACATCGGTCCTTTTTCCTAGAGCGTTCGCGGCCGATAGACACTCCAGAGGCCACGAACATTGGTTGCGACCCCCTATGCGCTTCTCCCCCTCTTCGCCGGGGTGCTCCTCACCGGGAGAAAGCGTTGGGTGAAACGGCGGCTGATAGCGGCGCTCCCCGTGATCACGCTCACGTGCCTGTGGCTCTCCACCCCTCTGGTGTGGGATCAGGCCACTCTCACGAACGAAACGCCCTTGCCCGCTATCGTCGTCACGCACGGGCCACTCTTCTGGCTGCATGTTGGAAACGCGTGCGTGCTCCTCACCGTGTCGACCGGGCTGCTCATCGCGAAATACGTTCGCACCTGGCGAGAGCACTGGGCCGAGGCGATTGCTTTGCTCGGCGTAATTCTGAACCGGGTCGACCCCGAGAGCTCGCTGTACGCGACCGACTGCCACGACACGTACTACGCGCCCGGCTATCCAGAGACCGATCCGACCGCCGGCGCCTGAGTCTGGGAGCCTTCCGCGAGGTCGGCCGAGCCTACCGGTGCCGCAGAGCGCACCGACCCTACTCAGGAACCCGACGTTGTGCCGGCCACACGGCCCCTTCATACTCAATCCGGGTCATGTCGAAGCGGAGCACCATCGGCGCTGCCGTCTCAGGCGTCATCCTCGGCGCGTGCGCGTCCACGCCCGCCGTCCTCCAAGGGGACTTCTACGAGCCGATCTCGCCCGACCAGGCAGCGGTCCAACAGCGAACCGGCTCCTACGTCCGGTGGGGCGGCGACATTTTGTCGGTGACGCACGGCAAGAACGACACCTGCTTCGACATCCTGAGCCGACCGCTCGATTCGCGGGCCAAGCCCGAGCAGGGCACCGACTTCGCCGGTGGTCGATACCGCGCCTGCGCACCGGGCTTCTACGACCCCGCCGTGTACAAACCTGGCCGCGCGATCACCACCACCGGCCTAATCGACCGCGAAGCGACGCAGTCGTTCGAGTCCTTCAAACTAAAGGTGCCGGTCGTGACGGCGGAAGTCGTGTACCTCTGGCCGCGGCGGGTCTACTACGCGGCCCCCTACCCCGCGTACGGCTACGGCTGGGGTTTCGGCGCGTCGCCCTACGCATACCGGTGGGGTCCGTACTACGGACCCTGGTTCGGCGCCGGCTTCCCGGGCCCCTATTACGGATACGGCTACGGGTACCGATTGCCGTATCGGTACGGCTACCGGGGCGGTCACGGTGGCGGTAGACACTATCGCGGCAGAGGTGGCGGGGGTCGCGGCGGCGGCCGAATGGTTCGGGGAGGAAGCGGTGGAAAGTTCGTCCGAGGTGGGGGGGGGCAGCGCGTCCCGGTTGGACGGCGCTGACGCGAAGGTGGAGGAGACCGGAGAGCCATCACCGGCCGGCTGGCGCTGGGCCTGGGAGGTCCTGCGCGAGACGGTGAAGGAGTTCGGCGAGGACCGTGGCCTCCAACTCGGAGCCGCCCTCGCCTACTACACCGTCTTCGCCGTCGCCCCGCTGATCCTAGTCATCCTGTCCCTGACCGCGTTCTTCCTCGGCGCCGATGCAGCGGGGGGCCACCTGACCGAGCAGTTCCGCGGTCTCGTCGGCGAAGAAGGCGGTGGGCTGATCGAGCAACTGATCGAGCAAGCGGCCAAGGGCGACACCGCAAGCTGGGCCGGGATGATCGGGCTCGCCACCGCGATGTTCGGCGCCTCGGGCGTCTTCGCCCAGCTCCAGGCCGCGCTGAACCAGATCTTCGATCTGAAGCCGAACCCGACTCGGTCCGGAGTCGGCCGGTTTCTTCGCGCCCGGCTCGTATCTCTGGGGATCGTGGTCTCGGTCGGGTTCCTCCTCCTGGTCTCGCTCGTTGCGAGCGCCGCGGTCGCGGCGATCGCCGACCAGATGCGGGCCGTGGGAACCGCCGGCAAGATTGGCGCACAGGCCGTGAGCGTTTCGGTATCGCTCGCGATGGCGACGGCCCTCTTCGCGCTGATCTTCCGCGTCCTGCCGGATGCCGAAATTCGATGGAGGGAAGCGCTCGCGGGCGGGTTTGCGACCGCGCTGCTCTTCGCGCTCGGCAAGCTCCTGATCGGGCTGTACCTCGGGCGCTCGTCCCTCGCCTCGGTCTACGGCGCGGCCGGATCGCTCGCCGTCCTGCTCGTGTGGGTCTACTACTCGGCGCAGATCGTTCTCTTCGGCGCTGAACTCACTCAGGTCACCGCCCGGAAGCTCGGCGTCCCCATCCAGCCGAGCCCGTGGGCCCAGCGCGAAGGCAACAAACCGACCTGAAGCCGCGGCGGTCCGAGCTCCCCGGAACGGCGCGGTTGAACCGACCGGCGCAAGGCGGCAGAACCGACGCGTGGGAGACTTCCGAGAAGACACGCGCGTCACTGGGGGCGAGGGTGCGTCCCGGGCCCCGATTCGTTGCGCTCCGTTCAAGACCTGGTCCCGGCCGAGGACTTCGCGGAACGTTATCCCTTCTGGGAGAACTTCGAGGAGCGGCCGACCGAGGAGTGGGTGGCGTGAAAAGAGCTGGAAACCGGAAGTGCACTCTTCCGCGGGTGGTTTCGCTTCCGGCCGCGCACGACGTTTCCCGGGGATCCGTTCCTCGATGCCGCACGCTCGCTCCTGCTGATCGACACCATGGACTGGCCCGCCTCATGCCGAACCCACGTGGGCAACACAGGCTTTATGGCCCCGAGCCTCGACGTCTCGGTTCGCTTCCACGACGAAGTGCAAGACGAATCCTGGCTCCTGCGCGACGCGCTGGCCTGATCGTTGTCGCCCATCTGTAGGAAAGTGAACGAGACCCCGGTCGCGGGTTCGGCGAATCCGGCAACGTGCAACGAACGTTTCCGAAGCCGTCCGCCAGTACGTCCGGCTTCCAGAGTTCGCCGAGGTTGTTGAGGAGCCCCTGGTAGAACAGCGCGACAAAGGCCGCGATCGCGGGTTGTCTCCTAACACAGGAAGGCCGACTCCGAACTCGCCAGGCGACCGGAAACAGCATGCCCGGCCAGTATGGCGAAATCTGGATTCGACTTTTCCCCGCGAGATGAAACCACTCCAGCAATGGCTCGAGGGAGCGATCGGCTGAGGCGAACGCTTCCCTACGAGTGACGGCTCGAGATGAAGAGCGCATCGCGTTCCTGCTGTGGAACGTACGCCTGCTTCCGCCCAACTCGATTGACCGCCGCGCGGAGCTTCTCGATGTCGCTCCGATAGAACGCCGCCAGCCGGTCGAGTGCTTCTTGTACGTCCGCCGCGTCACGCCGCGCGCGCGGCTTTTCCAGAAGATCGACCGCAAGACGGCCGAGGCCGTCGAGCGATTCGCCCGACAGGAAGCGGCGAACCGACGCGACGCGCGTGGGGCCGAGCCGACGAATGCCCACGACCCTCGATCCACGTACGCGCGGCAGCTCGGGCAGGTTCGTACCCGGCTCGAGGTGGCCGAGCCGGGTGGCCAGGTCGATCAGTGCGTCGAAGGCGTCCTTCGCACGCAGGCGGGAGCGAAAGCTGCCGTACCAACGGAACCCGAGTCCCTGCCAGGCATCGATGCTGGTCGTGAAGCAGAACAGCGCCTGGCCGTCTTTGTGACGAACGCCGATGGACGGATACAGGAACGAGTAGGCCCCATCGACGTTGTACGGGGGTCGCAGCTCGCGGATGAGCTCGTTCTCGGTGAGGAGTGCCATCCGCTCCGATTCCTGCAGCCGAACCTCGACGGAGCTCGCTTCACGCACCAGCGTGCGCATCTTGCGATGCGCCTTCCGGCGCGAGGCGTTCCGATAGCTCGAAAGCCGCCGTCGGATGTCCTTGGCCTTCCCGACGTACAAGACCTGATCTTCGTCGTCACGGAAAAGATAGATCCCTGGCGAGGTCGGGAGGCTCTCCACGAGATCCTCACCGAACTTCCGATCGAACTGCCGCCCGGCCGCCACCACCCGCAGTATAGCCTACAAGACTCCGCCGGATCGAAGGGCCGCGACCTCCTCTTCGGAGAGCCCAGCCTCGGTCAGGATTTCGTCGGTGTGCTCCCCATGCAGCGGCGGCCGGCGCTCGATCGCCCCCGGGGTCTCCGAGAGCTTCACCGGAAGGCCGGTCGTCTTGATCGTGCCGCGCTCTGGGTGCGGAAGCTCCACCAACATCTGGCGGGCGAGCACCTGCGGATCGGCGAAAACCTGCTCCAGGTCGAGGACAGGTCCGCACGGGACACCGCCGGCGTTGATCCGCTCCACCCACGTGTCGACGCCTTCTCCCGTCAGCGCGTCCTCGATCTCGGAGGTAAGTGCATCGCGGTGGCTCACGCGGCCGGTCACGGTCTCGAATCGTTCGTCCTGCAGCCACCGCTCGCGTCCGAGCACGCGCGCAAGCTTCTCCCACATCGCGTCGTTCCCGGCGGCGATGTTGAGGAATCCATCCGCCGCGCGGAACCGACCGTACGGTGACGACAGCGGATGATGCTGACCGGCCGGGCCCGGCGCCTTCCCTGAGTCGAAGAACATGCCGGCACCCCACGAGAGAATGCTGATCATCGACTCGAGCAAGGACGTGTGAACCACTTGCCCTCGGCCCATGCGTTCCCGGGCCAGCAGCGCGAGTTGAATGCCATGAGCGGCGAAGACGCCCGCGAGCAAGTCCGCGATCGCGATGCCGGCGCGGGTCGGACCGCTCTCCGGCGTTCCGGTCAGGCTCATGAAACCACTCATCCCCTGCGCGATCTGGTCGAAACCGGGGCGGTCGCGATAGGGGCCGTCGGCGCCGAAACCAGAGACGCCGCAGTAGACCAGCCGGGGGAACTTCTCGAGCAGCCCCTCCGCCCCGAGTCCGAGCGCGTCCATGACGCCGGGCCGGAAGTTCTCGATCAGCACGTCGGCATCCTCCAGGAGTCGGAGAACGAGGTCGCGCCCCTCCGGCTTCTTCAGATCGATCGTGATCGAGCGTTTGCCGCGATTCGCAGCGAGGAAGAAGTAGTTGTCCCGCTCGTCGGCACCGCTGCGGAACTCGCGCCCACGCGGCGACTCTACCTTCACGACGTCCGCCCCGTAGTCGGCGAGCAGCATCGAGCCGAACGGCCCGGCCAGATACCGCGTCAGGTCAATGACGCGAACGCCTTCGAGAGGGCCGGCCACCTGCGGCCTACTTTCCCTGGAAATCCGGTCGTCGTTTTTCGAGGAACGCCGATACGCCTTCGGCGTAGTCCTCACTACCGTAGCAGGCAGAAATCGAGGTCTTGAGCGCTTCCGCATCCCGCGCCTCGGGCGTCTTGCCGATCTCACGGAAGGACAGCTTCGCACTCCGCAGTGTCAGCGGTGCGTTCGCCGCCATCTGCGTCGCGACCTTGCGGACGTAGGTCTCGAGATCGGCCTTCGGCAGCACCTCGCTCACAAGGCCCAGGCGCAGCGCCTCGGCCGCGTCGAAGCGACGCGCGGTGAAGAAGATCTCCTTCGCCGACGACACACCGACGATCCGCTCGAGGGTTTCGAGGCCACTCGTCGCATAGCCGAGGCCGAGCCGCGCCGCGGGAATCGCGAAGACACCGTCGTCGGCCGTGTACCGAAGGTCGGCCGTGAGCGAGATCGCGCAGCCACCGCCGACGCAGAAACCGTGAATCATCGCGATCGTCGGCTTAGTGATGTTGGCGAGCGAGTCGAACGCGAGCCAGTTGTCCACGTCGTAGTTCTGCGCTCCATCGCCCGACCGGAGCTGGCCGAATTCGGAGATGTCGGCGCCCGAGACGAAGGCGACATCGCCCGCGCCCCGCAAGATCACGACGCGTACGTCGGGATCCTCATCCATCTCCTTCGCAGCAACCGGAATCGCTTTCCACATCTGGTTGGTGATCGCATTGCGTCGCTCGAGGTGGTCGAAGATGATCCAGCCGAGCCCATCGCTCTTCTCGGTACGTACCTGTCCTGGCATGCGGCTAGGCTAACGCGCCCGGCCCGCCGCGGCACGTGGTCGCTTCAGCGGTCGATTCGGAGGCTCCGGAGGCGATTGATCGCCGCCGCGATCTCGAAGCGACGCACGCCGGCCCGGTCGCCGAACGACGTCTCGGCGACCGCCTCGATCCCCGACACAAGGCAGGCTTCCTCGAACTGGTCAAGGAGCTCGGCCAGGCTCGCACTCCCGTCACACCGACCTCGGCTGAGGTCGAGGAGGACGTCGCCGATGAGCCGGCATTGACCCGGGTCGACGAGCTGCGCGACCAGAGAGAGGTCGATCTCTTCACTACCAAACTCAATCGCGCGCGTACTCCGGCTTCGTACGCGCTCTTCCTTTCGCCCGCGTCGCGGATCGAACGACTGCGGACGGGGCCGGCGCGGGACGGGAGCCATCCACGGGTCCGCGGAGCGAGGTGCGGCGTCATCCACCAGCGGGAGCGCCATCGCGACCGAGCGTGCGGCGGCCGTCGCGTCCGTGGGCGCGTAGGTGTCCATCAGCACGACGGCGTCGGCAACATCGAGATAGTCCCCCGCGCCACCCACGACGAGTACGGAAGAAACGTGGCACTCGTCGCTTAGAGAACGGACGCGATCGAGGAAGGGCGTGATCGGCTCTCGCCCCGCCGGCACCAGACGCCGCATCCGCGCGTCGCGAATCATGAAGTTCGTGGCCGCCGTGTCCTCATCGATGAGGAAAACGCCGGCCCCCGCTTCGAGCGCCTCCACAATTGCAGCGGCCTGCGAGGTCGACCCCGATGCATCGTCCGTGTCGAAGCTCTCCGTCGATCGATCGAGCGGCAGGCGTCCGATGAAGGGACGGAGATCCACCCCGCGCACCGATCGGCCGTCCTCGGCCCGAATGCACACGGCATCCTCCCGGGTGACGCAGACCTCGCGACCATCACCAGGCACGTGGTCGTACACGGAGCGCGCTAGAGCATCGAGCAGCGTGGACTTCCCGTGATACCCACCCCCTGCGATCAAGGTTACGCCGTCGCGGATCCCCATGCCCCGCACGCGACCACGGTGCGGCGTGTCGAGTTCGACGGCGAGCGACGCGGGCACCGCGAGCGCACGCGCGACCGCGAGGGGCCGGTCGTCGACGCCACTGGATCGCGCGAGGATCGCACCCTCGGCGAGAAACGCGACAAGGCCGCGCTCGACGAGCCCCGCCCGAAGAGCGACCTGATCCTCCACGGCTTCGACGTGCGCCCGCAGGGCTTCGAGATCGACGCGCTCGCTCCCGACGACGTCCAACACCAGTCGGGGCAGTCGCTCCGCAAGCAGTTCACCGGCCGCACGACCGAGAATCCGGCGACCGGCCGCGGGCAGTCCGACCGTGAGACGAACCCTTGCGGCACCGTCCGGGTCGATCACCACGGCGGTGCGCGCCAGGACTTCCTGTCCGACGCGGGCGATCTCGACTGTGCCGCTGCCGCCGCTGCCATTTCGACCTCTTCCGCGCGCGTCCCCCTGCGGCTTGGGCGGACGCGCAGACCGCAGGGCACCAGCGAGCAGGCGGTGCAGGAAGTCCGCGCTTGCCCGGCACGCCGCGGGGCCCGCGAGTGCGAAGTCCGGCAGCAGCAAGGCCTCCGAGTCGAGGTCCAACCGAACGCGGCTCGGGGCCGCAAACGGGTCGCCCTGCACGTGCTCGATCGTGAGTTCGATCGGCGAGAGCGACCACGTGCGCCGTCCGACTCGGCGGTAGTCGCCGTACGAACGACCGTCGAGCGCCTCGAGAGCTTCGCGCAGTCCGACCTCGGCCATGGTCGTCAGGGCTTCCGCGCGAGGGCCCGTCGCATCACATCCAACGGCGGCTCCACGCCGGTCCAAATCTCGAAGGCCGCCGCTCCCTGGTGCAGCAGCATACCGAGCCCGTTCGCGCCCGGGCGACGCACGCGCGCTGCAGCCGTGACGAACGGCGTGCGGCGCGCGGTGTAGATCAGATCGTAGAAGAAGCAGCTCTTGGGCGTCGCGCCGAAGGCGAATGGAAAGAAGGGCTCCCCCTTCATACCCGCCGAGGTCGAGTTCACGACGAGACCCGCGTGCTCGAGCCATCCGTGGGCGGAATTCGAATCGGGGCGTAGGTCCGCGAGGTCCACCGCCTCGATCTTGGTCCGCAAGGTCCGCCGCAAATCGCCCACGAGGGCCCGGGCCTTCTCGACCCGGCGGGCCGCTACCAGAACGCGACGGCTGCGACTCGCGAGCGCGACGGCGGCCGCGCGCGCCGATCCCCCGGCCCCGAGGACCACCGCGTCCTTTACGCGCGGCGCAACACCGAGCTCTCCCCAATCGCGCTCGAGTCCGATCACGTCGGTGTTCTCGCCTCGGAGCACACCGCGGCGGTGGACGATCGTATTCACCGCCCCACAGGCCAAGGCCCGCCGCGAGAGCTTGTCGAGGTGGGGGATCACCGCCTGCTTGTGCGGGATCGTCACGTTCAGCCCGACGAGACCGAGAGCGCGGACGGCCGCGACCGCCTCACCGACGCGATCACCAGGGACGGGAAACGCGAGGTACGCCCACGGAAGGCCCAGCGCCCGAAACGCGGCGTTGTGCATCGCCGGAGACCGGGAGTGATCGACCGGATCGCCGATCAGCCCGACGAGCTTGGTGTCGGAGCCAATCGGGACCAGAGAACCGCGCGCCGCCATGGGCTACGAGGCGTCCGAGAGCTTTTGCACCTTGCTCGGCGCATTCTTCATGGCCTCACGAAGCTGCGTCGGATCGTGCTCGTCGTAGAAATACAGGTACTTGTCGCGCGACAGCTTGATCTCCGGCACGAGATTGCCGGCGGAATCAAGGAACATCGTGCGCGGGATGTAGGACCCGTCCGGGACGAACTTCTTCGAGAGGCTCTCGTTGTTTTCTTGGTCCAGCCGAATCATGACGAACTGCTTCGAGAGCTCTTCAATCTCGGCATCGTGGAACACCTTCGCGTAGTTCTTACAGTGCGGGCACCACTCGGTATAGATGACCAGGCAAACGGGCTTGCCGTCCTTCTTCGCTTCGGCCACGCCGTCGTCGAAGGAGCGCCAGGCGATGCCGTCGTCGTTCCAGTCTCCGCCCGCCCAGGCGCTCGGGACGGCAAGAGCCAGCAGGAGAACCATCCCCAGCAGCCCGCTTCTGCTCAACTTCGCTCGGTTCATACCCCGTGAATGCCGGGCTGCCGAGGAGAGCGCAACCTTCAGGAGGCGACGTACTGCTTCAAACGCTCGAACTGGTGAGCTGGGGTCGCCGAGACGTCCGCGACGGATGCGGACTTCTTCGTCTCGGACGCTTCGATCGGGGGGGTGCTGGCGACCTCCACGACCTGCATCGGGAGGGAGAACGAGAACCGGGAGCCGAATTGGGGCTGGCTTCGAACCTCGAGCTTGCCCTTCATCTTCGCGACCAGCTCCTTGCTGATCGGAAGCCCCAGCCCGCTGCCGCCGGAGACCCGCGCCGTGGACGAGTCGATCTGCGTGTAGCGCTCGAAGAGTCGCTCCAGCGCGTCGGCCGGGATGCCCGCCCCGGTATCCGTCACAGCGAACCCAAGCGTCACCTGTTCGCCCTTGCGCTTCTTAGCCACGACTTCGAGCTCCACCCCACCTTGCGAGGTGAACTTGATCGCGTTCCCGACCAGATTCAGAAGAACCTGACGCACCCGACCCGGGTCACCATAGACTCCCGCGGGAAGCCCTCTACCGAGCTTCAGGTCGAAAGCGATCCCCTTGGTGTCCGCTGCGTGACTGAGGTGACGCTTCACGTCGCGCGCGACGGCAGCCACGTCGAACGGAATCGACTCGATCTCCAGGCGCCCAGCCTCGATCTTTGACAGATCAAGAACGTCGTTCACGAGATTGAGGAGATTTCCGCCGGACCTCCTAAGAGTCCGGGCGAATTCTTGCTGTTCCGAGTCCAGCTTGGACTCGAGCAACATGTCGCTGATCCCGATGATGACGGAGATCGGCGTCCTCACCTCGTGGCTCAGGCTAGCAACGAACTCACTCTTCGCCTGATCCGCACGCTCGGCCCGATCCCGTGCCTGCGCCAACTCGACCAGCGAGCGCGTCATCAGCGCGTCGTACACCAATGCGAGGACGAGGATGAGAATCATCACCCCGGCGCCCCGCATCCGGCCCGTGCCCTGCAGCACCGTCTCCGGTAGAACGAGGAAGCCCGGGAGTTCCAACCACCCAACGTGGACACCGGCGAACAAAATCAGCCGGGTGACGACGAGCGCCCCCCAGAAGAGTCCGACGCGCCAGCCACCGACCAGGACGGCGACGAGCGGAATCAGCGCGGAGGCCATCATCGGCTCGAGCCCGCTGGAAACGCGGGCGAGGCTTGCGAAGCTGATCGTGAACGCAATCGCGGCGACGATCAGGTTTCCGACGAGACCGATGGATCCGGTCCACCTTAGGAGGAACGGCAGAAACAAGAGCAGCGCCACCGCGAGCAAGGGCCAATGGGCCACGACCACCGCACCATCGAGATGAGCGTTCACCGAGCCGAGGACGACGACCACGGCACTGGTGAGGCTGACCCCAACGAGCAGCCTCGCACGGCGAACGCGTTCGATCCCCTGCTCACGGATCGAGGTCGGGACGAACGGATCCGCCAGAGTGGCGCCAAAGCCGCCTAGCCGTGACATCAAATCGCTCACAAAATCGGAATTCCTCGGGCACCGGCCACCCCCGCGCGGGGTACGCACGAGATCTGACCGCTGCCGCGGATGACAGCGCAATCCGGAGCAAGAAGTCAAGGCCGCCCCTTATCGGGGGCGGCCTCAGGAGTCGGCTCAGTCCTCGGCGAGCGCAGCCTGCGCCGCCGCGAGGCGTGCAATCGGCACCCGGAACGGCGAGCAGGAAACGTAGTCCAGACCCACGTTGTGGCAGAAGACCACGGAGGCCGGGTCGCCGCCGTGCTCACCGCAGATGCCACATTTCAGGCCCGGCTTCGCGGCGCGGCCGGCACGAACCGCGTGCTCCATGAGGAAGCCCACGCCCGTCTGATCGACGGAAACGAACGGATCATTCTCGAGCACGCCCGCCTCCACATAATACGGGAGGAACTTGCCGGCGTCATCGCGCGACAGGCCCATCGTCATCTGAGTCAGGTCGTTCGTACCGAACGAGAAGAAGTCGGCGTGCGCCGCGACCTCACCCGCCGTGATGGCCGCTCGCGGCACTTCGATCATGGTTCCGATCGTGTACGGGACCTTCACCTTGTGCCTGGCGACGACTTCTTGCGCGACCTGCTCCGCGAGCTCGCGAAGCCGAGCGAGCTCCGTGTCCATCCCGACGAGCGGGATCATGATCTCGGGGAGCACCTTCACCTTGCGCTTCACCAGCTGACACGCAGCCTCCATGATGGCACGCACCTGGACCTCATAGATCTCGGGGAACGTGACGCCGAGGCGGCAACCGCGGTGGCCGAGCATCGGATTGAGCTCGTGCAGAGAGTCGCGCTTCTGCTTGAGCGTGTCCTTTGACACGCCGATCTTCTTGGCGAGAGCGGCAATCTCGGCGTCCGTGTGCGGGAGGAATTCGTGCAGGGGCGGATCCAACAGGCGGATCGTGACCGGTAGACCCTTCATGGCCTCCAGGATGCCGACAAAGTCCTTCTTCTGCATGGGGAGAATCTTCGCGAGCGCCTTGCGCCGACCGTCGGTGTCTTCCGCGAGAATCATCTCCCGGACGGCATCGATGCGATCCCCCTCGAAGAACATGTGCTCGGTGCGGCAGAGGCCGATGCCCTCGGCGCCGAACTCACGCGCGACCTTCGCATCATGCGGGGTATCGGCATTCGCACGGACGTTCAACGTGCGGACCGCATCCGCCCACTTCATCAGCTTGTCGAAGTCACCTGAAAGCTCTGCTTCTACCGTCGGGACGAGCCCGACGAAGATCTCGCCGGTCGCGCCGTCCAACGTGATCGGATCGCCGGCCTTCACGACGCGATCGCCGACGTGCATCATGCCCTTGTTGTAGTCGATCCGAAGTGCGCCGCAGCCCACGACGCAGGGCTTGCCCATGCCGCGACCGACGACGGCCGCGTGTGACGTCGCGCCGCCGCGAGCGGTGAGGATCCCCTCCGCCGCGTTCATTCCGTGGATGTCCTCGGGCGAAGTCTCGACGCGAACGAGGATGGTCTTGCGCCCGGACTCCGCCGCCTCCGCCGCATCGTCCGCCGAGAAGACCACCTGACCCGCAGCCGCGCCGGGCGATGCGGGGAGGCCCTTGGCGAGAAGGTCCTTGGCGGCCTTGGGATCGACCTGTGGGTGGAGGAGCGCATCCAGCGCAGCCGGTTCGACGCGCATGACCGCGACCTTCGGCTTGATCAGCTTCTCCTTCACCATGTCCACGGCGACCTTCAGGGCCGAGGCGGCCGTCCGCTTGCCGTTGCGTGTCTGCAGCATGAAGAGCCGCTTGTTCTCGATGGTGAACTCGATGTCCTGCATGTCGCGGTAGTGCTTCTCGAGCTTGCCGGCGGTCTTCCGAAGCTCCTTGTAGGCCTTCGGCATGACCTCCTCGAGCGAAGGCGCGTTCGCCTTGCGATCGCTCTCGCTCTGGCCGCTCGCCTTGGCCACGACGCGCGAGGCCTTGAGCGTGATCTTCTGCGGGGTGCGCGTTCCGGCGACGACGTCTTCGCCCTGCGCGTTCACGAGGAACTCGCCATAGAAGTCGTTCGTGCCGTCGCCCGGGTCACGCGTGAACGCGACGCCGGTAGCGCAGTCCTCACCGAGATTGCCGAACACCATCGCCTGGACGTTGACCGCCGTGCCCCAATCGGCCGGGATCGAGTACAGGCGACGGTACGTGATCGCGCGCTGGTTCATCCACGAACCGAACACGGCGCCGACCGCGCCCCAGAGCTGCTCCCAGGGGTCGTCGGGAAAGGTCTTGCCCGTGCGTTTGCGGACGAGCGCTTTGAACTCGACGACCAGTTCCTTCAGGTCCTGCGTGGTGAGATCGAGATCGTTCTCGGTACCGCGCTTGGCCTTCTTGTCCTCGATCAGCAGTTCGAACGGATCCCGCTCGGTCTTGCTCTCGGGCTCCATCTCCATGACGACGTCGCCGTACATCTGGATGAAGCGACGGTACGAATCGTACGCGAAGCGCTCGTTGCCCGACGCCTCGGCGAGCCCGAGGACAGTCTTGTCGTTGAGCCCCAGGTTCAGCACCGTGTCCATCATGCCCGGCATCGATGCGCGGGCGCCGGAACGAACAGACACGAGCAGCGGGTTCTTGCCGTCACCGAAGCCCTTGCCCATCAGACGCTCGACCTTGGCGATCGCCTGCTGGACCGCACCGGTCAGCTCACGCGGGTACGTGCGCTTGTGGCCATAGAAATAGGTGCAGACATCTGTCGAAACGGTGAAGCCGGGAGGTACTGGCATGCCGAGCGATGCCATCTCCGCGAGGTTCGCGCCCTTACCGCCGAGAAGGTTCTTCATCTTCGCGCGACCATCCGCACGACCGGCGCCGAAGGCGTAGATATACTTCACCTTCCCCTTCGCGCCGCTCTTCTTCTTGGCCTTGGCGGCCTTCTTCTTCGGGCCGCCCGCCTTCTTGGAGGATCCGGCTCGAGCTTTGCTCGCGGCGCCCTTCTTGACGGTCTTCTTGCGGCCGCCGGCCTTCTTGCCCTTCGCGAGCTTCTTCGCACGTGCCATGATGTGGATCTCCTCGGAATTTCGCCCATTCTCTTGGGCGTCGAAAGGCAGATCCCTACCACCCGGACCCCAGGCCTGCCACGGCGCCTCTGGACTTCGCGGCCTAAAACCGGCAACCCCCTGTTCGACATGGCCGACGCCCTTCTGACTCACGGCGACGCGCCCGCGCCGGTCCCACCGCACGTCCCTGTGATCGACGGGTTTCGGGGCACCTCGGCCCTCCTGGTCGCGATCTTCCACTGCTGGCTCTACACGGACGCCCCTCTCGACGGCGGGCCCCTCCGGGCGCTTACCATCGCGGCCGGGATGGGGGTCGATTTCTTCTTCGTGATCAGTGGATTTGTGCTGTTCCTGCCGGTCGTCCGGCGCGGTGGCACCTTCGGATCCCTCTGGAGCTACACGGTCCGCCGCGTCGCGCGCATCGTACCGGCCTACTACGTCGCGCTCGTGGTCCAGGCCGCCGCGACCCCGGTCCTGACCCGGTTCGCCTCCCCCTTCGCCAGCACCGGGGGCTGGATCGTCCTCCTGATCCACTTCCTCTTCCTGCAACACTCGGCCCCCCGGTGGCTGCTTCGCCAGTTCGATTTCCACGCCAGCGTGATGGGCTTCGGCGTGAACGGGGCCCTCTGGTCGCTCTCGATCGAGGCGATCTTCTACGCCTTCCTGCCGCTGGTCGCGGGCCTGTTCTTTCGCAACCCGAGGCTCGGCTTCGCGCTGGGTGTGGGCGGGGCGATCGCCTGGCGCTGGCTGGCGTTCCATTTGCCATCCGTCGCGGCGATCGTGGGCGCCGGCAACGCGGTCGGCGGGACCGCGCCGCGCCTCGTGGAGCAGTTCCCCGGATACCTCGGTCACTTCACCTTCGGGATGGCCGCCGCCTATCTGTACGTCGCCGGCCGTACCGCGCGAAAGCGGGGGAACGCACCCGGTTGGGCCACGCGACCGCTGCTCTTTCAACTCGGGCTGCTCGCCCTGCTCCTCGTCTCGATGGTGGGCTACGGCAGTGTGAGCAAGGACGCCGCGGACGGCGTCTACGCCCGCTACTTCGACGACCTCATCCCCTCGTTCGCGTTCGCGGGGCTCATGCTCACGACGGCACTCGGTTCCGCGCGCGCACAGTGGGCGATGGCAAACCCGTTCGCGCGCTGGCTCGGAGACGTCAGCTATGGCGCCTTCCTGTGGCACTTCCCCCTGATCCTCCTCTTCTCCCATACCCTCGGCTGGATCCGCGGCACCGGAGATGCGCAGTTCTTCGGACTGACGGCCCTGGTACTCCCCGGCTCGCTCTTGCTGGGATGGATCTCGCGACGATTCATCGAAGACCCCGCGATCGCATGGGCGCGCACAAAAACTCGCCCGAGCTGACGCCCCCGCACTCACTCCGGTACACTGCGTGAGATGACGGTGGGCCTATGAACTGTCCGAGCTGCGGACACGAGAACAGCGCGCACGCGAAGTTCTGCGAAGAATGCGGCGTGCGGCTCGGTACCGAGGCCCCTGCGAGTCTCCCCGCCGAGTCGCCGCAGAGCTACACCCCACGCCATCTCGCCGACCGGATTCTTCGCACGCGCAGCGCCCTCGAAGGAGAGCGTAAACAAGTCACGGTTCTATTCGCCGACGTGAAGGGCTCAATGACCCTCGCCGAAGAGGTCGATCCGGAAGAATGGCACCGGATCCTGAATCGGTTCTTCGCGATCCTCGGAGACGGGATCCACCGATTTGAGGGAACGATCAATCAGTACACCGGCGACGGCATCATGGCGCTCTTCGGCGCACCCATCGCACACGAGGACCACGCCAGCCGCGCGTGCTACTCCGCGCTCGCCCTGCGCACCGAGCTGCGGCGCTACGCCGAGGACCTGAAGCGCAGTCGCGGGATGAACTTCTCCGTTCGTATGGGCCTGCACTCGGGCGAAGTGGTCGTCGGCAAGATCGGCGACGACCTTCGCATGGACTACACCGCCCAAGGCCACACGGTCGGACTCGCCCAACGTATGGAGCAGCTCGCGGCTCCGGGAACCGCCTATCTGACGGGCAGCACCGCCAAGCTCGTCGAGGGCTTCATGAAGCTACGCGACCTCGGCACATTCGAGATCCGCGGTGTCGCGGACCCCGTACAGGCCTTCGAACTCGAGGACGTCGGCGCCCTGCGCACACGGTTCGATCTGTCCAAGACCCGGGGGCTCTCGGTTTTCGTCGGCCGCGCGAACGAGATGGAACTCCTCGAAGAAAAGCTCGAACGATCCCTCGCCGGTGAGGCGCAAATCGTGAGCCTCATCGGCGAAGCCGGCGTCGGCAAGAGCCGACTCTCGTTCGAGTTCCTCGAGCGATGCCGCGCGCGCGGAATCCGCGTCGCGGAGGGCCACGCCCTCTCGCATGGCCAATCGGTACCGCTCCTTCCGTGGCTCTCCGTCTTCCGAAGCTCCTTCGACGTCGACGAGCGCGACGATGCAGCCAAGGCGCGTGAGAAGGTCGCAGGGCGCGCGGTCCTCTGGGATCCGATGCTCTCCGAGCTTCTACCCATCGTGTTCGACTTCATGGGCATCGCCGACCCGGAGGCTCCGACGATCGAGATGGATCCCGCGTTGCGGAAGCGAAAGCTCCTCGACTTCGTGTGCCGCGCGTCGGAGGCGCGGAATCGCACTCAGGGTGGCATCCTGCTGTGGGAAGATCTGCATTGGCTCGACGCGGCCAGCGACGAGATGCTCGCGGGCTGGCTCGCGGCCGTCGCCGGGACGCGCACGCTCGTGGTCACCAACTACCGCCCGGAGTATCGGGGCCGTTGGTCTTCCTGGGAGAACCACACCGAGGTACGCCTCGGCCCGCTGAAGTCCCGCGAGGTTCACACCCTCCTCACCGAGCTCTTGGGCTCCGACCACACCGTCTACGCGCTTCCCCGGATGATCGAGGAGCGCACCCGCGGAAATCCGTTCTTCATCCAGGAGGTCGTCCAGTCTCTGATCGAGAGCGGCGACCTGCGTGGGAAGCGCGGCTCCTACAAGCTCGAGACCGCCGTGCGCTCGCTTGCCATCCCGGGCAGTGTCCGGGCCGTACTCGCAGCTCGAATCGATCGACTCCCCGACGACCAGAAGTCGTTATTGCAGACCGCGTCCGTGCTCGGGAAGACGTTCGAAGAACCGGTGCTCGAGAAGGCGACGGGCTTGCCGCGTAGCCAACTCGCCGCGCCGCTCGCGTCGCTTCAGTCGGCGGAGATGATCCTCGAAGATGCGCTCTACCCGGTGCGCCGGTTCGCGTTCAAGCATCCCCTCACGCAGGAAGTCGCATACCACTCGCAACTCCAGGATCGTCGCGCCAAGACGCACCTCGCGGCAGCGCGAGCACTCGCGGACCTCCACTCGGACCAACTCTCCGAGAAGGCCGCCCTTCTCGCACACCACTTCGAGCAAGGCGGCAAAGCACTCGAAGCGGCCCGTTTCCACGCGCGGGCCGCGCTCTGGGTGGGGACCAAGGACATCCCCGAGGCGCTCCGCCACGACCGGCGCGTCGTCGAGTTGCTCGAGAGGATCTCACCGAGCGACGAGACGATGACCCTCGGCGTAAAGGCCCGCGCCCGCCTCCTCCAGCTCGCATGGCGGTCGGGCATGGAGCCCGAAGAAGAGGATCGCCTCTACCGAGAGGGTGCGGCGCTCGCCGAGCGGCTCGCCAACGAAGGCCTGCGCGCCACCGTCGCCGTCGGCTTCGAGATCTGCCTCGGAAATCGGGGCGACGAGGACGGCCGGGAGCGGCTAGGGCGAGAAACCTACCAGCGCGCGCTTTCGCTCGGCGACCGTGAACTCACCCTGATCACGCTCGTGCCGCTGGCGAACTCACTGCTCGAACGCGGCAAGCTCGCTGATGCCATGAGGCTCCTAGAGACACACGACGCCGACCTCGAACCCACCACGACCGACCGGGGTTTCGGCGAGTTCTCTGCGCGCACCCACCTGCTCGGGCTTCGCGCGCAAGCACACGCCGGACTCGGCAACTTCGAGACGGCCGAGATCGGCGCGGCCGACGCCATGGAGCGAGGCGTGCGAGACGGCCGAGCAGAAAGCGAGATGCTCGCGCACCTAACAGCGTCAGAGGTCCACCTTCGCGCGGGAGACGCGGATCGGGCAACCGAGCACGGACTGCGATTCCTCGAACTCGCCGAGCGCCACGGAGCACCGACCTACGTCACTCTGGCCCACAGCAGCGCGGCGCGGGCGAGAACGCTCGCCGGCGACGCCGAAGCAGCGATCGAGCACGCCCGCGTGGCCGGCGGGACCATCCTCGCGTACGGGCTGGAGGGCCTCCGGCCGTGGCAGGGGGAGGCGCTCGCAACGGCCCTTCTCGCGGGAGGATCCGTCGACGCTGCCGAGACGGGACGAGCAACCGCCGAGCTCTGCCGACGCACGGGCCAGACGACGGCGGGCGCTCTCTGCATGCTCGTGGTCGCCGCCACGACCGAGTTCCCGGAAGCCCGACGACTCCTCGACGGGGCGGACCAACGGCTTCGGGGAGCGGGCGCACGCGGCTACTTGCCCCTCGTCTTGGAGGCGCGCGCCGAGCTGGCCAGGCGGCGGGACGACCCCGCGAGAGTCCGCGCACACTACCGGGAAGCGAATCAGGCATGGTCCGAGATGGGCGCGCACGGGCACGCGGAGCGTACGCGGCGACTTCTCGACGAAACCTGAAGGTTCACAGCAGCTACGGAGCCGCCTCACCGCGTGGGGTCAGGGGCGACTCGCAGAGCGCCCAGGCCTCGGCCGAGGTGTCGACGAGCGCGTCCGGAGAGACGAAACGACGGCCCCGCCTGATGAGCCAACGCTGTACCGCGCAGGGCGTGACGATGACGTACTGGGTGAGGTGGGCGAGCCCCGGAATCCGGCGCAGCTCGAATACGTTCATCGGGTGCACCACTCGGACTCGGGTGACGTCGGCCACATACGTCCATCCATGCGGATGCTCTGCCGCGAAGACCTCCGCCCGCAACAGATCCTCGCGCAGCAGCGGGGGCGTAATCGCGCCTTCAGCTTGCACCCAGAAGACCGCCGGATATTCGCAACGCGCGATCGTGATGCCGCCAAGCTTGGTCGCGAACGTCTCGCCGGCGAGCAGTCCGCCGGGGAGTTCCGGCACGTCGTTCACTCCAACTTCGAGACTACGGGCGGCAACTCGAGCGTCAGGCTCGCCCAGAAGCTCTCCCAGTCGCCCTCGACGCCATCGCCGGCGCGCCGCATGAAGACGGTGGCCACGAGCCACGGACCCGGCTGCGGCGGCTGAAGCTCCGCCCGGCCTTCCGCGTCCGTACGAGCATGCAGCTGGAGCTCGCGGTCGATCAGATGAATGAGCTTGAGGCTCTGATCGGCGAGTGGACGTCCGCCGTACAAGACCCGGACGACCAGGGGGTCGCCCACCCGCCAGCCGCGGGGATCCGTTTCGAGGACGACCTCGACCAGAAGGCCAACCTCAAGCGAGAAGACACGTTGGCCATCGTCGACCTCGCCGACGTTCACGAGCGACTTGGCGTAGCGCGCGTAAGTCTCGCGACCTGGAGACAGGCTCTCGTTCCGGCGCACGCGCTCTGCGATGACGCGGGCGAGGTCTTCGGTTTGCAGGTAGCTCTCGAACTTTTCCGCCGGCAACTCGATGAACGTGTGCCGCCCCTGGTAGACGAGCAGCAACTCGCCGGGAGTCTCGAGGCTCAGCATGCCGGCCGGCGCGCGGCCGAGGAGACCGACGACCGGCTCCGTGCTTTCGGCGCGTACCGACTCGAAGCGGAGCAGGTGATCGCTCCGCCGGGCTATCTCTTCGCGCTCGCCGGCGTCGCCGACGAAGAGTCGGACGGCTACTCGGTCGCCGACGCTCGGCGTGAAGCTCTCGGGCTCGACCCAGAACTCGTGCGCGCCCGCAGTCGTTGCCGCGAGGAGCAGCGCGAGCGCGGTACAGACGATCCGCACGGGCTAGGAATCGCCTTTGACGAGCTTCCAGGTGTCCTCGCCGAGTGCGGGGCGAAACAGTGCATCGTAACTGGGGCCGCGGCGCAGAGTGTGCCCACCGTCGACCGCCACCGACTGGCCGGTGATCCAGGAAGACTCGGGCCCCGCCAGGAATCGCGCGAGCTGACCGACGTCCTCGACCTCTCCGACCCGGCCGAGCGGCATGTTCTCGATGTAATCGTTTACGACGTCTTCGTTCGGAATGACGGCGCCCTTCATCATGTCCGTCGCCGTGATGCCCGGCTGGATCGAGTTGACCCGGATACCGAAGTGACCGAGTTCATCGGCGGCGCAGCGGACGAGCATGTCGAGACCCGCCTTCGCCGTACAATACGCCGGCATGGCCTGGTGCGTGATGGCGCCGGCGATCGAGGACATCGCGATGATCGAGCCGCCGCCCGAGTCCTTCATCGCAAAAGCCGCCGCGCGGATCGTGTTGTAGGAGCCCAGGATGTTGAGATCGAGCGATTGGCGGAACGTCGCGGCGTCCGTCAGCAGGATGTAAGCCCCGAAGCCACCGCCCGCGTTGGCAATCGCGATATCGAGATGACCGTCGTTCGCCGCCTTCGCGACACACGCGGTCACTTCCTCCTCGGACGTGACGTCGCACTGTGTGACCCGCACCTCTGCGCCGTCGGGCGCCTGTGCCCGCAGTGCGGTCGCCGCTTCCTCCAGGACTTCGAGACGCCGGCCGGCGATCGTCACCGTCGCACCATCGCGCAGCAGCGCGAGGGTACAGCCGTACCCGATGCCCGTACCGCCTCCGGTGATGAAAGCCGTCTTTCCTGCGAGTGCCTGGGTGCTCATCAAGTCTCCTTCCGTCGACGTCGTCGCCGACTCCGGGAGACCTTAGGATGCCCGACCCCGGCGAGCCACCCTGGTATGCTCCCCGAAACCGTGACGAAGGACCTGTACAAAAAGTTCTACGCCGTCGTCCGCCGTGTCCCGTGCGGAAAAGTCGCAACCTACGGCCAGATCGCGATCCTCGCAGGCTACCCGCGACACGCCCGCCACGTCGGCTTCGCCCTTCGCGCACTTCCCGAGGGCTCGAAGGTCCCCTGGCACCGCATCCTCAACTCCCGCGGCGAAGTCAGCTCCCGTTCCTTCCCGGGCCCCGACACCCTCCAACGCCGCCTCCTCGAAGACGAAAATGTAAAATTCTCCTCCAAGGGCCGCATCAGCCTCGACCGCTACGGCTGGGAAGAAGGGGACGTTCTTTGAAAACGTCCCCGCTCAGCCAATCAAGAACTGGCGGTCCGGGGCGTCTTGGGGCGTCCGGTGGCGGGTGCCTTCGGGGGTGACGTCGATGCGGTTGGCGCCGTCGGGAGCGAACTGGACGATATAGGACTTTCGAACGTCCGTCGTGCGGTTCGGGCCAGTGCGGTGCGGGGTGAGCGACGAGAAGACAGCGATGCTGCCGGCGCGCACGGGCAGCGGTACCGCATCGGGCCGGTCTTCGAGACAACGCCAACCCAAGTCGGTCATCGTGTGGAGCAGCGTGCCGTCGAGGTGCTTACCGGGCACGACCCACGGGCAACCGTTCTCCTCGTCCGCATCGGTGAGCGCGACCCAGCACGTGAGATAGGCCTGCGGCTCGATGTACGTGTATCCATTATCCTGATGCCACGGGAACTCGCGATCGGGTTCCGGCTTCTTGTAGACAGCCTGATCCCAATACAGGCGCACGGCCGATCCGATGAGATCATGTCCGAGATCCTGGAAGACGGGGCCGGAAACGAAGTCGCGAAGGAGCGGCGACTGAAGTACCAGGTGCGTCGTGAAGGTGATCGCGTCGGCCTGCGCGATGAACATCTTCCCGTCTTTCTGCGTGCGCAGAAACTCGGTCGTGCGCGCTTCAATCGGGTCGACGATGTCGATGACCTTCGCCATCGTGTCGACATCGAACGCGTCTTCGAGGATGAAGGCCCCCTGCTCGTCGTACGCCCGAGCCTGCGCAGGGGTGACGCGCCGGAAGGGACCCTCATGCGGCTCCCAACGAAAGAGCTGGTTGTTTAGATGTAGTTCCACGTCGACGAAATGACGATTTAGTGGATCACCGACGAATTCGCCAACAGCTCTTCAACCGCCCCGAGGAGCGTCGATTGCTCGAACGGCTTCGCCAGAACCCGGTTCGCGCCGAAGCGTTCCGCGATCGGCAGGTATTCCAGCTGTCCCCGGTTGCCGCCTCCGGAGATGGCAATGATCTTCAGTTCGGGGAACTTCCCGCGAGCTTCACGGATGGTCTCCAAACCCTCTTTGCGAGGCATGAACAAGTCGATGATCGCGAGATCTGCGACGTCGTCTCCGAGCGTCCGGAGAGCCTCCTCCCCGTCCCCGGCCTCCCGTACCTGGTAGCCGGCGAGTTCGAGGGTCTCGCGGAGGACGGCGCGGGCGGATGCATCATCCTCTACAATCAAGATCTCTGCCATGGCTGTGCCCCCCTGCTCTCATCCAGCGCGCGCCGCACCGTGGTCCCCAACTGCTCTAGACTAAACGGCTTCTTCAGGAAAGAATGGATGCCGAGCTCGCCCCACTCCCCCGCCTCGAGGCGTTCACTGAACCCGGTACACAAAACGATGGGCATATCCGGTCGGATTCGTAGCACCGCGCGCGCGAATGCGTCTCCCGTGAGGTGCGGCATGGTCTGATCGGTCACTACGATGTCGTAATGACCCGGATTGGCGCCGAAACGATCCAGCGCATCCCGGCTGTTGGTGAGCGCCTCTACCGAGTAGCCGAGGGATTCGAGAATTTCTTGCCCAAGACGCGCCACACGCGGCTCGTCATCGACGAAGAGCACGTTCTCCTGACCATGCCCGAGGGCCGGCGCGGCGGCCTCCTCGGACGAGGCGGGCGCCACCGCCGGCAGATGCACCCGGAAGGTGGAACCGCCCTCGACCTCGCTCGTGACGTCGATCGTACCACCGGCAGCACTCACGATCCCTTGCACCACGGCAAGGCCCAATCCCGTCCCCTTCCCGCGCGGCTTCGTCGTGAAGTACGGCTCGAAGATGTGCTGCACGAGGGACGCGGACATGCCGTGCCCCGAGTCGCGGACGGACATTCGCACCTGCGGGGGCTCGGCCACGGAAGAGCGGGGAACTTCCTCGAAGTCCACATGGACCTCCCCACCCACGGACATCGCATGACTCGCGTTCGTGCACAGGTTCACCAGGACCTGCTGCAGGTCCGAGGCACCGACGGGGACGAAGAGGCCTTCCCACTGTCCGTCGAATACTAACTGGGTCGAAGACGGCAGGGCCGCGGCTAGGAACTCGCGCGTCTCGCGGACGACCGCACCGACATCGCACGCCGTCTGTGGCTCGGTGCCCACTCGGCTGTACTGTAGGATCCGGTTCGTGATGTCGGCGCCCCGCCGTGCCGCCGCGAGAATCTCGTTAAGATTCTTGCGAGCCCCATCGTCCTCGCCGAGCTTTTGCAACGCGAGCTCAGCGTTGCCGAGAATCACGTACAGCGCGTTGTTGAAGTCGTGGGCGACACCACCCGCGAGCGTTCCGATCGCATCGGTCTTCTGGATGTGCCGCAGGTTCTCTTCGGCGCGTCGGCGCTCCAGTTCCGCCTCGACGCGGTCGGTCACGTCGTGGATGGCGCCGGCGTAGCGGCGGTGACCGGGTTCGAGGCCGACCTGCAGCCGCTGCGAGCAGTGGACCCACCGCACACTGTCGTCGGGCCTCACGAGCCGGAATTCGCAACGGGCCGTCTCGCCCGGAACGATCGCCCGCGCATACGCGACCACACGCTTCCGGTCATCCGGGTGCAGAAGCGCTTCGAGACCAACCTGATCCACTTCCTCGCTGCTGTACCCCGCGAGCCGCTCGTAGCCCGAGTCGATCCACACGTGGGTTTCACCGTTCGGCGGAATGTCCACGATGAATTTCCCATCACTCGAGACGTCGGCGATGAGCTGAGTGCGCTCCTCGTTTTGCCGAACCTCCCCCTCGAGCCGTCGCCATTCACGGTCGTCCCGGTACGCCTTCGTGATCGCGGCGCAGGTCGTCACGAAAGGCGTCAAGAAGTCCACGAGCGTCTGGTCGTACCCACCGGCGCGATTGGCGACGCCCACCATCCCGATCATCTGACCACGGTGATGGAGCGGAAGACCGAGGGACGCGTCGAGCGAAGGATGTCCGCTCACAAGGTCACCGCTTCTCTCGTCGTGACTCGGGTCGTTCGAGATGACCGAGCCGCCGGTGGTCATGACGGTCCCGAGAAGGTTCTCCAGATTCGCGAACTCGAGACCCGTCGGGGCATTCTCCGCATAGAACCGACGCGTCGCGTCGTCCCACGCGATGTTCGCGAAGGCCCGGGGCTCGAGATAGGCAACCCCGTCGTCCCCGGTCAGAACGTCGCCGATGAGCCCGTACTCGCTCCCGGTCAGACCGAGGAGCGTCGCAAGAAGATCTTCGAGCACTGCATCGGTCGTCCCGTCATCGGTGTACCGGGTCTGGATTGTGTGGATCGCTTGAAGAAGACGCAGTTCATCGGGATCTGGCATTGACGAATCTAGACCATGACGCAGCCGCCCGGGCGGGTCAACTGAAGCCCGGCGGCCGAGCCGTCAGACCGAAAACTCCGGGAATAGCTCGGCGGCACCGATCTCGAGTTGCTCGATGAACTGCTCGACGCTCGCGCTCCGGAACCGCAGAGAAAGAACCGTCGCCCCGATCTCCGCGTAGCCCCGGCAGATCTCCCGCCCGCGCTCGAGTCCATCCGGTGTCGCGAGGTCGAGGCTACGCTCGGGCTGAAAGATGAGATCCAGGGGCTCTCCACATTCCTCGCGAGCAATCCACGCGGGCTTCGCGCGAGCCCGAGCGAGCAGGTCGCGGAGAGCGTCGAGGCTGAGGCCGAAGGGATCCCAACCATCCGCGAACTCGAGCGCCCGGCGCAGCGACCGCTCGCTCCGCCCTCCGATCCACAGCGGCACCTTGTCCTGCACCGCACAGGGGTCGATCGTGAATCCGTCGAAGGAGAAGTGCGTCCCCTGATAGGACGGCGTGGGCCCGCCCATCGCGGCACGCAGCGCTCGAAGTCCGTCCTCGAACAACGGCCCCCGCGCGTCGAACTCCGCGCCGAGCAGACGAAACTCTTCCTCCAGACTCCCGACACCGACACCCAGAATCAGCCGCCCGTTCGAAATCCGATCGAGGGTACCGTACCTCTTCGCCACCTCGAGTGGGTGGTGGTACGGCAACACCAGGACGTGGGTCGCGAGGCGGATCCGCCTCGTGAAGGCCGCCAGGTATCCGAAGGTCGCGAGAGGATCGTAGTAACGAGAGCCCCGCGCCGGCCCAACGTCCGTCGGAATTCCGACGTGCTCACTGCAGGTGAGATGATGGTAGCCGAGCCGGTCGGCCGCCTCCGCAACTTGGCGGAGCTCTTCCGGTCCGGCCGCATCTTCCCAGGGCGCATGTCCTCGCGGGGTCAACGTGACGACCGGCGAGGTGAGTCCGAACCGCATCGATGCTATCCCGCGACCCGCCGCAACAACTCTGCCAGAATGTCCGACTCGTGAATGCGCTCTTGCGACGTCTTGTCGCGATCGCGCAGGGTCAGCGTTCCGTCGTCCATCGTCTGATGGTCGACGGTCAGCGCGAACGGCGTACCGATCTCATCCTGGCGACGGTAGCGCCGCCCGATCGAACCCGCCTGATCGTACTGCGCGACCATGTGCGGGCGAAGCTGCGCGAAGACCTCTTGCGCCTTCTCGGGCTGCCCGTTCTTTCGAAGCAGCGGCAACACCGCGACCTTGACCGGCGCGAGTCGCGGGTGCAGACGGAGCACTACCCGCGTCTCGCCCTCGACCTCGTCCTCATCGTACGCATCGACGAGGAACGCGAGCGTCGCGCGATCGGCGCCGGCGGCCGGCTCGATGACGTAGGGCACGTAGCGCTCTCGGCTTTCCTCGTCGAAGTAGGAGAGATCTTTCTTACTCCACTCGGCGTGCTGCTTGAGATCGAAGTCCGTGCGGCTCGCGATGCCCTCGAGTTCCGACCAGCCGAATGGAAACTTGTACTCCACGTCCGCGCAGCCCTTGGCATAGTGCGCCAACTCGTCCGACTCATGCTCACGCAGCCGCAAATTCTCGGGCTTGATGCCGAGGCGGAGGTACCAGTCGAAGCGCTCCTTCTTCCAGTAGTCGTACCACTGCGCCTCTTCGCCCGGCTTGACGAAGTACTCCATCTCCATCTGTTCGAACTCGCGCGTGCGAAAGAGGAAATTGCCCGGAGTGATCTCGTTCCGGAACGACTTCCCCTGCTGCGCAATTCCGAACGGGAGCTTGCGCCGACTCGTATCGAGAACGTTCGCAAAGTTCACGAACATGCCCTGCGCCGTCTCCGGGCGCAGGAAGACCTCGTTCGCCGACTCCTCGACCGGACCCATGAACGTCTTGAACATGAGGTTGAACTGACGCGCCTCGGTCAGCTCGCCGTCACAGCTATCGGCGTGCACCGCGATCTGATCGGGATGATCTGCACGGAAGCGGCTCTTGCACTTCTTGCAGTCCACCATCGGATCCGTGAACCCGGCGAGGTGGCCCGAGGCTTCCCACACACGGGGGTGCATCAGGATCGAACAGTCGAGCCCCACGATGTCGCCGCGAGACCAGACCATCTCGCGCCACCACGCGTCCTTCACGTTGCGGCGGAGCTCGACGCCGATCGGGCCGTAGTCCCAACAGCTGTTCAAACCACCGTAGATTTCGCTCGACTGGAAGACCAACCCACGCCGCTTGGCGAGGTTGACGATCCGCTCCATGCGATCGGGCGCTTTCTTCTTCGGTTTGGACATTGGCGGTGCTCCTTGGAGGTCGGAGCTACCACGCAGCCGTGGGGCAGGCCAGTTTGCCCCACATCAAATGCCATCAAGATCGTGGCCTGAGGCGGTACTAGCAGTGGTGAGCGAGCGCGCTATTGAGCAACCGGCGCGCATCGGTCGAGCCGTACGGTTCGAGGACATTGGCGCGCTCGGCATCGGCACGCATCGTCTCCGCGTTGATCGCCTCCGGCATGAGGAAAAGGATCGGAACGTCGCTCGTCTCCGATTCCGTGCGGAGTTGGCGTGCCAGGGCGAGCCCCTGTCCACCATCGAGCATTAGATCGATCAGGACCGCATCGGGCCGCCGGACGATCTCCAGGAGATCGGTCGCCTGTCGCGCATCGCAGGCGACGGACCCCGCGGCGTCGACGTCGACCAGAGCCTGCCGGAGGCCGGCCAACTCGCGAAGCTGCGCACTCACGATCACGATGCCCCCGAGCCGCCCCGCGACCCGAGTCTGAATCCGCTGAAGCGCCTCGGCCGGATCCAGCGGCCGCGGAACCCACCCGATCGAACCGAGCTCGAAGCCCTGTCCCGACTCACCGTCGGCCGCGTACACCAGGCTCTCGACGTCACTCGCGGCGAGGTCCAGCGCTCGGGTAACCGAGTCGTCGAAAAGATTGATGAGCAGCATGCTTTTCGCCGCCCGCGGAGGTTCACCGTCGCCCGTCCAGAAGGCCGAGCCCGATTGGACGGCCAACTCCTCGGCCCACGCGCGCGCGCCCGGATTCGAGTCGAAGTGCCACACGCCCACCGGGGGGCAGTCCCCACCCGCAATCGCGAGCAAGGGCTCTACCCTCGCGAGAGCCGGCTCGCCCGGATCCGCGACCACGACCTCGTCGGATGGATCGAGCAGGTCTTCGGCCGACGACTGGTCGACATCACCGATCGCCGCCGCCGCGGCCTGGACGATCTCTCCGAGTCGAAGGTCACCGCCCTCGGGGTCGAGAAGGGAGGTCGCTTGCGGCTCCGGCTCGACGTCGCCGAGTCCGGGCTGGTTCATGACCTCGCGCAGCGCCTCCTCTGCCGAGAGGCTTTGCGCCGCACGCTCCTCGGCATCCACTCGAGCGCCTTCCGAGCTCTCGATTCGCTCATGAAGCGATCGATTCTCGGCCTCCAGACCCGCGATGCGATGCTTCCCTTCGTCGATCTCCGTAGACCGACGCCCGATCTCGGACTCGAGTTCTTCGCGCCTGCCCTGCTCGCTTCCGCCTGCCGCCGCCGACGCTTCCAACTCGGCCACGCGCGCCCGCAGGGATTCGCTCTCCGCCCGCTGCGCCGCTTGCGCGCTCAACTCCTCGTTCTCGATCCCGCGGCATTGGTCGCGCGCCTCGGCGAGCTGTGAACGAAGCTCTTCGATCTCGACGACGTACCGCTCGGCTTCGCCCGCTGGCGCGGCGGCTTCCCCGTCCAAGATCGCCGTCCGTCGGCCGGGATGGAGCAACAGGCTCAACAGACGAAAGGCGGGTGCCAGAGAGCCAAGGACGGCGGCCGGCAGAGCCGTCTCCGTCGCGGCCAACACAAGAACGCCCGCGCACTGCTCTCGATCACACAGCGGCACGAGAACGAGCCCACTCCATTCGCTGCGAACCTCACGCAGGGCCGGCAAGAGCGGCTCACGGCTACCGCGGGCGAGCAGAAAAACCCGACGTTCATCGAGTGCCCGCCTTACGAGAGGTGCGTCGCCACCCGGGGGCGGCGACTGCAGGAGTGCCTGCTCCTCGGCTCCAAAACCGCGAGCGGCGACGACGCGAAGGGTCGCGGCATCGAGAAGCGCGGCTCCAGGTTGCGACAGACCACCGGCAACGACGTCGAGGAGACGAGCCGCCATCACGTCGATCTCCTCTCCGGCCGCTTCTGCGTGTGAGTCCGCCGCGATCAGCTCGCGGACGAGCCGAGTCGAGAGAACTCGATACGGATCGCTCTGTTTGTTGCCCTCACCGCCCAACCGACCCTCTATCGCAGTCGGTGTAGCGGTCGCTCCCTCGACCGACATGGCTCTTGCGCCCCTCTGCGGCCTGACTGCCGCCCAACCCCACCATCGGCGGCCACGCCGCAGGACTTGATGGGCAATGTGAACACATCGGGGTTCAAGTCCTCCGTCGATCAGGTCGAATCGATGAGGAAGAAGGCGCTGCGTGCGCCGGTGGGGTTCTTCATGGGTGGAGTGGATAGTCGAACGAGCGGGTCGACGGGGGCGCGAATGCTTCTGCTTCGAGCCGAGGGTTGCTTGGTGTGCCTGGCACTCGACGTCGTCGAGGGGGTCTTCGCATATCCGGCGGAAGAGGGTTCGCGCCAGGCGTCGGTCGACGTCGTGGGGTGGAAGGACGTCTCCGGCATGGGGTCGGATCAGCCACCGCCCGAACGCGGATCCCTCGTGATCGTGCGAACCGACGCGGGATCGATCGGACTTCGCGCCGAGGAGTGCCTCGGCGTGCGCGACGTCTCATTCCTCGAGTCGCCGCCGATCCCGACACGCCTTGCCGAGAAGGAGGGTCGCCCGCTTTGCTACCTTCTCCTGGTCGATCGGCAGCCGCACTTCCTGATCGAGCCGCAAGCTCTATCACGCGCCCGAGAGAACCGATTGCCGGCCCGACCAATCGCACCCAGCGGGATCGCGGCCATCGCGCCTCAAGGCACCGCGGTGGGGAACTGACCGATATGGATCAGGCTCGCCTTCTCGTCGTCGACGACTCACTCACGATTCGTCGCGCTCTCGAATTCATTCTGAAGCCCCGCGGCTACGCGTTGGAGTTCGCAGCCGACGGCCGCGAAGCACTCGACCGCGCCGCATCCTTCGACCCCGATCTCGTACTGCTCGACTACGTCCTCCCCGACATGCGGGGCCCGGACGTGTGCTCGGCGCTCTCCGCGATCCCGTCGACCGCGCAGACACCGGTGATCCTGGTCTCGGCCAAGGGCGCCTCGATCCGGCAGGCGTATCAGGATGCGCAGAACGTGGTGAGCTACATCACCAAGCCGTTCAAGCCACAGGTAGTCCTGTCCATAGTCGACAACGCCCTCTCCCGTGGGCGAGCGACAGTCGTGGCTGCAGAACCGGCGGCGCCTCGCCCGCAGCCGACACGAGCAACGATGAAACCGGCACCCACGCCCGCAGGCGCCTCCCTCCCACTCGTGCGCGCCGCGACGCTCGAGGAGACGTTCTCCGCGCTCCTCGGCCAGCTCGAGGACGCCGTCTCCGCGGAGACCAGTACTGACGCCGCCGCGCCGCGGACCCTCGCACGCCTCGGGGATCCGCTCCGACGCGCGCGCGAACAGCTCCGTGAGATCGGGCAACACATCGAAGACGACGGTGTGGCTCCGTATCGACTCCGACCCGACGGTACGTTTGCCAACATCGCGAGCACCCTGCTCGAAACGCACCGGGTGTTGTGTGAGGCGACGCTTGCTCTCGCCGCGACCGGTGCACCGGGCCCGGAGCTTCCGACGCCGCCCGAGGTGATCGTCCTCGTCCCGACCGACCACGAGCTGCACACCACACTCTCGCAGCTAGCGGGGCCGCGCAAAGAGGTGCTGCTGATCGATCGGGAATTCGCCTCGGTCCCGTGGGTCGTCCACCTCATGCAGCCCCAGGTGCTCGTCGGCGTGCCGGGAGCCGACCTGAGCCTGAACGCGGCCATCGGCCGGCTGCCGAACGCTCCGTGCCGGCGGCTCGCGATCGCTCCACTGAGCGCATCTCTCGAGGGCGGCCCGTGGGCAGCATTCGAACACGTCGCCGATCTGGATGAGCTCGCGGGCTCGTTCCAGTCGACCGAGAGCCGGGGCGGTGAACCGACGCGCGTCATCGGCCTCGAGGTGGTGAGCCTATGAGCACCGACACGTCGGCTCGAATGGACTTCTGCGTCTTTCATCGTGGCAAGCGGGGGTTTGCGATCTCGACCCACCTTGCCAAGGAAGTCATCGAAAACCGCCCTCTCACCGCCGTACCCTTCGCACCACCGGAACTCCTCGGCGCGCTGAACCTGCGCGGCGAAGTCGTCCCGTTGGTTGCTCTGGACTCGTTTCTGGACGTCCCGGCGCGGCCTCCGTCGCACAAGGACGCCCTCCTGGTCCTCGGTTTGGGCGACCTCCGTTTCGCAGCGGTCGTCGATCGAGTCGCCAGGGTCGTGCACTTCGCACCTTGGGAGATTCGTCGTGACGTCGAAGGAGAGCCGCCTCCGGGCGAGCTCGTCCGCGGCTACAGCGGCACCGGGGAAGACCGCCTCATCGTTCTTGATGGCGAAACGCTGATCGGCACGGTCGTTCAGCGCATCGCCGAGGGATTCCGTTATCACCCCGCGTCCGAGCAAACGAGCCCGACACGCACTGCCGGACCGGAAGAGGACTGAATCATGGCCACTCAATCCAAAACGTTGACGTCCGCATCGAGCGGACCAGTCATTGCGAGTGCCGCGCGCTCGAACACGGAACCACGCCGGCCGGGTGCGTTTCGCGTCGCCACCTTGGCTCTCCTTCTAGCGGGTGTCGCGTCCAGTGCGGCGTTCTTCGGCTCTCGATGGCTCGTCGAGCAAAATGCGCTGCGACATCTGGAGGGTCTGCGAGACGCCGCCCACAACGATCTCGGGACGTTGTTCGACGAGGTCGGCGCCGAAACGGGCGTGCTCGCGGCGGACCCGAGGACCGCGTCGGCAATCGAAGCGTTCAAGGACGGGGTCCGGAGCGCGACCGTCGAAGTCGCCGACAAGAAGCCGGGCGAGCTCGAACCGTATCAGTCGCGACTCACCGCGTTCTACGAGGCCGAAATCCTACCCAGCGCCCGCTCGGCCGGGCGTCCGGCGAGCCTCGAGGAACTCTACCCCGACGACGGCTCATTCGAGACCCCGAACCCGACCGTTGTCTTGCAGTCCCTGTACCTCACCGAGGATTCCACAGTCGCGACCGACGACATCACCAAACAGTACGGCGAGGCGTACGGAAGCCACGGGCCCTGGCTGCGGGACCTGGCGACACGCAACGGGTGGGAGAACCTCCACCTGATCGACAACACCTCCGGGACGATCGTCTACAGCACCGAAGCTGCCGTAGAGACGTTCACCAACCTCACCGACGGCGTCCACCGCGGCAGCGGGCTCGCACTCGCCGCCTCGAGGACGAACGCCGAGACCAGCGCCGGCGAGCATTTCTTCGCCGACACTAAGTTCGGTTCTGTCGACGCGTCTCCTCGTGTCTTCGTCTCCGCGCCCGTCTTCTCGGGTGAGCGTCGCATCGGCACTATCGTCGCAGCCATCGATACCGCCGCGATCGACCGCGCGCTCCTTCCTGGCACGGGCGCCGAGAAGTGGGCCCGCGCAAACCTCGGTGCCGGCGGACAAGTTCTCGCCCTCGCCGGCGACGGCGCGCTACGGAGTACACCACGCCACGCCTCCAACCCGGGACAGACGTCCGCAGGACTTCGCGAGGCGCTCGCGGGGACATCGACCACCGGCACCTTCGACGTCGGCGGCAACACCACCCTCGCCTCGTACGGACCAATCGACGTCGGTGGAAACCGATGGGTGATCGCAGCCGAACGACCGCAGAGTGAGGTCGTAGCGCCGCTCGCCCTGCTGCTCCCGGTCTTGTTGGGAATCGTCTTCGTGGCGACTCTCGCGGGATGGATGCTCGGCTCGCGCCTCTGGTCCCAGTTCGCGGGGCGGCTGCGGAAGATCTCGAGCGTCGTCCAGAAGGCGCAGCGCGGCGACCGCAAGGCGCGTCTCGAGGTCGATCAAGAAGGTGCCGTCGGCGAACTCGCCGCGACGATCAACCGACTTCTCGAAGATCGCGCGAGCGTGATCGAAAAGGCGGAACTCGAACACCAGAGATTGGCTAACGACGCCGAGCAGCTCCTCGAGGTCGCCCGTACGGCGGCGCACGGCGGACCAGTCGTCCACGCGCAGATCAATGGAGGCGCCTTGGCCACCGTTTCGAGCGCCCTGAACGAGATGCTCGATACGATCGGTACGCTGTCGGAGAGCATTCACGAGGCGTCCGCGCTGGTCGGCACGTCGGCGACTCAGATTCGCGCGTCTGCCGACGAGACGTCGACGAACGCCGCGCAGCAGACGCGGGTTTGCGGCGAGACCGAGGGCTCCGCGCAGGCGCTACGGACCGAAGGCAGCCGGATCGCCGAGAAGTGCTCCGAGGCGCTCGAGGTCGCGCGCCGCACGGAGCAAGCAACGCGCTCCGGGCAGGCTGCGCTCACCGATCTCCTCACCGGCATGGACGGTCTGCAGCGCGAAACCCGCGCCGCTACCGTGAAGATCAAGAGACTCGGCGAGCGATCGATGCAGATCTCCGCCATCATCGGAACGATCTCGAAGATGTCGGCGCAAACCGACATGCTCGCACTCAACGCAGTGATCGAGGCCTCCCGTGCCGGTGAACAGGGGCAGGGTTTCACTCTCGTTGCCGACGAGGTCCGCAAGCTCGCGGAGCGCGCCGCGGCGGCCGCCAAGGAGATCGAGCGGCTGATCGTCGGCATCCAATCCGACATCGGGGACGCGGTGGGCGGGATGGAGCGCCAGGGCGAACGAATCGAAGTGCAGGCAGCTGCCGCCACACAGGCGCAGCACGCACTCGAGAAGGTCGGGGCCGTCACCAACGAGGCGAGCGTCACGATGGAAGAGATCGCGACCACCGCCGACGCACAGGCCTCCGGTGCCGAAAGACTCGGCGAGGCCGTCTCGCAGATCGCCTCGGCCGCCACCGGCGTACAACGATCGAGTGACCAGACACGCCGCAGCAGCGCCGAACTCTCCAAGCTCTCCGACGAGCTACGCGCCCGCGTCGAGCGGCCGGCCGAGGCCTGAGCCAGGACTTCATGGACGACTGGAGACAGAGAGCGGTCCCTGTGGCGAGTCTCAGTTCACCGGAATCGGAGCCACCGCCCGCCGCCGATGACACCCTCACCGCGATCCGCGGTGTCTTTTTCGAGGAGGCAGAGGACCTGCTTCGAGCGATGGCCTCACGACTCGGCTCGCTCTCCGAGGATCTCGGCGACGCGACCGGTCTGGACGAAGTCGCCGCAGGCGGTCACACCCTGCGAGGCTCCGCCGCGCTAGCGCAGCTGCCGACGCTGAGTCACGTCGGTGCCGTTCTCGAGCGAGCGGCAGAACTCGCGGCGCGGCAGGCCGAGCACAGTCGCGACACCGCGCGCAGTCTCGTTCGGGAAACACTCGCTGCGCTGAACCCGGCGCGGCGGATGGTCGAGCACGCTCGTTCGGGCTACGCGGGTGCCGACGAGGTGCTGATCCGCGAGATGCACGAGACCTTCTCTCCGGCGTACCAGGAGGGGCTTCGCCAAGATCTCGAAGCCGCATCCACAGCGGCACCCCAAATCGAGGAAGACGTGCCACTGCTTGCGGACGCTGCCGTGGAAACACCGGCCGCCGTACCGACCCGCGAGCCGGACCCGGCCGCGGAGGAACCCGCGTTTGATTCCGCTCTGGCTGAGAGCCTCGCCGGAATCTTCCAGGAAGAGCTGAAGGATCTCCTCGCCGACGTGCCCGATCTTCTGACGGGCCTCGTCGACCCCGCGGAGCAGATGAATCTGTGCGCCGATCTCGGACGGATCTTCCACACAGTGAAAGGAAGCGCCGCGACCGTCGGGCAGAACCAATTTCGTGATCTCGGCCTCACGCTGCAGGATGCATTCGAGCGCCCGACCGAGGATGCGAGCCTGCTCCCGCTGCGACCGGAGTTCTCCAGCGAAATCGCCGAGCCGCTGAAGGATCTGTTCCTGACCGCCGGCCTCGAACCACCTACCGCCGCGTTGGACCTGCTGTTCGGGATGGCCGCCGCGAGCGTCGTCGACACGGACGACGCAGGCGGACCACTGGAGACCCCGCCGCCGAGAGAGCCCACGGTCGACCTGGAGCATCTCCCCGCGGCAGGACCCGACGCCGAGGCAGCCGAGCCTGCCGCCGGTCCCGGAGCGCCCACCGAGCCCACCGAGCCGATCGAGACCGCGGGCGAACTGCCGGCCGGAGCGTCGGCCGCACCACCAGAGGAAGCGTCGCTCGGTGTCGAGCCCGAGATCATGGAGGCGTTCACGCTGGACGCCGACACGGCCCTCGAGGCCTCCGAAGGCGCGCTCATCGCGCTCGAGCAGAACCCGGCAGACCGCGGCCCGCTTCGGATTCTGTTCCGCCAGTTCCACACACTGAAGGGCGCGGCGGCGGCAGTCGGCCTGGACCGGATCGCGGAGCAACTCCACTCGGGTGAAACCCTGCTCGAGAACGCCGTCGACGCCGGCATCCCCGGCGATGCCGACCGCTTCACGCAGCTCCTTCTCGAGATGCTCGATTCGGTCACGGGTCTGATCGACGACGCGCAAGGCAACCGCCACGACCACCGGATCCTGCCGGACGTGGACGCTCGGATCTCCGAGATTCTGACGGAATCCATTGCGCAGGAGCGGCCCGTACCGATCGCCAAACCCGCGGCCGCACGGATCGCCCCGCCAAGCGCCGGCGCCGCTCCACCGACCACCACACCGGCACCGGCCGCCGAGGGCGACTCGGCGATCGTCCGTGTGCACGCGAGCCGGCTCGACCTGTTGATGAATCGCGTGAGCGAGCTCGTCGTCAGCCGGACCCGCATGGACGACGCCCTGCTGTCGATCAACGACATGCGAGACAAGCTGAACCTCGACCGGCTTCAGCTGAACGAGACCGTCGAAGGCTTCCGCAGCTTCGAGTTCAACACCGTGCCCTCGTCCGGCGACGACGCGGAGACCCACACCTCGAACACGCCCGATGAGTTCACCGATCTCGAATTCGACAAGTACGACGACTTCAACGTTCTCACGCGAACACTCGTCGAACTGGCCGCGGACACGGGAGAGATGCTCGAACAGCTCTCGGGGGTCCTCGACGGGCTCGGCGAAGAAGGCCGCCAGATCTCCAAGGTCAGTTCCAGTCTTCAGCGGACCGTCAGCGCCATGCGGCTGCAGTCGCTCGACACCCTGTTCCGCAAACTTCAGCGCGCGATCCGTGATGCAGCCCGGAACGCCGGCCGCGAAGTCGAAATCGTCGCGATCGGTGGAGACGTGCAACTCGATCGCGGCCTGATCGAGTCGCTCTACGGGCCGCTGCTGCACGTCGTACGAAACGCAGTCTCCCACGGAATCGAATCCCCCGAAGAGCGCGAGCAAGCAGGCAAACCGAGCACTGGGCGCATCACGCTTGAAGCACTCCAGCGACAAGGCTCCGTCGAGATCATCGTACGCGACGACGGGCGCGGCCTCGATTTCGACGCAATCCACGCCAAGGCCGAGCGCCTCGGCATGCTTCCCCCGGAGGCGTCCGCGACGCGCGACCAACTCTCGCGACTCATCTTCCGCCCAGGCTTCTCCACGCAGGAGCAGGTCACCGACCTCGCCGGCCGAGGAATCGGGATGGATGTCGTCGCAAGCGACGTCGAGCAACTCCGCGGCACCGTGTCGGTCAACTCACGCGATGGAGCCGGCACCACGTTCGGCATCACGCTGCCGCTGGCCGCGATGATCGAACAGGTCCTCGTCCTTCGGGCAGGTGAGCAGATCTTCGCTCTCTCCCAGGCGCCGATCGAGACCGTCCTGTGCATCGAACCCGAACACATCGAGTACGGACCGAACGGCGCACGCGTGCGCATCGGCGGCAGCATGCTGCCCGCACTCTCGCTGGCGGCGGTTACCGGCCAGCCCACCGGCCATCCGTCGACGGCACTCGTGGTCCAGGACGGCGACGAGCGAATCGCACTCCTCGTGGATCGGATCGAGGCCCAACGAGAAGCGGTCATCCGTCCGCTCAGCCGTCTCTTCTCTGGCCACCCCTTCATCACGAGCGCCACGTTCGCGGGCGACGGACAGGTCGTGTTCGTGCTCGACTCGTCGCGCCTCCCGGCGCTCGCGCAGCGAATCTCGACGCCAAAGCCCGAGGCGCCACCGGAGTCGAGGAGCCTCGTCGCCGGTACCACGCCGACCAGCGCAACGGTTCTGTGGGCCGACGACTCGATCAGTGTCCGCAAGCTCGCCGGTTTGTTCCTCAACGCCGAGGGCTGGAGCGCGGAGACCGCGGTCGACGGCATGGACGCGCTGGAGAAACTGCGCCGCGGTCGCTTCCAGGTCGTGGTGACCGACCTCGAGATGCCCCGACTTCACGGCTACGAGCTCCTCCAGGAGATCCGGGCCGACCCCGAGCTGAGCAACCTTCCCGTCGTCGTCTGCAGCTCGAGATCGAGCGAGAAGCATCGCCGGCGCGCGCGCGAGGCCGGTGCGAACGGCTATCTGACGAAGCCGTTCACGCAAGAGGCGCTCGCGACCGTAGTGCGAGAGTGCCTCGCTGAGCCACCGGCCCCCATGGCCGCTCCGCCGTTGCCGCCCGCGCCCGAGAGGCCCAAACCGCCTTCGATTGATGCGCCCCCCTCTTCTGGTGAATAGAATCACCGTGTGACGCCACTCTTACGGGGGGCCGCCGCCGTGTTCCTCGTGGCGGCAGCGGGACGATTCGCCACACCTCCCGTGTGGGTGCTGGCGCTGATCGCCGGGCTATCGTTCTACGACCTCGGCCGGCGCGAGCACGCCGAGGCGGATTCGCGCGATTGGACCGGGTGGGGCATGCAGATCGGCTTCCTGCTCATCCTCTGCGGCGCCGCCTGGGACAACCGGAGCTGGGCGCACCTGAAAATGCCCGGCGTGCCCGAGGCACTGGGACTGGTGCTGATCGCCGCGGGCGCCTGGCTCCGGCGGTGGACCTCGGAGGAGATGGGACGCCATTTCACGGTGCGGATCCAGAGCGCGAACGATCACGAGCTCGTCCAGACGGGCCCATTCCGCATCCTGCGGCATCCGAGCTACTCGAGCCTCGGCCTCATCGCACTCGGTACCGCGCTGTCCATGCGGAGCAGCGCCGCCCTCCTCGCGGCCGTCTGCCTGTGGCTCCCCGCGGCGGGAATCCGGATCGCCCGCGAGGAGGCGTTCCTGTCCGAACGATTCGGCGACACCTACAGCGCGTACGCCCGTCGAACGTGGCGGCTCGTGCCAGGTCTCTTCTAATCCTCCGAGACCATGAAAAACGCGCTCAGCATCGACGTCGAAGATTGGTACCACGACGCGGCCCGGCCGGCGGGCCCGGCCTCCGCGAGTGAGATCGCAGCAGTCGGCTCCCGGGTCGAGCGCAACGTGAACGCTCTGTTCCAGATCCTCGCCAAGCACGACACCCGTGCGACTCTGTTCTTCCTCGCGGACGTCGCGCGTGAGCAGCCCACCCTGGTGCGGCGCGCCGTCGACCTCGGACACGAAGTCGCGTGCCATGGCCTCGATCACAAGCCCGTCCACGGACGCACCGCACCCGAGCTCCGCTACGACGTCTCCACCGCACGCGAGATCGTGGCTGACGTGGCGGGAGTCGACGTGCTCGGCTTCCGCGCCCCGTACTTCATCCAGCCCAACGACCTTTGGGCGCTGGACGTCCTGGCCGAGAGCGGCTTCCGATACGACTCGAGCTACATGCCGCTGCGATACTTCCCCGGGGACGTCCCGCGACTGCCCGGCGGAGGCGGCGCGGTCCGCATGCAGAACGGACTGTGGGAGTTTCCCCTCCCGTTGTCACGACTCCCAAGCGGCCACATTCTCCCCTCGGCCGCCGGCGGGTTCTCGCTGCGCGCCCTCCCCTTCTGGATCACCCACCGCTACCTCGAGCGCTTCAATACCGAGGTCGGGCGAACCGTCGTCTACACCCATCCGTGGGAGATCGATCCGGACTCCCCGAAACTGCCCGGCACGCCCGGCTACGTGCGCTGGTTCAACAACGTCGGTCGGAGCCGGATGCGCGCCAAGATCGACCGACTCCTGTCGACGTTTCGCTTCGCTCCGATCCGTGAAGTATTCGCAAGCGAACTCGCGCAGTAGCGCCGTCACAAACAACCATCTCAGAACGGTCGCCGAGTGAGGCGTCCGCCATGGCGCCCTAGAGAACCCCCATCGCCTCCAGGGCCCGAAGCCGCCCCCGAAGATGCGGCTGTAGCAGGGTCATCGTCGCGATCCGAACCTCGGTCGCGACTCGAGCCGATGCGTCGGCTTCGATCGCGTCATCACCCACGAAACAGGCCGACGCATCGATGTCGTCCGTGTCCCCCGGAAGGCCGCGGGAGACCGCCTCCTCGAGGCGTAGGAGGATCGCAGCCGCGCCAGCCGAAATCGTCGGCCCACCGTGCTCTCGATCGGAGCACCGGGCGCACAAAATACCAGTGCCGGCATAGGGCACGCGCAGAGCATCACCGAGCCCCGCAAGCTCTTCCTGGCAGCGCGTGCACCGACCGAACTCCTGGCGATAACCACTCGCCGCCAGGGTGGCGAGTTCGAACAGGCGAAGCGTGGTGGGCGACGGCGGGCGGTCGTCGATGCGGGCAAGCGCCGCGACGACGAGGGCGTAGATCTCATCGCCAACTTCGCGATCGGCCGTCATCTTGTCGGCGACTTCGATCACATGGCTCGCCGCCGCATAGCTCTCCAGCGAGGTCACCAAAGTGCGCCAGGGACGAATCAGGACGGCGCGCTCGAGGAAGCAGAGGGCATTGTCGTTCTTCTGCTTGAAGGCCAGGTCGACGTGGGCGAACAGCTCAAGGGAGCCGGGAAAGCGTCGCCGTGAACGTTTTGCCCCTTTCGCAATGCCGGTGAACTTCCCGTCGGAGCGCGAAAGCACGGTCACGATCTTGTCGGACTCGCCGAATTCGCGCGCTCGCAAGACGATCGCGGGCGTGGATCCCACACGCACGCGACAGCCGTACCACGACCGAACCCACGTTGACACGTGTCCGTCCCGTGCTTACGTTTCCGCCGATTCAGACCGAGGAACAGTGGATCCAATGAGCGAGAAAAACGACCAAGACGGCTCCCCCACAGAGGACATGCCCAACGCGGCCCCCGAAGCCGAGGCGACCGCCACAGAGCCCCCCGAGCCGACCACGCTTCAGGACGCTCTGACGATCATCGGTGAGCTCCAGACCACGATCGCCCAGCAGGACCAAGGGGCGGCGAAGCTCCGAGACCAGTTCCTGCGCGAGCGGGCGGACCTCGAGAACTTCAAAAAACGAATGCAGCGGGACAAATCCGAGTCCCTTCGCTTCGCCAGCGAGCCCCTCATCCGGGAACTCCTCCCCGTAATCGACAATCTCGAGAGGGCCCTGAACGCCGCCCCTCCCCTGGCCGAGGGACAAGCCGACGCCCTGCGCGACGGCTTGGCCATGGTCGCGCAGCAGTTCGACGACATCCTGACCCGCTTCGGCGTCGCCCGGGTGGAAGCCGCGGGGCAGCCCTTCGACCCCACCGAACACGAGGCGCTGGCCCTCATCGAGACCACCCAGAAAGAGCCCGGTGCCGTCCTCGACGAGCACCTCCCGGGCTACCGCCTGCACGATCGGCTCCTGCGCCCGGCGCAGGTCACCGTCGCAAAAGCGCCCGGCGGCCAAGGGAATTGACCTGATGCAGGGTTGAACGACCCCGGATCGTGGTTAAATCCATAGTCGCTGCACAAAAAATCCAACAAAATCCGAGGGATGCGCGCTTTTTGAGACGCTGTTTGTCCCTGTCGGTGGAAGGAAAACCATGAGCAAGGTCATTGGAATCGATCTGGGGACGACGAACTCGTGCGTCTCGGTCATCGAGGGGGGCGACCCCACGGTGATCACCAACTCCGAGGGGAGTCGCATCACCCCGTCGGTCGTTGCGTTCGCAGAAAATGGGGAGCGCCTCAGCGGACAGATCGCCCGCCGCCAGGCCGTGACCAACCCCGAGAACACCGTCTTCGCGATCAAGCGCCTCATCGGGCGCCGCTTCGACGATGCCGAGGTCCAGAAGGCCGCAACGGTCCTTCCGTACACCGTCGTCCGCGCCGACAACGGCGACGCCTGGGTCGAGTGCCGTGGCAAGCAGTACAGCCCGGCTGAGATCTCCGCGTTCGTCCTTCAGAAGATGAAGCAGACCGCGGAAGACTACCTGGGCGAAGAAGTGACCGAGGCCGTCATCACGGTTCCGGCGTACTTCAACGACAGCCAGCGCCAGGCCACGAAGGACGCCGGCCGCATCTCCGGCCTCGAAGTGAAACGCATCATCAACGAGCCCACCGCGGCGGCTCTCGCGTACGGCCTCGACAAGAAGGCCGACGAGAAGCTCGCGGTCTTCGATCTTGGCGGCGGTACGTTCGACGTCTCGATCCTCGAAGTGGGCGACGGCGTCTTCGAAGTGAAGTCGACCAACGGTGACACGTTCCTCGGCGGTGAGGACTTCGACCAGCGCATCATCGACTACCTCGCCGACGAGTTCCGCAAGGATCAGGGCATCGATCTTCGCGAGGACCGTATGGCTCTGCAGCGTCTCAAGGAGGCTGCAGAGAAGGCCAAGATCGAGCTCTCGTCGGTCGCCGAGACCGACATCAACCTGCCGTTCGTCACGGCGGACTCGACGGGTCCAAAGCACCTCAATCTGAAGCTCTCGCGAGCCAAGCTGGAGGCGCTATGCGCCGACCTGCTCGATCGCCTCGAGGCCCCGTGCATCACCGCGCTGAAGGACGCCGGTCTCTCCACAAAGGGGATCGACGAGGTCGTTCTGGTGGGCGGCATGTCCCGAATGCCGGCCGTCGGCGAGCGTGTGAAGGCGCTCTTCGGCAGAGAGCCGCACCGCGGTGTGAACCCCGACGAAGTCGTCGCCATCGGCGCTTCGGTTCAGGGCGGCGTGCTGAAGGGTGAGGTGAAAGACGTCCTCCTTCTCGACGTCACGCCGCTGTCCCTCGGCATCGAAACGCTGGGGGGCGTCTGCACGAAGCTCATCGAGAAGAACACCACGATCCCGACCAAGAAGAGCCAGGTCTTCTCGACCGCTTCGGACAATCAGACTGCGGTCACGATCCGAGTCTTCCAGGGCGAGCGTGAGATGGCGCCGGACAACAAGCTGCTGGGTCAGTTCGACCTCGTCGGCATTCCGCCGGCACCGCGCGGCGTCCCCCAGGTCGAGGTCTCGTTCGACATCGATGCCAACGGCATCGTGCACGTGAACGCGAAGGACCTCGGCACGGGCAAAGAGCAGTCGATCAAGATCACGGCTTCCTCGGGTCTCTCCGAGGACGAGATCAAGCAGATGGTCGACGACGCCGAATCCCACGCGGAGGACGACAAGAAGCGCCGCGAGACGATCGAGGCGCGCAATCAGCTCGACTCGCTGGTCTACCAGACCGAGAAGAACCTCACCGACAACGCCGATTCGCTCGACCCCGAAGCCAAGGGCGGCGTGGAGACGGCGGTCGCGGAAGCGAAGAAGGTCCTCGAGAACGAGGCCGCCGAGCCCGAGGAGTTGTCCGCAGCGGCTGCCGCTCTCACCCAGGCGTCGCACAAGCTTGCGGAAGCCATGTACGCCAACACCGGTGGCAGTGACGGCGACGGTGCGGCCCCGGGTGGCGACGCGGGCAGCGCGGACGCGACCAGTGGCGATGCGGGCCCTGGTGACGACGGCAAAGACGATGTCGTCGACGCCGACTTCGAAGAAGTCAAAGAAGGATGAGTCGTCGATTCGGCGCGGCGGGGCGGCACTTGCGTCGCGCCGCCCGCTGACCGACACTGCCTCTGGACTCAAGCGTGGCGACCAGAAGAGATTTCTACGAAGTACTGGAAGTTGAGCGCAACGCCGACGGCGAGGTGATCAAGAAATCCTTCCGGAAGCTGGCTCTCAAGTACCATCCGGACAGGAACCCCGGCGACCAGGAGGCGGAAGCACAGTTTCGCGAAGTCTCCGAGGCCTACCAGATCCTCTCGGACACCGAGCAGCGCGCGCGATACGACCGACACGGTCACGCCGCGTTCGAAGGCCCCGGCGGCAGCGCCGGCTTCGACTTCAGCTCGGCCGGCTTCGAGGATCTGTTCGGCGACATCTTTAACGACTTCTTCGGCGGCGGCGGAGGAGGAGGCGGTCGCGGCCGACGCCGGCGCGGCGAAGACCTGAGCTACACCCTGCCAGTCAGCTTCGAAGAGGCTGCATTCGGGTGCGAGAAGGAAATCTCCGTCCCGCGCGCGGTCAAATGCGACGATTGCAATGGCAGCGGCGGGAAGGGCGGCGCCAAACCCGAGAAGTGCCAGCCATGCCGCGGCATGGGCCAGGTTCGATTCCAGCAGGGCTTCTTCTCGATCGCCAAGACGTGCGGACACTGCAACGGGCGCGGACAGGTCATCAGGGACCCCTGCACCGGGTGTCGTGGCACCGGGCACGTTCGCGAACAACAGAGCCTCGAGGTCCGCGTCCCCGGCGGCGTCGACTCCGGCACGCGGCTGAAGCTGCGCGGCGAAGGCGAGGCGATGGCCGGCGGCCAGAAGGGCGACCTCTACGTCCTGATCTCGGTCGAAGAACACGACCACTTCCGTCGCGACGGGAACAACGTGCTTTGCGAAGTCATCGTCGGGTTCGCCCAGGCGGCGCTCGGCACCGAGGTCGACGTCCCCACGCTCGACGGAGCCGTGAACATGAAGATCAAGGGCGGGACGCAGCCGGGCGCGATCTTCCGTCTGCGCGGCAAAGGCGTGCCCGACCTAAACGGCTACGGCCGCGGCGACCAACTCACGCGCGTGAACATTGCGACGCCGCGTACGCTCAACCCGCGTCAACGCGAACTCCTGGAAGAGTTTGCCGAGATCGCCGGCGAAGAGGCCGACCACGGCGCAAAGGGCTTCTTCGACAAAGTCCGGGAGAAGTTTGGCTGACGACGACCCATTAGAAGGCGAGCACCATTTTCTCCGCCGGCTGATCGGGCGCCTTCAGGCTCGCGACGCAACCCCCGCACCCTCCGGCGCCGCACGGCTCCTCCTCGGCGCGGGCGACGACGCGGCCGTTTTCCAGCCCGGCACCCATCCGCTCGCCCTGACGACCGACGCCCTGGTGGAAGGCATTCACTTCCGCACCGACTGGCTCGACGCGACCGAGCTCGGCAGGCGCGCCGTCGAAGTGAATCTGAGCGACCTCGCGGCAATGGCCGCGCAACCTCGATTCCTGCTCTGCGCGATCACCGCGCCCAGCAGCACATCTTCGGAATGGCTTGATGCCCTGCTGGACGGCTGTGCCGACGCGGGCGAAGCCGCCGGAGCCGCGCTCATCGGCGGCAATCTCTCGCGTGCGAGCGAGATCACCATCACAATCACCGCGCTCGGCGACATCCCCGGACGACGGCTCGATCGTAGCGGCGCGCAAGCCGGCGATGACCTCGTCGTCACGGGCACGCTGGGAGACGCGGCGGCCGCCGTGGCCATCCTCAGTGACGGAGGTCGACCCGAGTCGGAACAGCGGAACCGATGGGCCCGCCCGCAAGCGCGCGTGCGAGCCGGTTTGGCCCTCGCGGAGGCGGGTGCCCACGCCGCAATCGACTTGAGTGACGGCCTCGTCGCCGATCTCAGCCACGTCTGCGAAGCGAGCGGCGTGGGCGCTGAGATCGAACACGCCAAGCTTCCGCGATCCGCCGCCGTGAGCCACTTCGACGCGAACGGCGCGAACTACGCAGCGACGGGCGGAGAGGACTACGAGCTCCTCGCCGCATGTCCACCGGCGACTACGGCCAACCTCAGCGCACTGGCCGCCCAAGCCGAAGTCCCGCTGACGGTCATCGGTCGCTGCACCGAGCGGGCCGGCGAGATCATGCTTCTCGACTCCGCACGCCAGGCGCTCCCTCTCACGCGCGGCTTCGACCACTTCACGCCCGAAGGCTGATCCGAATGGACGCGACCGACTCCATCCGCATCGCCGTAAGTCTCGTCGCCGGGGCACTGTTCTGTGTCCTCGCGGCGTGGGTCGGGCGCGCCGAATCCCGGTTCCTCCGAACACGAACCGCGAGCGATCCACAGGCGCCGCCAGAGATCCGCGACGTGCGCGCCTTTCCGCGCCTCGCCGTCACGTCTCTTTGGCTGACGCGGGATATCGCGCTGTTCGGCGCGGCGGCATCCGGCGCTGCACTCGCCGGCGTCGGACCCGCCGTTGCGCTCACCGTCTTCGCCTGGACGGCCGGCCTCATCGGTGCAGCCAGGGCGTCTAAAATCGACGGCCCGTTGCGCGGCCGGACCTGGCGCTGGGTTCAGCGACTCCTCCCGATCGCGCGCGTGCTCCGCCAGAGCGGCCGCCTCCTCGCACGGCGCCTTACGAACATGCCCCTGGACGCGTTCGTCGCGGGCGACGTCGAGGGTGTCGAAGGCGACCCTCGCGAACTCGACCCCGAAGAGCGCGAGCTTCTCGCCAACGTCCGGTCGTTCGGCAGCCGCCAGGTGAACGACGTGATGACCCCCCGGGTCGACGTCTTCTGGCTCTCCGAAGACATGTCCGACCAGGAACTCCTCGCCGCGGTCGATGAGGCGCGCTTCGCGCGAATCCCCGTGCACGGCAAGGCCACCGACGATGTCGTAGGAATCCTCTACGCGAAGGATCTCCTGGGACGCGATCCTGCGGGCGGACCGGCTCTCGCGAATCTCCTCCATCCGCCCAGCGTCGTCGCGCCGGAGCTTCCGGTAGACGAAGCGTTCTACGAGCTCCGGCGAAAGAAGGTGCACATCGCGCTCGTCATCGACGAGCTCGGCACTCTCGCGGGCCTCATCACGCTGGAAGACCTCCTCGAAGAGCTCTTCGGTGAGATCCTCGACGAGTCAGACGTCGCCGAGCCCGGGATCGAACGTCACGGAGAAGCACTCGTCGTCCCCGGGCGGCTCCCCGTCGCAGAGCTAGCGACGGCGCTCGATCGCGCGATCGAGGGTACCGCAGAGGAAACCACCGTCGGGGGGCTCCTGATGGAGACCGCCGGAAAGATCCCACGCGTCGCCGACCAACTGACCATCGACGGTCTTCGTTTCACAGTCGAACGCCGCGAAGGAACGATCCTTCGGCGCGTACGTGTGGAGCCGGCCACGTGATCGGAAGCCCCGAAATCCTCGGACTCACTCTACTCGTCGCCGGGATGACGGTGCGCATCACCACCGTCCTCGACGACGCTCATCGGCTGAAGATGGTCGACGACCCCGGACGGGGTGACGGGCTACGCGGGACCTATGTCCTTAGCAGGCTCGGTGCCGCTCTCATGGCACTCGGAGGTGCTGTTTTCGCAAGCGGCCTCCTCGGTGACGCCGGCTTCGCCGTCGCACTCTTCGCCGCGCCACCTCTGCTCGTACTCTCCGACCTCCTCCCTCGCGCGCTCGCCCGTCAGCCCCAGGAAAAAATCCTCGGTGCCTGGTGGACGGCCGCGCTGGGCCGCGGCCTCCGAGCCCTCGAGCGTCCGTGGACCGGAACGAACGAGTACGCGTGGACCCACGACGGCCTCACCACGCTGGTCCGCACGGACGCACCCGGCGAAGATGCCGCCGAGCAACACATGGCGCGTCGGGTCTACGACTTCGGCGACGTTTCGGTCGGCGACATCATGGTTCCCCTCGTCGACGTGATCGCCGTCCGCGACGACTCGTCCGCGGACGAGGTCGTACGCGTCGCCAAGCAAGAGGGCTTCTCGCGGATCCCCGTCTTCCACGAACGACTCCCCAATGTGATCGGGCTCATCCACGTGTTCGATCTGCTCGTGCAGAGCGGTGCCCGATCGGCCGCGGAGCTGATGAAAACTCCCACTTTCGTGCCCGAGATGACCCCGGCCAGTGACGTGCTACGGCGACTGCAGGTCGAGGGCGTGAACCTCGCGGTCGTCGTGGACGAGTACGGGGGCGCGGTAGGGATCGTCGCCATCGAGGACATCCTCGAAGAGGTGGTCGGGGAGATCGAAGACGAGTACGACGAGGAGGAAGATCCCGTCTGCGAAGTCGAGGCCGGCGCGTGGATCGTGGACGGACGAGCGGAGATCGAGCGATTGAATGAGCGCTTCCCCTGGCAGCTGCCGGAAGGCGAATATGAAACCCTCGGAGGACTGATGTTGGCACACCTGGCACACATTCCGGACGTGGGAGAGACCCTCGCTCTCCCACGCGTGGCCCTTCGGGTCACCGCGGCGTCTCCGAGATCCGTCGATGAAATCTCCGTGACGACAATCGCAGAACCCAACGAGGAGGGACGAACGTGACCCCTGAACAACTCCGCACGGTTCTGGCGCAGGTCGAAAGCGGTACGCTCTCGGCTGACGACGCGCTCGAGAAGGTGAAACACCTCCCCTTCGACGATCTCGGCTTCGCCCGCGTCGATCACCACCGCGAATTGCGCGTTGGGTTCCCCGAGGTGGTCTTTGGTGAGGGGAAGACGCCGGAGCAGATCACGGCCATCGCCTGCAATTTGCGCGATGCCGGCCAGAACGTGCTCGTCACACGGATCTCACAGGAGGGTGCCGACGCGCTGCGCGTGGCGATGCCCGAGATTTCCCACGACCCGGTCTCGCGAACCGCGGCTCTCACGGTGACCAAGGCGACCCCCGAGACCCGCGGGCCCATCCTCGTCGTCGCCGCCGGCACGACCGATCTGCCGGTCGCGGAGGAGGCCGTCCGCACCCTCGAAGCGCTCGGACATCCCCACGAGCGGCTGTACGACGTAGGCGTCTCCGGCCTCCACCGCCTCATGGCCAACAAGGAACGGCTGACCTCGGCTTCGGTCCTGATCGTCGTGGCCGGCATGGAGGGCGCGCTGCCGAGCGTCGTCGGCGGACTCGTCGGGCGGCCGGTGATCGGCGTGCCGACCAGCGTCGGGTACGGCGCCTCCTTCGGCGGCTTGGCCGCCCTACTCGGCATGCTGAACTCCTGCGCCGCGGGGGTGCTCGTGGTGAACATCGACAACGGCTTCGGGGCCGCAGTCGCCGCTTCGATGATCAACCGAAAGTAACTGCCGATGGCCCGTGGGAGTCGAAAGAAAACGGGCGCGGACAGCCTGACGACCGGGCGCACCCGACGTGCGCTCAGCGTCGGATCGCTCACCACACAGGTCGGCGGGAATTATCTCTGGAACGCCCTCAAACGGCCGTTTCAGTCAATCGACGAGCAGAACCGCGAGCTGCTCGATACCCATCTGAAGAACGCGATGCTCATCGTCGAGCGCTCGCAGGAACTGCGCGGCACGTTCCTCAAGCTCACGCAGATGCTGAGCATGCGAAACGACCTACTGCCGACCGAGATGCTCGACGTCCTCTCGGTCGTCCAATCGGACGTCCCGCCGATGCCCTTCGACGTGATCCGAGACCAGATCACCACCGAGCTCGGCTCCCCACCCGAAGAGCTTTTCGCGGAACTCGAAGAGGAGGCATTCGCCGCGGCCTCCCTTGGTCAGGTCCACCGCGGGCGACTGCACGGCGGGGACGACATCGTCGTGAAGGTCCAGTACCCCGGCGTGGAAGAGACCGTCGCCCAGGACCTGAAGAACGTGAAGGCCTTGCTTCACACGTTTACGTTGATCGCCCGCGACGTCATGCGGCAGAAGGTGGACATCCAAGAGGTCTACGAAGAGCTCGAGGAACGACTCAGCGAAGAGCTCGACTACGAGAACGAGGCAAAGAACGCACAGCGCTTCGGTGAGATGTTCGCGGACGACGACGAGATCCTCATTCCCGAAGTCTACCCTGAGCTGACGTCACGACGCGTTCTCACCGCCTCCTACATCGACGGCTACAAGCTCACCGAGATCCTCGGCCCCGGAATCGACCAGGACCTGAAGGACCAGGTTGCGATCAAGTACTTCAAGGCGGTCTGGCGACAGGTCTTCGAATTCGGGGTTCTTCACACCGACCCCCACCCGGGGAACTACCTCGTCACCTTCCACCCGAAGCTCGCGATCCTCGACTTCGGCTCGATCCGGTTCTTCCCCACCGAGATCCGGCATGCGTACCGCCGGCTCGCCCGGGCGCTGCTCGAACAGGACAAGGAAACGGCCGGGGCGGCCCTAGTCGACCTGGGCTTCATCAACGAGGGTGACGACCCCGCGCCGATGGTGCACGTGCTCGACATCATCTTCGAGCCGGCCTACACCGACCGGCCGTACGACCCGCGGGAGTACAACTCGATGGAGCGGGCCTTGAGCGCCGCGGCCATCAAGCTCGAGAACCGCGTCTTCAACTCGCCGGGGCATAGTGTATTTCTGGGAAGGGCCCTGGTCGGGCTCGATTCCTACATGCAGCAGTTCGGCAGCGTCGTAAACTACCACCGGCTCTTCGAAGAGTGCATCCGCGAAGCGGAAGAGCGCGAAGAAACCTGAGCGCAGGAGAGGATTGATGCGAGTCGCCTACTTCGACACCTTCTCCGGCGTCTCCGGAGACATGACCATCGGGGCCTTCCTCGACCTCGGCATGCCGCTCTCCGTTCTCGAAGAGGGCCTGGCACCACTCGGTCTCGCCGACGTGACGCTCGATGTCGGTCATCGCGTCCGCTCCGGCATTCAGGCGACGAAGTTCACCGTCCACGCCCCCGGGCTCCACGAGCACGGGCATCATCACGACGACCATTCCCACGATCATCACCACACGCACCGCTCCTACGGCGACATACGAGAGCTACTCACGAAGAGCGCGCTCACACCCCGCGTGCGCGAGCGAGCCGAGAAGGTGTTCCACGTTCTCGCCGTCGCGGAGGCACGCATCCATGCCATGCCCCTCGAGGACGTGGGCTTTCACGAGGTCGGGGCGATCGACGCCATCGTCGACATCGTCGGAGCGGCAATCTGTCTCGAGCATTTCGGGATCGATCGAATCCACTCCTCGCCGCTGCCCCTCGGTTCCGGCATGACCCGTTCGCAACACGGCGTGATCCCGGTTCCCGCGCCGGCGACCGTCGAGATCCTTCGTGGCTTCCCCACGCGCCTCGAGGACGGAACCGCCGAGTTGGTCACGCCGACCGGGGCCGCGATCATCGCCGCCCTCGCGCGTCCCGAGCCACCTCCCGTGCTCGCACCTATCGCGAGCGGCTACGGCGCCGGGGATCGCGAGATGCCCGACCGCCCGAACCTCCTGCGGATCATCCTCGCCGACACCGTCCCGGACGCGGCACCGTCCGCCGTAGCGCCGGGCATGGACCTCGAACGGGACGAGATGATGGTGCTCGAGGCGAACATCGACGACATGAACCCCGAGCTCTTCGAGCCCGCGATGGAGGCGCTCTTCGAGGGCGGCGCACGAGACGTATCGCTCGCCCCGATCACGATGAAGCGCGGTCGGCCGGGAACCCTGATCCGCGTGATCGCCTCGCCCAGCGACGGCGACGCCCTCGGCCGGATCCTCCTGCGCGAGACGTCGACCATCGGTGTCCGAACCCACCCCGTGTCTCGACTCATGCTCCCGCGCGAGAACCGGACGGTGTCAACACGGTTCGGGGCAATCAACGTAAAGGTCGTTCAGGTGCCGGGCGGCGACGAGCGGATCACTCCGGAGTACGCCGACTGCCACCGAGCAGGCCGCGAGCACGGGGTCCCCGTCGCAACCGTCTACGAGGAGACCCTCCGAGCCGCCTGGGACAAGGGGTCCTGAGGACTTCCGCTCCCCAACTGGCCGGCCCGGGTAGGTGGACCGGACTCTGGATGGGAGGTGTCGTTTGGCGAAGTACATGGCCCGCCTGCAAGGCTCTAACCTCTCGATGGTCACTGGTGGCGTCCAGAAGGTCCGTGAGTTCTTAACAACCAGGTTCGTGGAAGCGGACAGCAGTACCGAGGCCGGCGCTATGGCTGCAGGTGTGGTGCGCGAGGAATTCGCAGGCTCGGTTCGCAGTGAGGTCGGTGCCCCCTTCGTGGTCGAGGTTCAGGAAACCACAGAGGTGGACTCATTCCGCGAGTACGCGAGCGCAACGCTGATCGTGCCAAAGACCGCGCCCGGCCGAGATCAGTAGAAGCTCCCCGGCCCGCCGGAGACCAAGACGAACCATCGAGGCCACCGCACGGAGGGACGCTTTATTTTGCCGGAGGTGGGCCAGCGTGGTAGCTGTGGATGAGCGCATGAAGCGGTGTGTCATTCTGTCGCTCCTGCTGGCGGTATCGCTCGGAGCCTGCACTCCGCTCGGCTCCGGGAGCCGGAGTTCTGGGGCTTCGCGCCCATCAGCCGACCTGGGCTTGTCGCCGCGCGATCTGGCGCTCGGCGCATTCCTCAAAGGCGAGGTCGCCATGCGCAATGGCGACTACGAGACGGCTCTCACCGCCTACCAACGCGCCGCCCGCCTGGACCCCGAAGAACCGCGACTCCACGCGCGACTCGCGAATCTCTACGTGCGCAGCGGCGACCTCGAGCGGGCGCACGAAGAAGCATCGTACGCCGTCTCGAAGCGTCCCGACGACGTACCGACCCGCATGCTTCTCGCCGGCACGCTCGTCGGCCTAGGCCGCGAGAAGGACGCCGCCGAAGAGTACCGTGAGGTCATCGGCCAGAGCTCCGACACGGCCGAGGCCTACCTCCTGCTCTCCGCCCTCTACACGAAATGGGGCGAGCCCGAGAAAGCCCGGATCGTGCTCGAGCGACTCGTCGAAGCCGACCCCGGCTCCGTCATGGGCTACTACTACCTCGCCCGCCTGCACGCCGGAGCGGGTCGTCTCAACGAAGCGCGCGACGCGTTCAAAGAAGCCCTGCGTTACAACTCCCGGTCCGTCCTGATCCTCACCGACCTCGCACTCGTCGAAGAGATGCGCGGCAGCGCGCAAGAGGCCAACCTCCTGTACCGCCGCGTGCTCGCGCTCGACCCCGGCAATGAAGTCGCGCGACGTCGCCTGGCCGGCATGCTGGCCGGACAGAAGCGCTACGACGAAGCACTCGAAGAGTTCCGCCAGCTCGAACGCATCGAAGCCGACCCGACCGACACCCGGCTGAAGATCGGGCTCATCTACCTTGAAAAGGGCGACTTCGAGAGCGCGGCGACCGAACTCACGCTGGTACAGCGCGCCAAGCCAGAGGATCATTCCGTCGCCTACTACCTCGGCGTCGTCTACACCGAGACCGGCGAGCTCGATCGTGCGACCGAGACCCTGCTCTCGGTTCAGACCAACTCACCGCTGTACGCGGAATCGCGTCTCCAGCTGGCTTATCTGGCCCAGCGTGAAGACGATCTAGATACCGCCGTGGACTACGCCAACGAGGCGCTCAGCACGCATCCCGAGTCGGCCGGCATCGTCGAGTTCCTGATCGCGCTCCAGCGCGATCGTGAGGATCTGCCTCAAGCGGTCGAGCTCGCCGAGCGGCTCGTCGACAAGAGCCCCAACAATGATCGCTACCACTTCATGCTGGGCGCGCTCTACCAGGAAGCGGGCAACCGCCCGGCCGCACTCGAACAAATGCGCGAGGCGATAGAGCTCAACCCGAAAAATGCCGCCGCGTTGAACTACCTCGGATACTCCCTCGCCGAATCGGGACAGCAACTCGAGGAAGCCCAGCGCCTGGTGAAGCGGGCCCTCGCCATCGACCCGAACGACGGGTTCTACATCGACAGCCTCGGCTGGGTCCTGTTCCAACGAGGCAAGTATCGGCAGGCGGTCGAGCAGTTGGAACGTGCAGTGGAACTCACCGGCGACGACCCGACGATCAACGAGCACCTCGCCGACGCCTATCGGAAGGTCGGACGCGAACTCGAGGCCCTGCAGCTCTACCGCGAGGCGCTGAGCGCCTCGGACGACTCCGACCAACGACGCCGTATCGAGGCCAAGGTCCGCGCGGTCGAGCGGGCTGGAAGCGCCGGCGAGCCCTCGCTCTGAAGGCAAACGGCGACAAGCTTGCTCTGTGGTTCCTCTGCACTCCGCTGCTGCTTGGGGGCTGCACCCTCGGGGGGTCGTCCGCCTCTCAGGTGTACGGCCGGCTCGAGGGCTCTTCGGTCGCGTCCCTGATCGAGGTGCTCGACGAACAGCGCACCGACGTTCGAAGCCTCCGCGGGATCGCCAAGGTACGGATCACGTTTCAGCCGTTGCCCGGGGAAGACGAAGAGAGCTTCAGCACGTCGCAGGCCGTTCTCGCCTCGGCGCCAGGGGCGTTTCGTCTCGACTCCCTCTCCCCCTTCGGCGTGAGCTACTCGGCGGTGAGCGACGGCAGCAGCCTTGCCGTCCTCGCGCCGGACGAGGGCACGATCTATCGCGGCCAGGCCACCCCGGAAACGGTCGCGAGCGCTACCGGTGTCGAGGCGACACCCGAAGACATCACACGCATTCTGCTGGGCCAGCCACCGGTCCCCGCGATCGAGGGCCGCCTGGCGTGGGCCTCTTCCTCCCACGACGGGGGCACCGCCGAAACCCGGCCCGGCGGCGAAGGGGCCGAGGTGTTCCTCCACGCGCCGAGCGCGGCTTCCGCCGGCGAGACGGTGCTCGTCGGATTCGCCCGCGCTCCGGTCGCCGGAGGCGTTGCCGTCCCGGTCTCCTTCGAGCGGATCGACGCGAAGGGGACCGTGCAGCTCCGAGCACGGTTTGGCGAACACCAGGATTTTGGTGGCCACGTGCTCCCGACGCGAATCGAGGTGACGGCACCCGGATCGAAGGTCACGGTGACGTACCGCGAGCTCGAAGCGAACCCCGAACTCCAGGCCTCGAGCTTCCAACTAGTCACCCCCAGCGGGATGAAGGATCTTCCCTTGGGCCCACGGATCGTGACGAGCGTCGGGCCCTAACGAACCTCGGTGTACTTCCCCCGGCGTTCACGTTAATCGTTCCGGGAACATGGCTCGCGTTCGATTGCTCCAGACATCTGACGTGCACCTTCGTAAGGACCGACCCGAGCGAGGCCGGGCGCTGTCCTTGGTGTTCGAGCTGGCCCGCGCCCGGAGCGCGGATGCCATGCTGATTTGTGGCGACCTGTTCGATCGGGCCTCGGATGCCGTCGGCGGACGCGCCTTTGTCAGGCAGCTCGTAGAGAGCGTCGCACCTCGGCCCGTCGTCTTCGTTCCGGGAAACGATGATGCCGAGTGCTACGGGCCAGACGCCGACTACGGCGCCAACGCCATCGTCCTCGCTGGCACACCGTCCTCCCGAGCGAGGGTGTGCGGACTCGAGATCGTCGCAATCCCCTACCAGCACGGGAAAGCCCTCGCGGAATGCCTTACGGGCATCGTCGGAGATCCGCGGCACACGATCTTGATGGCACATGGCACCATCATCGACGGCGTCCAGAACGCGTTCGCCGGCGAAGGGGAAGACGGCTCTTACATGCCGATCTTCCTCGCCGATCTCCTGAAGCGCTCCTGCTACGCAGCCCTCGGGCACCTGCATTCCGGCGGGAACCTGATCCACCGCGATGGCGAGCGACTGGTCGCGTACGCCGGCTCCCCGGTCGCGACGAGCCGCCGGGAAAACGGTCCGCGGGGCGCGCTCCTCGTGGACTTCGAGGCCACGGCGGGCGTGTTGGCCCACGAGTTCGTCCCAATCGCGACGCCCTTTTACGAGCACGTCAGCGTGAACTGCCTCCCGGGCGGAGAAACCAAGGCGATCGAGGCGCTCGCACGAGAAGCTCTCGCGCGAAAGAAACCGGGGGCGCGCGTTCTCGCGCAGCTGACCGGGCTCTCCCTCGCCGCGGAACCCGACCTTCGCGACGCCGCCGAGCGTGCCCTGGCACGCGCCTTCGGCGGCGAGGCCAGTCCGACCCCGTCGACCGTCTCCACGGACCCGGACGACCCCGATGCCTCACTCGCGATTCTCGAGCTCGAGACTGCCTCGTACCCCAGCCTCGCCGATCTTCCGATCATCGGCGAGTTCGTCGAGCGGGTCGAAGCGTGCGCGCGCAGCGAAGGAGTCGACGACCCGACCGCCCTGCAAGCGGCGCTCCGGATGGGCCTCGACGCGTTTCTCGAGGCGATGCCGTGAGTGTGCGCATCGAGCGGCTCTCCATCCGCGACTTCGGCCCCCTACGCGACCTCGTCCTCGTGCCAGGCGAAGTCACCGTGGTGCACGGACAGAACGAGGCCGGCAAGACCTCGTGCATCGACGCTCTTACCCATGCGCTCCGCGAGCGCGTGCGCCCCGGCAATCGCAAGATGCTCGAGAACCTGCGCGACGGCCCGGGCTTTCAGGGCGAAATCGACCTCTTGCTCGCGCCCGAAGATGGCGGCCCGGTGGTGGACTTGCTTAGCGACCATCCTTCCCTCACCCGCCTGTTCATCGTACGCGACGCCGATGCCTCTCTCGAGGGCGGCCGTGGCTGGCTGAACGCGATCCGCGGCCGACTCATCGGCATCGACCTCGCCCGGGTGTCGGAACGGGTGCGAAGCGCCGCATCCCTCGGCCCGAACGGAACTCCGCGCGAAGCTCGGCAGGACGAGCGACAACGGCTCGCCGAGCGACTCTCTCGACTCGAGGGCTTCCTGGCCGACCTTCCAGCAATCAGCCGCCTGCTCGAGGAATCCCATCAACTCACGCGCGGACGCGGCGCGGCGCGCAATCGCGTCGAAAAGCTGCGCGCTGCCGAGCGCTTCGAGCGCTTCCGGCTCGCGCAACGTGCGGTCGACACCGTCGAGAACTCCCGGAAGGGCCTCCAGGAACTCGAGCGATACGGAGAAGACGACCTCACCGCCTGGCGGGAAGCGGTCGTGGCCGTGCGCGAAGCTGCTGTCGTCGCCAAGTCCGGGGAGCACGAGGCGCATCGCCTGCGCGACGAACAGACTCTTTCTGCCGAAGAGGTTCGAAAGCGGGAGATCGCGGCCGACAAGGCCCGCACGCAAACCGCGGATTGTACCCGGCGCGATCTCGACGGACTCGTCGAACGCGCGCGCAACGAGCGTTCCAGTGCCCGACTCTGGACCCTCTGGCGCACGCCGCTCGCCATCGCCGGAGTCCTGCTCCTTCTGTTCTCCGTCGGCGTCGGCGTCGAGGCGACGGCGCGAGACGCGAACGCAGACGGCGTCCCTCTCGGCCTTCTCGCGGGGGCTTCGGCCGTCCTCGGCCTCCTCGGCGCAGGCCTCTCGATCTTCGGCACTAGCCGCAACCGTTCCGCGAAAACACTCGAAGACCAGGCCGTCGCCGCGTGCGGCGCTGTGCTCGCAAAGGCCGGAAACCTCGACGAGTGCACCACACAGCTCGGCAGCATCAGCGGCAACGCCGAACGGGCCGAGGCAGAGCGCGGCGCCGCCGTCGACCAGAAGCGCATCGCGGACAAAGCCGTTCGGACGGCCGAGCGCACCGAGGCCGAGAGACATCGTCGGCTTGAAGAAACCCAGCGAATGGTGGCCGACGTCCGCGAACGCGTACGTCTCGCGAGCATCGATCAGCTCGAAGAAAAGCTGAAGCAGCGCACGCAGATCGCTTCGACGCTCGAGGAGGCACTCCGCACGGTGTCCGGACTGCTCGGGGACGGGAATGCCGACCTTCCGCTCGAACGCCGTATGGAAGCTCTCACCGTGCCGGACCCCGAGGTCGCCCCGGACGCGCACGAGCTGGCCGCCCTCGAACGGGAGCTCGAGGGCTTCGACGAGCGCCTCCTCGCGTTAAAGGGGGAGATCGGCGACCGCCGCGACCGCGCACTCAGTGCCATCAGCCTTCCCGACCTCGGTGCCGCCGAGGCCGAGCGCGAACGCCTGGCCCAAGGAATCGAGCAGATCGACGCCGAGGTTCGCGGCGGACAACTCGGCCTGCAAGCCCTTCGGGAGCTCGCACAGGACATCGACCGGCCGCTTCGTGAAGCACTCGGGAACGGGCCCGGTGCCGCAGGGTCCTATCTGGCTCGGCTCACCGGCGGGCGATACGTCGCCGTCGTTCTCGACGAGAACGGCGGCCTCGCGGTGGAACGCGACGACGGCACCCGCTTCGGAACCGATGCGCTGAGTCGCGGCGCGAAGGACCAGCTGGCACTCGCCGTGCGCGTCGCGCTGGTCCGGCGGCTTCTTGGCGAACCGGGCTTCCTGGCCCTCGACGATGCATTCCTCACCTCGGACGCCAGCCGGCGGGAAGCTCTCGCAACGGCGTTCTCGGAGCTCGCGGAGGAAGGCTGGCAGATCCTCTACTTCACGTTCGACGCGGGCCTGCGCGACCGCCTCGCGAGCCGCGGCGCGAAGGTCATCGAGCTACCGACCCCTTCGCGCTCGACCGCGTGATCGCCCGGCTCCCCGCGCACCGTCTGCACTGCCCGTATCGACCCGGCACGGATTCCGACTCCCGAGCCGCCCGCGCCACCAGTGCACTGCCGTCGACATCGAGTGAACATCTTGCCGCCAATTCTATGCCCACGGCGCTCCACTAGCGCCCAGCCGGCAGGAGCTCGTTCTGGTCGATGGTCTCGACGGTGAGATCCGCGATCTCATCGTAGAGTTCCTGCGTGGGATGAGCGGTCTTGTCGAAGAGCCGGGGGGGGGGGCCGCCGTCGTCCGATCCCCGCTCCTCCAAACGAACCTTCGCACTCGTTCCGTCGACCAGCGGCACACCGGTATCGCTGGCAGCCCAACGGATGCCGACGTTTACGCCGCCGTAGTACGACCGCTCGTTCGGATAGGTGATCGGGAGCACGGCGACGCCGCGCTCCCGAGCGCGTTTGATCATCCACGCGAGATCTCCCGCCGTGACCCGAGCCACGAGTTCGGAGTCCAACTCACCACCGGTCTCGTCGCGCGTATTTACGAAGACGTCTTCGGAGCCACCCAGCTTCCGAGCATGCACCTTGCGAAACCGCGTTCGCTCTTCGGAGGTTTCCGGCACGACGTACCCGTCACCGGCCGCGAGGATCTCGTTCAATTCCGCCTGGTGGCGCCATACGCGTACGAAACGAAGGATCCGGATCTCGTCGAGGAGACGACGCCAGAACGGAGCCTCCTCGTGACCTGCATCCGCCCAGGCCTCCGAGCCGGTCTGATTCCAGACGTTGTTCAAGCCGCCCCAGAACACGATGAGGGCCGGATCGAATTTTTCCAGATACGAATCGAAGCGCTTTCGATGTTGCGCCGTGTTGGTCCCCGGGACGCCCAGGTTGATCACCCGGTACTGCCCGGAGCGCTCGGCCAGACGCTCAGCCAGACGCGCCGGGACGCCCTCACCGCGCCCCCAGGTGTGCGAGTCCCCGACACACAAGACGATGATCGCTTCCCCATCGGCGCCGGCAACCGTCCTCCCACGCGACGACACAATCCCCGCGACGCGCAGCACCCCCTCGAGCAAAACCAGGGCGAGCAAAACTCCGAAGACGACGAGCGCGATCCGGGAACCCACCCGGCGCCCCGACGATGGCGGAGGCGAACTCACCGTGCTCCCGTCGCCGGGAGAACGAAGATCGGCGAGGACCAGGCGCGCTCCTGCACCATCGAGAGGCACTCGTCTTCGGGATCGAAGTCGGGGCCGGACGCCGGGCACGGGTTCGACCGAACACAGGCACCCTCCTCATCGCGCTCGCACCGCATCGGGTCGCCGTTCACCGCGGGCGACGGCTCCTGCAGCGCCCGCACGTAATACACGTACTCTCGCTGCCCGGGCACGAACTCGGGATCGTCGAACTCCACCGTGCAGCCGTCATGACCGCCCGCGCACTCGAAGCTGCGCCACGGATCTTCAATCAGCGGACCCACCGGCTCACCCTCGTACGTCTGCGGGCGGATCCGCACGACGTCGATTCGGTTGATGCGCTTTCGGACGTCGCTCGGGTGGTAGCACTCGTTCAAGCACAGCCGTTTCAGCCGCTCGGGTGAGAGACGTTCCTTGGTGTAGTCGGGACAGCCCGGCAGCTGCTCGAAGGCACCGAGCGCCCGCACCCGGAAGCGCGGCGTCTCGCCCATCGTGACTTCCGAACCCATCGGCACCGACGCTTCCATCGGACCGTTCAGCAGGTCGAACCACAAGAGGATCCGATCTCCCGAGGTTCCGTACGCGTGCCGCGCGTCCAACGCGTTCCAGATCTCCTCGCGCCCTCGGCCCTCCGCGTGTACCGCAACCAGACCGGCCGTGTAATAGAACGAGGCGTTGCGATCGGCGGCACCACCGAGCCCCGGCCCGGGAGAGACCGGCTGCGAGGACGGCTCCTGGGGGCCGCTCAGGAGATCCGTCCACGCGTCGTTCAGACCGTAGGCATCGCCGAATGCCTTGCGACCAATCTCCTTGTAGCTGGAGCCCGCTCGCGCCTTGTGGTTGTCACTGGAGCCGATCAGCCCGTAGCGGAATGCAGAGACCCCTCCGTCCGGTCGGAAGCCCCGCGCCGCCAGGCCGTACTGTGCGCTCATCTGCGGACGGTACTCGTACGCCGGAAGGAAGCCTTCGGGGAGTTGCCCGCATTCGAGCCAATCCGCGGCGTTCGTGCCTGGCACGACGTTGTAGCGCCCCGGCCCGCTCGCCTCCGCCATGTACTCACGCGCGAGTTCCGCGCGGGCGGTGCACTCGGCTTCGGGTAGGCCTTCCTTCCCGCAGCGTTTCAGGATGATCTCCCCCGCGCGCCAGCAACACGGCAGGAAGCCACCGCTCGGCGGTTCGCACGCTCGCTCTCCATTCTCGTCGACGGAGAACTCGAGAAGTTCGCGATAGACTTCCGACGACCCGTGGCCGGAGTAGACTTCGAACAGCCGCTGCCGCGCCTCATCCTGCATGCCCGGCTCGAGCTGAAGCGCCAACGACGAGCCCCTAGGCGCATGAATGCCCCAGGCCGTGCCGTGGGGAATGACGAGGCTCTCGTACCCCCAATCATCCAGCTTCGCGAAGAGGAGATCAGGGCTCGAGGCGCCCTCGAAGCAATCTTCCGAGAGCTCTCGGACCGGAACACCCGCCGGGCAATCCTCGGTGCCGCGGACTTCGCGCACCCAGCGATTGAGGTCGAGGTAGGGGCCGATCGCCGGCATGTCGAGTACGGTGATGCCGACACGCAACGCGGCCCACGCGGCACCCGGCACGTCAGCCGAGAACAGGCCACCGCTTCCGGCGCCGATCGGACGGACGGGCACCTCGTCGTCCTCGGTGCCGAGAAGGATCACGTTCTTGTGCCCGTAGTGCGGGCCATCCGCCTTCAAGGGGTTCGCAGACTGCGTCCACTCCCAGCCCAGAAAAGCGACGAGGTCAGGATCCCCGGCGTCGCCGGCCACCGCGTTGCACTCGCGAACCGACGCCTTCGTCTCCGTCCATTGCCGAGGAGTGATGAACTCGGCGTGGTCGTTCAAGCTGAAGAAGTCGAGTTCCGCGCAGAACCGCGCGAAGTCGCAGGCGTCCGCGGGGGGATGCACGCCCTCCCCCTGAAACATGGGCAGCGAAAACACGAAGGCATCCGCGGAGAAGGTCGTATGCACGTGCAGATCCCCGAAGAGGACCTGCGCCTCTCCCTCCGGAGCGAGACCAGCCTGCCGAGCGGCCTTCGCCTCGACGGCCGACGATGGCTGCGGCTGCGTGGTGACGACACCGCGGTCATACAGTTCGCCGAACACCCCTTCTGAGATCGGCCACGAAACGAGCACGAGCAGCACAGCGACCGCAAGAAAACCCAACGCGGTCCAGCCGAGGATTCGAAGGGCGCGCCTCACCGGTTCAGAGCTCCGAGCATTCGGGATCTATACCCAAGGTCAGCGGGGCCCGACAACGGGAGACCTCCTGCGATCCTGAGCCCGGAACGCTCAGCGCCTGGCGCGGGCGCGGGACGCGGTCGCAGCCGCCCGCAAACCGAGAAGGTAGCTCTCCGCACCGAGTCCACAGATCTGGCCGACGGCGACGCCTGCGATGAGGGAGCGGTGTCGGAACTCTTCGCGCTGGTGCAGATTCGAGAGGTGCACTTCAATGACGGGCACATCGGCCGACGCCAAGGCATCGCGCAACGAGACGCTGGTGTGCGTGAGACCGCCGGCGTTGATCACGATCGCGCGAACCGAGCCCCGTGCTCTCTGGATCTGATCGATCAGCGCCCCCTCGTGGTTGGACTGGAACGTCTCGACGATGACGCCCAGGTCCGCGCCGAGCTGGTCCAGGGATCGATCGATCTCGGCTAGGGTCGTGCTTCCGTAGATCGCCGGCTCCCGCTCTCCGAGCAGGTTCAGATTCGGTCCGTGAAGAACCAGCACCTTCGGGGCCCGCAGCGCGACGACCTTCTTCTTGCCCGACGTCTTTTTCGTGTTTCGCTTCATGACCACGGCTCCGCCCGGAGCTATCCCCATCGGCGGACGACGTCAATCGAGAGGCCACGAATGCGGGGCCCATTGCTCTGATGTGGGCGATGGCTTAGCCTCACGAGATGCCGCGTTTACGGATGGTTCTCGCATTGAAGGGTACGATCGCTTTTTTCGTGCTGGCCGTACCGATGCTCTTTCTGCCGCTCGAGGCCTTCCAGCTCCTCGGCATCCCGGAGTACTCGGAACCCTCGTCCTTCTTCATTCGCCTCTGCGGCGCGATGATTCTGACCGTCGCGAGCTTCCAGCTATGGACCTGCGTCGACGTTTCCCACAAAAAGGGTGGCGTCGTCGGCACGATCGTGGAGTGTGTCGTGACACTCCTCGTGCTCTGGCACTACATCTTCTACGGCGACATGGCGACGTGGCCGGTTCGCGGGAAGATGATCGTCGCTGCGTTCGGCTTCCTCGAGTTCGGCTTCCTGATCGCCATCCTCGTCACCGGCTACGGCGCGATCTTCGCCGACGACGAAACCGCCGCAGCCTGAACCAGCCGCCAAACGAAATACGCCCCGGGGCTCGGTGAGCCTCGGGGCGCATTCGTTTCAGAGCCTTCCGACTAAGGGACGAAGACGCTGATCGACAGCGTGTTCGGCGAAGCGGCGCTGTCGGTGATCAGGATCTGGCCGGAGGTCGGGCTCGCCGGGGCGTTGTAGTCGAACGAACCGGGAGCCGGGAGCGGACTCCCGGTGATCGAGCCACCGAGGCCGCCCGTGAGCGTGATCGCGTACGGCGGCGCACCACCGCCCGTGATCGTCACGGTCTCCACTGCGGAGAACGCGACCCCCAGCGGACCCGTCTTGTCCACCTGGATGATCGAGCCGGCGGTATTGTTCACCGCGGCGCTCGTCACCTGACCGTTTGAATCACTGACCAGGATGGTGAAGTTGCCCGGGGTCGTCGCGAGGTAGCTGAAGGTCGACCCGGACGACGGCACGGTGGTCGGCGTTGCCGTTCCACCACTTGCGCTCACCGTGTACGGAGCCACGCCACCGCTGACCGCGAAGACCTGCGTCTTACCCACATCGAGAGCCGCGAAGTTCGGCACGACACTCGGGGGTGCCGGCGTCGGAGTCGTGACCGGCGGCGCCGGGCTCGGCGTCGGCTCCACCACCGGAGCTGGCATGGTGAAGTTTGTCGACGTGGTGATCGACGTGCCCGCGACCGTCGCGACGACACTCGCCGCCTGACCGCCGCGATCCGCATCGTACGTGAAGCACGTCGTCGCGGTACCCGGTTGCGGGGAAATACTGAGCAGCAACCCGAGGTCGCTGCACCCGGCGCGGTACTGATCGACCGAGCACGGGACCTCGGCATTCGTAAAGCTCTCGCTGATGACATCAGCGAAGGCGGCGGGCGTCACCGGCCCCCACTTGACCGCGACACCCGTGGTCACGGGGTTACCGTTGTCGTCGCTGACCAATGCCGAGATAATCGCCGTGTACGACCCATCCTGGTTCAGCTGACAGGCATCGTTACGAAGGATCGCCGCGGAGATCCTCGCGGGATCGCCCGACGGCGTCGTCGTCTGCGACGTGATCCCGACCTGAGCGCTGCCAACCTTACCATTGTCGGTTTCGGCCGAGATCGTGAGGAACTGTGGCGCCGTACCGGTCGGCACTGTGAGGATCGTGGAGACCTGGCCGTTGCCGTCACTGACCCCGGTCGTGGTCCCGATAGACGGAACCGTCGGCGTCGGATCCCCGCTCTGGCCCGGCAGGGTGAAGATCACCGGAACCCCCGCGAGCGGGTCGAAGTTCTGATCCAGGACGCGCGCCGTGATGGTCGACGTGCCTCCGTCGGGTCCGTTCAGCGTCGGCGGGGTAGCCGAAACTTCGACTCGCTCCGCCTCGCGGGCCGGCGTCGGCGTCACGACCGGTCCAGCCGTGCTTCCGGGGCTCGCCGCCGGGAGAGGCGTGATTGAAACGGCCGCAGAGATGGTCTGACCGCTCTGGTCCGTACAGAGAATCGTAAAGGTGCCCTCACGAAGGATCGCGTCGGGAGTGAAGACCGTCGTGCCGCCACGTTCCGGGATGGTCGTCGGCGTCAGAACGCCACCGCTCGGGATACAGTTGTACGGCGGGACACCGCCGGTGAGAGAGAAGGCCTGCGACTGGCCGACTTCGATCGATGCCGTCTCCGGCGTGATAACGAGTCCGGTGAACTCGACCGTGACCGTGCCGGTCGCGGCTTGGCCCGCCGCATCGATGAGTCCGAACGTGTGAGCGCCCGCGACTCGACCCCCGAGCGTATAGAGCACCGAGGCCGGGAAGCGACCATTGAAGACCAGGTCGGCCACGCCGATCCCGCTATTGAAATTCTGTATAATGAACGGCGGCGTCTCCATCGCCGGAGACTCCAGGTCCGCGAACACGAAGCCCACGTCGGGCTCGACCGCCGCCGAAGCGGGCGGCTGGTTCTGGGCGGTGAACGGGATGCCCCCGATGACCACGAACTGAAGCCGCGAACCGGTGCTCGGATCGGTCACTTTGATCTCGACCGGGATGACGGCGAGTATGCCGTCGTCCCCGGGGATGAAACCGACGTCGTAGACGTTCACGAAGATGAGACCGGACAGACGCAGATTTCGCGCCGTCGCCGCGACGATCGCCATGCGGCCGGGCTCACTCGGAGCGACGACCGTGATCTGTGCGATACCGTCGCCATCCGTGAGCGCGGAACTCGCGGGGAAACCGTCCTGCGTGACGCCATCGGGTGGCGTCCGGTCCGGAATGAAGGACGAATCCGGAAAATCCGTCGTGAACCCGACCGGAACACCGACCAGCGGTCGACGCTGCGGGTCTAGCAACTGTGCGAAGACCACGATTCGGTCCGCCCGGTTCGCATCCAGTCCCGCCTTGGAAACACCCATGGTGAGGCTTCCCGTGTTGGACGTCGTACCAACCGGATCGAGCACGAACTGCGGCGTCCGCGTTGCCGGCTCCGAGTTCGTACTATTGGTGCCCCCACCACAACTCGCGAGCAAGGCGGCACTCAAGACCGCTAGCCCCACCGCTCCACTCCACCCCACATACCTTCTCATGGCTTCCTCCCCGGCCCTCGGCGCGAATTGGTACCGCAACCGCCGGGTCACCTCGTGATCGTAAATTGGTAGCCGATCTCGTTCGACGTATAGCGCGTGCCGCTGTCAGACTGGCCCTTCGCCCGGAAGAACGCGTTCATCGAGTACGGCTCTCCGGGCAGGTTGTTCCGATTGACCTCGAGCCAAGATATCATCTGTTCCGGGATCATCTGGCCGAGGAGCTTCGCGTAGGCCAGGTTCGGCTGTCCGCTCGACGACTCGTCCTGAGACGAGGCCGAGTTGATTCGAAGCCCGAAGGAAATCGAGTTCTCCGGCGGCGTGATTCCTGCGCCGGGGATCTCGTAGGCTACGACGATCTCCTGCACGTTCACAGCCTGCGTCGAGAGATGGTTCTCGAGCGCGAGGTAGCCACCGCACGGATTCCCGAACGGGTCGTTCTCGTCCGGGAAGAAGCTGGTCCGGTCGAGCTCGATGACGAACGACGAGTCGATGATCGCGTTCTGCGTCGTCGGCTCCGTGCACCGAATCTGGTCGGTGTCGATCGACGCGGGGCCCTTTACGAAGCTCACTGCGCGAAACACGATCCCCTGATCGTTGTTGCCGTCGGCGCCGCCCGAACCACCGCAGCCCAGAAGGCCCACCGTCGCCAGCACCACCAACCCAAGCCCCACTCTTTCGATCCCTATCCGCATTACAACTCCCTCCCCACCGCTCCGCTTCGGGCAAACTCAGGCTGCACGAAGCGAGTCCTCGATCTCACTCGTCGAGAGAAGCTCGAACCGCGTCTTGCCGATCCGCTCGACGCAAACAAACTTCACTCTGTCCTCTTGTCGTTTTTTGTCAGTCTCGATGGCCCGGGCCAAATCCCCGCGGTCCAACTCCTCCGGAATGACTATCGGCAGCCCGAAGCGTTCCAGAAGCCCGGCCACCCGGGCCGCGTCTGGCGCGGGAAACCCGTGCCGGACCGCCGACAGCTTCGCCGCGAAAACCATCCCGATGGCCACGGCTTCTCCGTGGAGAAAACGCTGGTATTTGGTCAATGCCTCTACGGCGTGGCCCAGCGTATGGCCGAAGTTCAGAATCGCCCGGAGGCCGCCTTCCTTCTCGTCTTCCATCACCACGCGCGCCTTGGCGGCGGCACACCGATGCACGACCTCCGCCAGGATCTCGCGGTCGAGCGCCAGAATCGCGTCAGCTCTTGCCTCCAGGAACCCGAAGAGCTCGTCCGAGAGTATCACGCCGTACTTCACGACCTCGGCAATGCCCGCGCGAAGTTGGCGCACCGGAAGAGACGCGAGCGTCTCGACGTCCGCCAGAACGAAGCGCGGCTGGTGGAAGGCACCCACCAGGTTCTTGCCGGCCTTCAGATTCACGCCGGTCTTGCCACCGATGGACGAATCGACCTGGGCCAGGAGAGTCGTCGGGACCTGCACGACATCGATGCCGCGTAGAAAACTCGACGCGGCGAAGCCGGTGAGGTCGCCGATCACACCGCCGCCCAGCGCGACCAGCGTCGACGACCGTTCGAGGCGCGCGCACGCGAGTTCCTCGTGGACGCGCTCCAACTCGCCGAGATTCTTGTGCTGCTCCCCGGTCGGCACGGTCACCTGCGCAACCGTGAAGCCGGCGTCTCTCAGGGAATCGCGTACACGGCGTCCGTACAGCGGCTCGACGACCGGGTCGGTGATGAGTGCAATCTTCTTCCCTCGCAGCAACGGCGCGAGGCACTCGCCGATTCGCCCGAGCGAATCGATCCCAACCTGAATGTCGTACGAGCGGTCACGCAGCTCGACCGTGATGGGCTGAAGGTCGCTCAAGAGGATGCTCCTTGCCCATTCGCGGCAGCATCGATCGCCGTCTCGATGGCGCGCACGACCTGTTCGAGATCGAGATCCGACGTGTCGATCTGGCGCGGAATCCGCGCGTAGGCCGGTTCCCGCTCGGCTTGGAGATCCCGAATCCGTGCGACGAGATCCGAATGGCCCGCCAGCATGGGACGGTCCTTCACCTTCAAGCCCACCCGGCGAAGAACCGCCTCCGGGCTCGCGACGAGACAAAATAGAAGGCCGCCGTCCGCGAGGGCCTCGCGGTTCTCGTCGTCCACCACCGCTCCACCGCCGGCGGCAATCACGGCTTCATCAAGGGCACACGCATCGCGCACCACCCGCTTCTCGATCGCACGAAAGGCCGCTTCCCCCTGCTGGGCGAAGACTTCGCGCACGGGCATCCCCGCCCGCTCCTCGATCCACGAGTCGAGATCGACGAACGGGAGACCCAGGCGGTCGGCCAACCTTCGACCGACGGCACTCTTCCCCGTTCCCATGAAACCAGCCAACACGATTCTCATCACTCCAACATCATATCCCGTGCGCGAGTGAAGGGCTCAGCCCGGGATCGCCGAGATCGGGTTCGGATCCAGGACCTGGTAGGCGCTCTTGTCGCGCTCCTGCCAGAGCTTCGCCGCGCTCGGCAAGGCTCCCGGCTGCACCGTCCGCCACACGACGCGCGGCGTAATGAAGACCAAGAGCTCTTGGCGACGGTCCTGAGTCGAACGGTTCTTGAAGAGCCATCCCAAGATGGGGATGTCCTTCAGCCAGGGTACGCCACTCTCCGCCTGGCTCGCCTGCTGGCGATAGACGCCACCAATGACGACGGTCTCACCGTCGCGCACCAGAACCTGCGAGGTCGCCTGGCGGCTGATCTCGTTCGGGATGTCGTCGGTCTTCGCAGAACTCGGCACGCTGGACTTCACGAACATCTGCAACAGGATGTAGCCGTCGTTCGACACCTGCGGCGTGACCCGCAGGATGATTCCGGTATCGATCGCCTGAGTGGCCGCCGTGTTCCCACCCGCACTGCCACCGGCGCCGGTGTTGATGACCGTGCCCGTAGACGGCAGCCGTACGCGGAGGATCTCGAGGCTCTGGATCTCCGCCTCTGCATTGTTGAGCGTGATCACCTTCGGACGCGAGATCACCTTACCCTTACCGGCCTGCTCGATCGCAGTGACCTGGGCATCAATCTGCGAACTTCCATCGAGGGATCCGAGCACCAGGCCAAGCGTACTGCCCGCGCCGGCGGCAATACCCGCAGCCGGGAAGTCGACCAGGATCGGGCTTCCGGCGGTCGCGCCATCCTCACCCTCGACCGTGTTTCGCGGCCCCGCACCACCAACCGCGACCCGGCCCGGAAAGTTCTTACCCGTGGGATTGCCCGTCTCGGGGCTCGCGATGTAACTCGCGCCCCAACGAACGCCGAGATCCCGACCGATGTCGGTATCGGCCTCGAAGATGAGCCCCTGGATCGCGACCTGTGGCGTCTGTACGTCGAGCCGACGCACCAACTCACGCGAGTTCGCGATACCATCGGAGATGTCACGAACGATCAGACTATTCGTCGCGTCGTTCGTCATGACGGTACCGCGCCCCGAGAGCAGACCGCGGCGCTGTCCGGCCGACTGCCCGGCGAGATCTCCCGCGGTCATCGCACCGGCGGAAGACGTGGTCGGATTCCCGCGCAGAAGCTCCGCCAGGTCACGCGCCTTCACGTAGTTGACCCTGAGGTACGCGGTCTGGAGAGGCTCGAGACGACGACCCGCGATCTGTGCCGCGAGACGCGCCTTGCGCTCCTCCTCGAGCCGCTTCGCGGTCGAGACCGTGATCACGTCGTCGTACTCGACCAGTTCGAGGCCGGTCGACTTCAACAGGATTTCGAGCGCCTGATCCCAAGGCACATCGTAGAGAACGATCGTGACGCGACCCGTGACATCATCGGTCGCGACGATGTTGCGGTGCGCGACGTCCGCGATGATCCGCAGGACGTTCAAGATGTCGGCGTCTTTGAACTCGAGCGAAATCCGTCGCCCGCTGTAGATCTTCCGTCGCGGTGCCGCGGCCCCATCGCCATCGATGATCTGATCCCCGGCCGGCGACGGCGCACCGTAGCGGTTATCCGGCGGCGGAGGCGGCATCTTCAGACTCGCCTGATCGCCCGGAGGGCCCGCCGGGCCCGGGTTCGGAAGAGGCGGAGCAGCAGCGTACGGCTCCCCGAGATCGGCCGGCACCGGCTTCGGAGGCATGGGCGCTGCAGCCATCGCCTCGGGGAGAGGCGGCGCAGGCGGTGTGACTCCGGATGCCACGGCCAACGTGTGTGCCGCATGCGCGTGCGCACCCAGCGGGACGTCATACGCCTCCCAGAGATCGATCGCAGTCGCACCACCGGTGCTGCCGCCCAGAGCGACGACGACCGCACTGTCCTCGAACGTGACCGAGCAGGCCCCCGCCATCGCCGGCGACTGATCGACGACCAGACGAAGACGATCGGGGTAGTGCCCGACACGCACACGAGGTGCGAGCGGATCGCCAGTCTCGACCGACCGAGGACCGAAGTCGTCGGCCGTCGGCGCGTAAACGTCCACCATGCAGCGAGGCGGATCGGAGAGCTCACTGAACTTCCAATCCACCGGACTTCGCGAAAGCTGCACGACAACCCGTGTGCCGTTCGGTCCGCCGGCCCGCGCAACTTCGAGAACACGGAGCTGGTGCTCTTCGGCGAATCCCGGCGGCTCTGCGAGCATGCTGTTGATCTCGGCCGAGGCGCTACGGGCGTCCCTGTAAGAACCGTAATCCGTCGTGTCCTCGAGCGTCGCCACTGAATCCTCCGCGTCGACCACACCGTCTCCACTGATGCGAGTCTTGTACTCACGACCCACGATCTCGGGCTGCGGCCTCTGCGCCGCACACCCGTAGGTGAGAGCGACCAGCACGATGAGGCAAATTGCCCTCATCGAACCGGCCCATCCTCGTCGGCCGGAAGCTCCAGCACGTGCTCCGTGCGATGCTCCTGGCCAATCACGTCCGTATGCCATTCCTCCACCACAACCTCTCGCGGTCGGATCTGCGTTACGACCCCACCGTTCGGCCCGACAGGCGTCCCGGGCGTCAGAATGAACCCGAGCCCTGCACTATCTTCGACCATCGCCCTCGGCGGCGTGAGCTGATGCACCACACCGACTAGGCGAAGTTGACCGAGCTCGTAACGCTCGAGCGGCGTCAGTGGCTCGGCTCGCGCACGATTCGGTTCCCGAATGAGGGAGAGAGGCCGGAAGGGATCGCGTTTGCCCGTCGGGTCGTATTCGTAGCCGTCGCCGTCGCCGGCACCGGGCATACTCCCAATCGTTTGCGCACGCACCGCCGGCAGCGCCGTCGAACTGGCGGCCGTGAGTGCCAGTGCGAGCAGCCATACCGCGGACTTCCTCACCTCTTCTCTCCTTTAATCTTCTTTTGCTCGATCAGACGCTCGCGCTCTTTGTCCGAGAGGAACCGGAAGGTCGTGACGGTGGAGTTCGCCTCGAGCAGGAGGTCATCGTCGGCGATCTTGGGATCCCTTAAGACGATGTTCGAGACGTTCACGATGCGATCGAGCTTGGCCACCTCATCGAAGAACGACGCGACTTGGTGGTAGGTCCCGCGCACCTGCATATCCACCGGCACCTCCGCGTAGAACTCTTGATAGCCCTCGGGCTTCTGGCGGAAGATCAGGATGTCGAGGCCGGAGTCTCGCCCGAGCGAAGAGATGCTACTCAGAAGCTCGGGGATCTCCTTCTCGTCGGGCAGGCGCGTGATTGCCGTCTGGAGCTTCCGGTCCAACTCGGCGACCTGCTGCTCCCGGTCCGCAAAACGCGCGGTCTCGATCTGTTTGCGGTCCCTCTCCTCCAGCATCTCGCCGATGCGCTCGCGCAGGCCCGCCGTGCGCGACATGCGGGGCCCGAGCATGAACACGTAGTAGGCGAGCAAGATGAGGATCGGCACCGCGATCACGATCGCGAGCTTTCGGCTCGGCTCGAGGTTGTCGAAGAACTCCGAGATCTGATTCACGACGACGCCCCCTCGGCATCCGTTGCCGCGGTCTTCTCCTCGGCCTCGGCCTTCTTCTCATCCGCAGCGGGCGCCTCCGCCTTCGGATGCCGCCCGCCGTAGATCACGCTCGAGCGAATCGCGAACTCTTTCAGCTTCGCCTGCCCGTCTTCCACCTGTTTGGTCTCGACGAGTTCCACGTTGGAGAAGTACGGCGAATCTTCGAGGTTCCGCATGAAAAGAGCGACGGTCTGGTTGTCGAGGCCACGTCCCGACAACGTAGCGGCGCCACCGGCCTCACGCATCTCCGTCAGCCAGAGCTTCTCGGGAGTCGCATCCCCCAAGTCCGCCAGAACGTGCACCGGCCCCCGACGCTGACGCTCGAGTACATCAATCGTCTTGAGCTTCGCTTCGAGCTCGGACTGCCTGCGCTCGAGGAGGACCGTCTCCTGGTACTTCTTGGTCAGATCAGCGAGCTGCGCCTGATAGAGATCAGCCTCACGCTGCACTTCGCTCGCATCGCCGCGCGTGAAAAACTCGGCCACCCCGATCAGACCGACGAGGAGAACCGCGACCAGAATTCCGGCCTGCTGGTCGCGCCGCCGAGCCGCCTGCCGACGGGCCTCATCCTGAGGAACGAGATTGACGCGAATCATGCGTCACCCGGTCGGCGCGTGCCCAGGCCTACCGCCACCCCGAGCGATGGGGCCATTTCCTCGAGGGCGACCATGTCCAGAGAACGGTTGATCTGCACTCGGTTGAAGGGATTTGCGATCTCGACCGGAGCCTCGAGCCGGGCGGAAAGGCTCTCCACCAAGCCCGGCACACGCGAACCACCGCCGGTGACGAACACCGAGTGAAGCGGCTCGTCGCTTGCGGTACGCCAAAGAAAGCGGAGCGACTGATTGATGGCGTCAGCCAACTCCGCGACGCCGCGTTCCAGAACCATTCGGATCTTCAGATCCATCTCGGCGCCCATCGACTCGCCCCACTGCGCCCGCTCCGCATCGTCGTAAGAGAGACCGAGACTCGAAACGAGAGCGTCGGTGATTGCTCCGCCGCCGGCCTGAACGTCACCGGTCGTCGCTGAGACGCCACCCTTTACGATGTTGATCGACGAGTAGCGCGAGCCGACGTTGATCAGTGCGACGACGTCGTCGGGGCCATTGTCGTAGTTCAGCTCGTACATGTTCTCGAGCGCGAAGTAGTCGACGTCAACGATGGCCGGCTCGAGACCTGCGTCCGTGATCGCCATCGTGAAGCCGGACAGGATGTCCTTACGAACGGCAACGAGCAGCACCTCGGCCTCAGACTCTTCGTGGCTCAGGACCTGGTAGTCGAGGCTGACGTTCTCGATATTCTCCGGGATAAAGTTCACGGCCTCGATCATGAGTAGTGATTCCAGATCTTCATCCGGCCGAAGTGCGAGACGCGCCTTCTTGATGATTACCGAAGGACCCGGCACTGCCGTGACGACCTGACGGGCCGTGACGCCCAACCCGTCGACGAGGCGACGAATCACCTCGGACACCGCGACGATGTCCTGGACGGTGTTGTTCTGCAGCGCCCCCTCCGGCACTGGCGCCATCCCGGCGCGGACGATCTCGGGGCTCCCACCCGGACCGCGCACCTCCAGGAGTTTCACCGAGCTCGCGCCGACGTCAAGCGCAATGTAGCTGCCTGCACCGCGCCCGGTCAGCTTGGACCAAGCCGTACCGAGGCCGCCAAACCTACCGGCCTTCCGAGTTCTTCCGCTCCAAGCCACCGCACCCCACCTCGGGCCGCCCACAATCCAGAAAAAGCCCAGTCCCCTGGCGGCACCACCTGAGTCACCGCCCGTCCCACAACCGGCGGCCAACGATTAAGATGGCCCCCGGGCGGGGTGGAGTCAATCAGCCCCCCCGCATGAACTCGCTAAAGGTTTGATCGATCGTATCAACTCCAAGTTGTAGAAATCGCTGCAAAAAATGGGAACCCCAGAACCGCAGGCAGCGCTTGCCTCGGGACCCTCCGCGGGGCCCGCCATGCGCTCGGCGGGGTCGGCCCCCCACGCCCCGCCCTCGACGGCGCGCCGGTCCGAAGAGTATGAGCGGAGAGCGCCCATGCCAACAGCCGATCGCCTCGTCGAGGTCGCCCTCGTGGGCGCCAGCGGCGCCCCGGGAACCTTCACCTACGGGGTTCCGGAGGCCCTCTCACCCCAAATCGTGCCGGGGAGCGCCGTCGAAGTTCCCCTCGGGCGACGGCGCGTCTCGGGATTTGTCGTGGGAGAGAACGACGGACCCGCGCCGAAGGGGCTCAAGAACGTAGCGGCGATCCTCCCGGGCCAGCCGCTCCCGCCGGATCTCATCGAGCTCACCGGATGGGCCGCGCGCTACTACCAGGTCCTACCGGCACACCTCCTACGCGCAATCCTCCCCCCGTCGGTGCGGCGTCGTACCCGGCGACAAGTCGTACCGACAGCGGCGGCGGTGCCCGCCACCGAGCCTCCGCGCGAACCCGCTCTTCTTCCGGAGGCCGCCGCACCGGCGAAGCCCAAACCCCTCACCGATCGAATTCTCGCACGCTTACCCGAAACCGGACTCGATCTCGGGCAGCTCCGTCGTGACTTCGGGGACGGTACGGACGCCGCAGTGCGGAGGCTCGCGGGCCAGGGCCGGGTCACGGTGAACGACGTCGTGATCGAACGGCGCGAAGAAGTACGCGCCTTGGTAGCGGAGAATGCCGGCACGGAGCTCCGCCGAGCTCCGCGGCAGGCGGCGATTCACGAGTTCGTTCTCGCACGACGACCGCAACCGGTCTCGCGGGCGGAGGTCGAACTTCGCTTCCCTGGTTCCGGCGACCAGGTCCGACGTCTCCTCGCACGCGGCGCGCTGCGGCCCCCGTCAGAAGAGGAGCTAAAAGCTCCCCAGCCGAACGCCACCGCAGCCGTCGACCTAAACGCAGAACAGAACGCCGCTCTCAGCGCAATCGTCGGCGGCCAGGGGCGCTTCGGCACCCTCCTTCTCTTCGGCGTGACGTCGAGCGGCAAGACCGAAGTCTACTTGCAAGCCGCGAGCGCGGTGCGCGCGGCCGGACGCAGCGTGCTGCTTCTCGTACCCGAGATCGGCCTCACGCCGCAGTTGATCGCCAATGCGAGCCGCCGGTTCCCCGGCGAAATCGCCGTGCTGCACAGCGCCCTTAGCGACACCGAGCGTGCACGCACGTGGCACGACATCTCCGCCGGACGGACTCCGGTCGTGATCGGTGCCCGGTCCGCCGTTTTCTCACCCCTGCCGAACCTCGGCCTGATCGTCGTCGACGAAGAACACGACGCCGCGTACAAGCAGGAGGAATCGCCCCGCTACCATGGGCGGGACGTCGCCGTGATGCGCGGAAAGATCGCTGACATCCCCGTGGTCCTCGCCTCCGCGACGCCGTCCCTCGAAAGTTACCAGGCCGCCCTCACCGGGCGGTATCAATTGCTCGAGATGCCGAACCGGGCGACGGAGTCGGCGCTCCCCGCCGTCGAGTTGATCGATCTGCGCGATCCGAAGAACCGATTCCCCGAGGATCGTCCGCGACAACCCGAAACCGAAGGTAAGACCCCCCCTCCCCCGCCTCCGCTGCTGTCCCCGCCCCTGGAGAAAGCGCTCGTCGAGAACTACCGCGGGGGCGAGCAGAGCCTCGTGTTCCTGAACCGACGTGGGTTCGCCCGCTTCATCCAATGCGAAGACTGCGGGCGCGTCGAGGACTGTCCACATTGCAGCGTGAGCCTCACGCTCCATCGGGCCCGGGGCATCGCGACGTGCCACCACTGCGGCTTCACGCGTCCACCGAGTTCGACGTGCACCGACTGCGGCGCCGCGATGGCCGGCCGAAGCTTCGGCACCGAGCAGGTCGAGGGCGCACTCGCCACGCTTCTCCCGGCCGCGCGCATCGCGCGTCTCGATCGCGACACGGGAGGCTCGCCCGAGTTCGTGCAGGAAACGCTCGCGGCCTGGCGCGATGGAGAGCTCGACGTACTCGTCGGGACGCAGATGATCGCGAAAGGGCACGATGCGCCGGGTGTGACTCTCATCGGCGTCATCCTGGCCGATGCCTCGCTACACTTCCCGGACTTCCGGGCGAGCGAGCGCACGTTTCAACTCCTGGCTCAGGTCGCGGGACGCGCAGGACGCGGCGCAAAACCCGGACGCGTTCTCGTTCAGACCCGTACCCCGGACCACCCAAGTCTCGTAGCCGCCACACGCCACGACTTCCCGACGTTCGCCGAAGGCGAGCTCCGGTTGCGCGAAGACTTGAACTACCCGCCCTTCGGGCGCCTCGCCCGGATCGTCCTCGAGGGCGATGCCGCCCTCGTCGAACGCCAGGCGGATCAGCTCGCCGACCGGCTGCGCAAGACGGTTCACTCCATGCCCGGACTGGCGCCCGGCGAAGTGCAGGTCCTGGGCCCGGCTCCAGCCCCGATCGAACGCCTTCGAGGCCGGTATCGAATCCAGCTTCTCCTGAAGGCCGCCGAGAGTCGCCGGCTCGCCCAAGTGCTCCGGGCGGCACGCCCGACCGAGACCAAGAGTTCCACCAGAACGATCGTCGACATCGATCCGATCAGCATGATGTGAAGGGCCGCGCGGCGCGGTGGTTGGATGCGCTTCCCCAGCCTCTTTGGTATCAAATGGCCCGAACGCCATGGCTATTCGTAAGATTCTCACGTTCCCCGATCCCTTCCTGAAGGAAGAGGCCGACGACGTCGCAAACATCGACGGGCGCATCGTCGAAGCCATGGACGACATGGCACAGACGATGTACGCCGCGCCCGGCATCGGGCTCGCCGCACCCCAGATCGGACTCAACGAGCGGATCGTCGTCGTCGACGTCGGCGACGACGATGAGGACGGCGAACGCGGCAAGGAACTCGTCTCGATCATCAACCCCGAGATCGTCGAGGAGGAAGGTACGATCGTGTGGGAGGAAGGATGCCTCTCCGTGATCGACTTCCGAGCCGAAGTCACCCGCGCGAACCACATCTGGGTGAAGGGCTATGACCGGGACCAGAAAGAAGTGTCCCTCGAAGCCGAAGGCCTACTCGCGGTCGCGCTCCAACACGAGATCGACCACCTTGACGGCACGCTCTTCCTCGATCACCTGAGCCGGCTGAAGAAAGACATGTACGCTCGCCGCGTGAAAAAGGCCCTCCGCGAGGGGCGACCGATCGCGCGCGATGAAGACGACGAGGACTCTTGAGCGCCTCGTCTCTTCCGGCGCTCCCCGCCGCGCCTCTGCGCGTGGTCTTCTTCGGAACCCCCGATCTCGCTTCAACCGTCCTCGAAGCCCTCCTCGGGCGCGATGACCACGTCGTTGGCGTCTTCACCCGCCCCGACGCCGCCAAGGGACGCGGGATGACGATGGTCGCTCCGCCCACCAAGCGGCTCGCCACGGCGCGCGACATCCCGGTTGCCCAGCCCCGCGGCTGGAAGGACGGCAGCGCCCTCGAAACCTTCCGGGAAATGAAGCCCGACCTGGCCGTCGTGGCCGCCTACGGGCGCCTGCTGCCACAAGCCGCGTTGGACCTGCCCCGCTTCGGCTGCATCAACGTGCACGCGTCGCTCCTCCCCCGATGGCGAGGCGCCGATCCGATCAGCCGCGCCATTCTCGCGGGGGACGACGAGACCGGTATCACGATCATGCAGATGGTCCTCGAGATGGATGCCGGTGCGATCCTCCATCAGTCGCGCCTGCCGATCACGTCGCAGGACACCGGCGGTGAGCTCGAAAAGAAGCTCGCGCTCGAGGGCGGGCAAACGCTCTGCGAGGCCTTGGATCTCTGGCGCGAAGGACGCCTCGAAGCGCGCGAGCAGGTCCTGTCCGAGGTCACGACGGCGCCACTGGTGCAGAAGAGCGACGGGCGTATCAATTGGTCGAGCCCGGCGGCGGACATCGAGCGGGCAACGCGCGCGCTCGATCCGTGGCCCTGCGCCACTACGACGCGCGAAGGAGCCCTCCTGAAAATCTGGCGCGCGGCCGTCGAGGACTCCTCCGCCGCCGCGACCGGTACCGTTCTCGCCGTCGACAAGACGGGTCCGCTCATCGCGACAGGAACCGGCGCACTCCGGCTGCTCGACGTGCAGGCCGCCGGGAAGAAGCGGATGAAGGCGGCGGATTGGGCGCGCGGCGCGCGCCTCGAGGCAGGCCAAGCCCTTGGCACGTAAGACCGCACCCGAAGTCAGCGCACGAGAAGCCGCGCTCGAGGTTCTGCTCCGGGTGGAGAAGGGCGCGTTTCTCGACGCCCTCCTCGGACCCGCCGTCGACCGCTTGAGCGACCGTCGCGAAGCCGCCTTACTCACGCGACTCGCCTACGGCGTCGAGACCTGGCGCGCGCGACTCGACTGGACGCTCGCCGCCCTCTCCAGCCGGTCTCCGGAACACTTCGAGCCGGCCGTGCGCGGCGCGCTCCGCCTCGGCCTCTTCCAACTCTTGTTCCTCGACCGGGTGCCCCATCACGCTGCGGTCGACACCAGCGTCGAGCTCGCGAAGCGCACGTCACCGGGCGGCTCCCGCGTCGTGAATGCGATTCTGCGGCGTGCACTGCGCGACGGCGAAGCCGCGCCTCCGCCCGACGACGTCGATGCAGCCGCACACCTCGCGATCCGGTGGTCTCATCCCGAATGGCTGGTGCGCCGGTGGATCGACGAACGCGGTCGCGCGGCGACCGAGGCACTCCTTGCCGCGAACAACGAGGCCGGCCCCTCGGCCTTTCGGGTCGATCTCCGTCGCGCTTCGCGCGACGACATGATCGCCTCCTTGGCGGAGCGCGGCGTCGTCGCACACGCGAGCCCGTATGCGCGGGCCGCCGTCGTCATCGAAGGACCCGTTTCTTCCGTCTCGGACGTCCAAGGCCTGGAGGCGCAGAGCGTCGCCTCGCAGATCGTCGCCGAAATTGTCGGACCCGCTGCCGGCGACCGAACTCTCGACCTCTGCGCCGCTCCTGGGGGAAAGGCCGCTGCCCTTGCGGAGAGCCAACCCGATGCCCGCGTCATTGCGTCCGACCGAGCGCGCGGCGGCATTAGGCACACGGCCGCGCGCCGCTCCGGTCGCTCGGGCCTCTTCGTCCTTCGAGCGGACGGTACCCACCCGCCGTTCGCGCCGAACACGTTCGACACCGGCCTCGTCGATGCTCCGTGCTCCGGCCTCGGAACCCTGCGGGCACACCCCGAGCTGCGGTGGCGACGCGACCGGCAGGACGTGATCCGCCTGGCCGCCCTTCAACGCAGGCTCCTCGACTCGGCGGCACCGCTCATCCGGCCCGGCGGCCGACTCGTCTACGCCACGTGCACGACCCTCGCGGAGGAGAACGAGGACAACGTGGCCGACTTTCTCGCGCACCATCCGACGTGGACCCGCGACGATCCCCGCGACCGCATCGGCGACGCCGCGACCTTCGTCGGGGAAGACCTCGCCCTGCGCACGTCCCCCGACCTGGGCGGTCTCGACGGGTTCTTCGCCGTCGCCTTGAGAAACGGCGGTGGCTCGGTATGACCAGCTACGTGCCCGGCACCATTCAGATCGCCCCTTCGATACTCGCGGCCGACTTCGGTCAGCTCGGCGACGAAATCAAAGCAGCGGAGGCCGGTGGAGCCGACCTGATTCACGTCGACGTGATGGACGGCCACTTCGTGCCGAACATTTCGCTCGGTCCGGTCGTCGTCCAGGGCATTCGGCCCGTGACGAAGCTCGAGTTGGACGTCCACCTGATGATCGAGTCGCCCTGGGAGTACTTGGAGGCCTTCGCAAAGGCCGGCGCCGACTCCATCACCGTGCACGTCGAGGCCTGCCCGGATCCGGCCGACACGATCGGCAAGATCCACGGTCTGGGAAAACGCGCCGGGATCGTGATGAGCCCCGACACCCCGGTCGATGCGGTCGAGCCGTTCCTCGACCTCGTCGAGCGCGTCCTCGTGATGAGTGTGCACCCGGGCTTCGGCGGTCAGTCCTTCATCCCCGAAGCTCTCGCGAAGACCGAGACGCTCTCGCGTTGGCGATCTGAACGCGGCCTGGCATACGACATCGAGATCGACGGCGGAATCAAGGAAGCGAACAGCCACGAGGTCGCGGAAAAGGGCGCCGAGACCCTCGTCTCCGGCTCGGGGATCTTTGGCGGGGACGACTACGGCCAGCGCATTTCCGCGATGCGTGCCGCCGCCGAGAGCGGCCTGGCCGCTCGCTGATCAGCTTTCCGATCGGTTCGGAAACAGAGCGGCCTTCTCCTCGGGGGAGACACCGGTGACCACCGGCCTCTTGAACATGTCGACCTGCCGGGCCTCACCATCGCGGCTCGGGGCACCGTGCGCCGGGATCCAGAGCCGGAACGTCGCCCCTTCGCCCTCGGGGCTTTCCAGCATCACGTTCCCGCCGAGCACCCCGACCAGCTGTCGGACGATGTAGAGCCCGAGCCCGACGCCGCCGTGTCGACGGGACGAGGACCCATCACCCTGCCGGAAGGATTCGAACACAGCATCTTGAAGGGCCAAGGGAATTCCCGGACCCGTGTCCCGAACGCAGAACTCGATTCCGCCGCGGACCACGTCGACCGAGAGCGTGACGCTCCCATTATCCGTGAACTTGAAGGCGTTGGACAGCAGATTGCCCACAGCGACCTTCAGCTTCCCGGGGTCGGTTCGAACGAAGCCGAGGTCCTCCGCCTGCTCGAGACGGAACTCGACCGCGGCCGGCACCTCCACCTGGGCCTCGACGATCTCCCGCACGAGCTGGTCCACCGCGACGTCGGCCGGCTCGACGTGAATCCGGCTCGACTCGAGTCGACTCAAGTCGAGCGTCGCGTTCACTAGCTGACAGAGATTCTCGGCGCTTCGCGACAGGCGACTCATCGTGTCGACCTGCTCTTCGTTCAGGGGGCCGAACACGCCGTCGAGGAGGAGATCCGAGTACCCGAGAATCACGTTGAGCGGCGTCCGCAGCTCATGCGACATCGTCGCAACGAACTCCGACTTCAACGTGTTCGCGCTCTCGAGTTGCGAGACGAGCTCTGCGTTCGCAAGCCCGAGCGATGCGAGGCGACCAATGCGGAGGGCGATACGCTCGTCGGTCGAATCGAAGTTCGGGCCTGACGTTTCCCAACCGATGGCGAGAACGCCATGGAGTTCGGGGCCTCGCCGGAGCGGGACCAGCAACCCCTCAGCGACGCCGTACACCGACATGATCGGAGCAAGACTCGGGTCGTCGTCGGCGACGTGCACCAGCCCCTGTGCCTCCAGGACCTCGATCGTTGCGCCAATGGGGCCGCGCGGGATCCGAATCGCCTGCAGCGCATCGTACGGCATCGCCGTGTGACCGTCGTGACCCGCAGGAACGAAATCGTCGGCTTTCTCGTCGAACAGGAACGCATGCACGGTATCGCAGTGCAGGGCCTCACGGGTCGCTCGGCAGAGCCGCTCGAGTAGAACCGGAGCGTCCATCAAAGAGATCATGTCCTCGGCAAGCCGGGCCTGGACGGCCTCGAGGCGACCTTCCTCCTGCTTGAACCGGAAGAGCTCGGCCGCTCCGACCGCGCTCGTCAGAAGTCGAGCAATCGCTTCGGCCAGCGCCACCCCCGCCGGATCGAACGCGCCAGGGCGTGTGCTCCACCCGGCGACGGCACCATAGAACTGGCCGGTGGCATAGAACGGTGCGATCAAGAGCGACGAGATCCCCAGGGGCTCCAGCACCTGCTCGACCAGCTTCGGAGGCGCTTCGTCCCAGCTGCGAAGAACCACAGTCTCACCGCGGGCGAGTCGCCCACCGAACGGAAAGCCTCGCGGAAACTCGAACGAGCGAAGGAGCGCCGACTGTTCCGGAGCGAAGCCGAGATCTGCGATGGTCCGACTCACCTCGGTTTCCGGATTCTCGCGGAAGACGATCCCACCATCACAGCCAAGGGCGGATACGGTGGGCTCGAGCGCTCGATCGAACAATGTGGCCAGATCCAGATTGCCCGCGACGTCTTTCGCAATCCCGAGCAACGTCTGCTTGTGAGACTCGGAACGATTGCGATGGGTCACGTCCCGAGCGACACCGATCACGCCCGTGATCTCTTCGCCCGTGCGCCGCGGCCGCGCGCGAAGCTCTCCGACCTTCCATCCGCCCACGCTGTCTCGAAACCGAAGTTCGAGCGCGACCGACGACTCTCCCGCGAAGATTCTCGTCTGCACTTCGACGGCAAGCGAGAAATCGTCGGGGTGGATGAACGCGGCGAAGTGCTTGCCGATCCAATCCTCACGCTTCCAACCCAGCAGGCGCTCGAACGCACTATTCAGTGATGTGACCCGGCCGTCGTTCTCGACGACGTACAGCACGTCGTCCATGCTCTCGATGAGCTCACCGTAGGCCTGCTCAGAATCGCGAAGCGAGGACTCCGCGCTCGCACGCCCCTCGACTTCTATGACGAGAGCCACCAGGCCGCATACGGAGCGAACGAACTGTTCTTCCTCTCTCGTCCAGATGCGAGGCCCGCCGACATGCTCGTGGCAAACGACCCCGACGAGCTCACCGTGAAGCCGCACCGGCGCGTCCAACAAAGCGCGCACGCCGTTGAGATGTTTCGAGGCGAACCTCAGCACGGACTCCGCCTCGGTGTCGGCGATGAGCAGAGACCGCCCCGAACGAACGGCGGCGAAGTACTCCGGGCACTCGGCTGCCGTGAACTCCTGGCTGCTCGTCGCCCGGCCCCGGCTTCGCTCCCACAACCGTTCGCACGTGAGGCGGCCCCCGTCCTCGTCGAAGGACCAGACACCGACGCGCTCGAGATCGAGGGTGTCGGCTACGAGGACGGTCAGCTCGGCGATGAAGGCGGCCCGGTCTCCACGGGCGAGCGCATTGCTTTCCGCGAGCTCCGCCAGCGCGCGAGCCTTGCGATCCGCGGTCACAGGCGCACCGCCTGCCGGCGAAGACCGCACCACATCGTCAATCCTCATCTGTGTGGGCATTGTACCGCTACCCGCCCTGCCAGGGGCGCCACCTCTTGTCTCCCAAGGCTGCCCCGTTGGCCTGCTCTAGTCTAGCGGCACTCCCCAGCACGCCAAGCGAGCCCCGGCCGGCACCGGGATCGTCTTGCGTGCCCCGAGGGCTGTTGCTAGATCCGGTCCTCTCCGCGCGACCGCGCGGAATCAGGCGTTTTTCGCTTCTCCGGGGTGTAGCTCAGACTGGTAGAGCACTGCGTTCGGGACGCAGGGGCCGCAGGTTCAAATCCTGTCACCCCGACTCTTTCGCTTATTGAAGGAGTCCTGTCGGGCTCGGGGGAAGCGAGCGGCCGCGAGCGATGGATTGACGGCCGAAGGGGTGGTATATCGCGCCCCCGTTGGGTATTTCTCGCTTTCTTGCAGGCCTTTCGATCGTGCTCCTCCTTGTGGGAAGCCCGATCGCAGCCCTCGGCCTGGAACCTCCGCCCGCAGCACCGCTGCGAGCCGCGGCCGCGCCTGCGCCGGAGCCCGATCTGAATGAGGAGATCGCTGCACTGCGTGACGACGTCGGCGCACTGTGGCACCAGCTGGATCGCCTCACGGATGGGGAAGAGGCTCCGCAGTGGGCCAGCCAAGAGCACGACCTCCTCGATCGTCGTCTCGAACGCCTGACGACCATGCTCGAGCGTCTGTCCGCCCGCGTCGACACCCCGGTTCCTCGGCTCGACGAACCGCTTACGCTCCTCACGGTCTCCTTGTGCACCCTGATCCTCGGCTTCTTTGCCGGGCGCAGTCTGCAGCGCCGAAATAGCCGAAAAGACTCCCGTTTCCGGCTATGACCTGGGAGCTCGTAGCAGTCGGCGTCGCTGCCTATCTGCTCGGGTCGATCCCTAGCGGGTACCTTCTGGGCCTGCTGTACCGCGTCGACGTCCGCGAAGAGGGGAGCGGGAACATCGGCGCAACCAACGTCGCGCGATCGGTGGGTGCCTACGCCGGTGCGGTGACCCTGGGAATCGATGCAGTGAAGGGCGCGGTTCCCGTACTCCTGGTGGCGGGACTCGAGTCCCTCGCCGGCGGGGGACCCGCCCATGTACTGCGAGCGCGGGTCGTCGCCGCGATCTTTGCCGCACTGGGCCATGTGTTCTCAGTCTTTCTTCGATTTCGGGGAGGAAAGGGTGTCGCCACCACGCTCGGCGCCCTCCTGGCGCTGGCCCCGACGGTCGCCCTGGGTTCGGTCGCCGTCTTCGCAGCGGTCCTGGGCGCGACCAGAATCGTGTCCGTGGCGTCGATCGCGGCTGCCCTGGCGGCCCCGCTCTGCGCCGTTGCCCTGGGAGAACCGGGCCTCGTGATCGCGGCGGCCGCCGGGCTGAGCGTGCTCATCGTGGCCCGCCACGGCGAGAATCTGGCTCGGCTCCGGGCCGGGGCCGAGCCACGCCTGGGCTCCGGGCAAAAAAATTGACGAGAAGGCCACGCCGGCCTTCCCCCACCGGCCGGTGATCTAGTAGGCAGTGCCTTCATCCTAGGCACGTCGCTGTCGGGGAACGAACAACTCTTCGCCCGTTTCGGGGGCCCACCGCTGGCCCCCACCTTGCACCTCTCGAGAGGAAATCAGCCATGGAGAAGAAGCGCCCGAAACACGCGCGCGCATTTCGCGCGCTCATTTCCGCCTGCCTAGCCGTACTCGGGGTTCTGCTCACAAAGAGCCTGGCCTGGGCCCAAGACGCTCCTGCAATCGACACGGGGGACACGGCGTGGATTCTCACGGCGACGGCCCTAGTCATCATGATGACCGCTCCCGGCCTCGCGCTCTTCTACGGCGGCCTCGTGCGACGCACGAACGTCCTGAGCGTCCTCATGCAGTGCATCATGTGCATGGCCGCAATCAGCATCGCCTGGATCGTGATCGGCTACTCGCTGGCCTTCGGCGAAGGCAATGCCTTCATCGGCGACCTCAGCATGGTCGGTCTCGCCGGCGTCGGCGTCGAGCCGCGTGAAGGAGGCACGATCCCGCACCTGCTCTTCATGATGTTCCAGGGAACATTCGCGATCATCACCCCGGCGCTCATCGTCGGCGCGTTCGCCGAGCGGATGAAGTTCAGCGCGTTCCTGATCTTCACCGTGCTGTGGTCGATCCTGATCTACGCGCCGCTTTGCCACTGGGTGTGGGGCGGCGGCTGGCTCGCCGCGGACGGTGCGCTCGACTTCGCCGGAGGCACGGTCGTGCACATCAGCTCCGGCGTCTCGGCCCTCGCCGCAGCGCTCCTCCTCGGGAAGCGAATCGGCTACGGCCAGGAGCCGCTTCCGCCGCACAACCTTCCGTTCACGGTCGCCGGCGCCGCCCTCCTCTGGGTTGGATGGTTCGGCTTCAACGCCGGCTGCGCGCTCGGCGCGAACGGCTCGGCGGCCATCGCCTTCGTCACGACCAACACCGCGGCCGCGGCCGCGACTCTGGCCTGGGTGTTCGTGGAGTGGATGAATCGGGGCAAGCCCACGGTGCTCGGCGCCGCCTCCGGCGCCGTCGCCGGCCTCGTCGCGATCACACCGGCCGCGGGCTACGTGAGCCCGATGTCCGCGATCGCCATCGGCGCGGGCGCCGGCATCCTCTGCTACTTCGGTATCCGCCTGAAGGAGATGCTCGGAGCCGACGATGCGCTCGACGTGGTCGGCATTCACGGCGTCGGCGGCACGTGGGGCGCGATCGCAACGGGCATCTTCGCGGACGCGGCGTTCGGCGATAAGGACGGCCTGCTCTACGGAAACCCGGGTCAGCTCTGGATCCAGGTCGAGGGCGTGCTCGCGACGATGGCATTCTGCTTCGTCGGTGCCATCATCATACTCAAGCTCACGGACATGCTGGTCGGCCTCCGCGTCACCGACGAGGGCGAAATGGCCGGACTCGACTTGACCGAGCACAGCGAGCGAGCCTACGGCTCGATCGACTGAGCGAGCGGACCAAAACCACCCATCAACTCCGCCACGGAGGAATGAACCATGAAAAAAGTTGAAGCCATCATCAAGCCGTTCAAGCTCGACGAAGTGAAGGAAGCCTTGAGCGCGGTCGGCTCTACCGGCCTGACCGTCTCTGAGGTGAAGGGCTTCGGTCGCCAGAAGGGCCACACGGAGCTCTACCGAGGCGCCGAGTACGTCGTCGACTTCCTGCCGAAGGTGAAGCTCGAGATCATCGTTTCGGACGACAACGTGGGGCAGGTCGTCGAAACGATCGAGAAGGCCGCCAAGACCGGCCGGATCGGTGACGGCAAGATCTTCGTTCTGCCCGTCGACGAAGTGGTGCGCATCCGCACGGGCGAGCGCGGCGACGAGGCGCTCTGAGAACGCGCCCCTCGCGGTGACGTACGCGCGCGGTTCTTCCCGCCGCGCGCGTACGCAATCGACCCCGTTCCGCCCAACGACGGCGGAATGAAGAGAAGGCTTGCTCTGCGGAACAAAGTTTCCGCGGCATCCCTTCCCGTACCGTCGCGCCCGCCATACGCCGAACTCTCCGGGAGCCAATCCCCCGGAGAGGAGGACGGTGATGGATTCGAGACGCGGAACGACGAGCACAGGACGGCGAACAGCGCGCAGAACCGGAATCCTCGCACTCCTCGCGGCCCTCGTCGCGGGCTGCGGAGGAGACGACGCGGGGGAGGACGGCATCCTCTTCGCAGGCCCGCCCGGAGAGCTCCTCCCGCACGAGACGGACCGCCGCAGCCGGTTCCTCGTACACACTCGAAGTGGGGACGAGGCGATCTCCACGATCCTCACCACGCGGGTTCTGAACGAGGGTCCGGATGGGGTTTTCATCGTCGAAGGCACGCCCGACGGTGGCCCCCCCCGCCGGCTACGCGCACGAGAGACGGAAACGCAGATCCGCCTCGAAGCCGTGTCTGTCGACGGCCCCGACGGCATGCACTGGACGGACATCGATCCGGCTGCCGTGCTCGTCGAGACGCCTGTCGTCCGTGGCCGCGCCCTCCGCACCCGGTTCGTCCGAACGCTTGAGGTCCTCGCCACCATCGACGGGGCCCCGCGCGCACGGTCGATTACCTTCGAAGGCGAGAGCGTGCGGACGCCCCGCTCGCGGGAGACCATCTCCGTGTCGGGAATGGAACTCTCGGCACTCGCGTTCGACGTACGCGGCGAGAGTCAGACGGTCCACCTCACGGGACACGCGGGCGCCCCGAGCGACACGGCTCTCCGACTCGACCTCCGGGGAACCGAGCATCTCGTGCCCGGCATCGGGCTCGTTCGCGAGGTACTAGAGCTGACGATCCTCGCGGGCGAGACGCGAACCCGCATCAATCTGCGAACCGAGCGCGACCTGGCCGAGATGGCGGCGGACTCAATCGGTCAGTTCTGAGTAGCTTCTGCTGATGTCGGTCGGGCGCGTGTGGGAGCCGTGGTACGATGGCAGCATCGCGGGACCGAGCGACGAAGAAGGGCCCGACCTCCGCTTCGTGGAGTCCATGGTTCGCTGCGTGGCCGATCGGTGGTCCGTCGACGAATCTCAGATCCACGTCGGCGGCATCTCGGCGGGAGGCTCGTTCACGAACCGCTCGATGACCTTCAATTCCGACTTCTTCGCCGGCGGAGTCGCCTCGTCGGGTAACTGGTACGGCGGGCTGGCCGCCCCCGCGGACGACGTCACCATGGATCGATCCCTGGTCATCCTCATCTGGGGTGGGCCGACGGATCTGTGGCCTCCCAACGCCCCGATCGCGAACTACGACCCGGAGACCCGGGACGCGGCGATCTACTACGCGGCGCAATCGAACGTCGTGACGCTCTCGTGCACCGGGAGCCACGGGCACATCTGGCCCACCGCAATGACGACGTGGCTCGCGAAGACGCTCCTCTCGTTCCCCAAGGGGACCAACCCCTCGAACTTCGAGTATACGACACCGCCCGACGGCTTCAGTTGCGTGCTCGGCTAGTACACCGACCACTGAGATCGCGGTGTCGAATCAGCCCGGCGCGTAGCGGTCCCGCAACTCGCCGCGCCGAACCTTCCCCGCACTCGTCCGGGGAAATTCACGGACGCGGACGAGAGCGCGCGGAAGCTTGAAACCTGCGAGGTGCGGGCGAGCGAATTCGCGCAGGTCGTCGAGAGCGATGTCCACATCGGAAATCACCGCGACCGTCACCTGCTCGCCCCATCGCTCGTGAGGGGTCCCGAACACGACCGCGCCCCGAACGTCGGGATGCCGTGAGAGCACGACCTCGACCTCCTCGGGACTGACGTTCTCGCCGCCGGTGATGACGATCTCCTTCAGGCGACCGGTAATGTACAAGAACCCGTCGGCGTCGATCCGACCGAGGTCTCCGGTGTGGAGCCAGCCGTCGCGGAGCGCCGCCTCCGTCTGAGCAGAATCGTTCCAGTACCCGCGCATGACCATCGGCCCTCTAGCTACGACCTCACCGGACCCGCCGACGTCACTCGCCGCTCCATCCGGCCTCCGGACTCCGATCTCGAACGACGCATGCGCCCGACCGACGGTCCCTGCGCGGATCAAGGCCTCTCGCCCGGTCGTCATCGTGAGCCCGTCGGTGCTCTCGGTCTGGCCGTACGCTTCGAGGATCTCCGCATTCGGGAATCGCTCCGCCAGAGCTTCCTTCACATGCATGGGCGTCACCGCACTGCCGACCGTCACCTTCGCCAGACTCGATGCGGCGGAGACGCCCGACGCAAGAAGCGGTTCGATCATCGCGGGCACGAGCGGCAGGTCCGTCACCCCCTGCTCGCGGATGACGCGCGCCACGCGCGCTGGTTCGAATCCACCGAGCACGAGCGTGCCGCCCGTGAGGAGACGCGCGAGATAGTGCGAAACGAAGACCGGATTGTGACAGAGCGGGCTCGCAACCACGGCGACGGACTCCGGTCCGTCGCGTCGCGTGCGCGCCACGGCCATCGCCGCAGCGAGCATGTTCACGTGCGTGAGCCGCACGCCCTTCGGACGGCCCGTCGTGCCGGACGTGTACGCGACGACCGCGTCCGGCTCATCGTCCGAGTCTTCGCCCTCGTCCGCACCGGGAGCCGATTGAATGTTCGGGGCCCCCGTGCCTGCGTCGACCTCGAGCCGCGCGGTGGCGCCCACATGAGCGAGAAGCGCGTCGGCCTCGGCGTCGAGCAAACGGGGATTCAACGGAACCGCGACCGCGCCGGCGCGCCAGATCCCGAAGAGGGCAGCGATGTGCGCCGACGTGTTCTCGACCACCAAGCCCACGCGAGCGCGTTGTGTCACTCCGCTGCGCAGCAGCTCCGTCGCGACGTCGCTCGCCGCACAGTCGAGGGTCGCCACTGTCGTGGTCCGGTCCCCCTCGCGGATCCGAGCCCAGGCGTCGCCGCGCGCAGCGGCGTTTCGGAGTGCAGCGGAAAGCGCGTTCTCGGACATCTCTCGGCTCACACCCGAAGGAGAACCTTGCCGACGTGCGTGCTCGCCTCGAGAACCCGGTGGGCCCCGGCGGCGTTCTCCATCGGCAGGATTTGATCAACGACCGGTGCCAACCGTCCTGCCTCCACGGCCGCACCGAAGCGCTCGCGAAACCCGCGAACGATCGCTGCCTTCTCTTCTACGGGGCGCGCGCGGAGGGTCGATCCCATGATCTCAAGACGACGCAGTAGGAGTGACACGATGTCGAGGTTCCCCTGTCCACCGCCCGTGATCCCAATGATCACGAGCCGTCCCCCCACGGCGAGCGATGCGACGTTCGGTTCGAGGTACGAGCCGCCGATAGGATCGAGCACGACGTCCACTCCGGCTCCACCCGTGAGCTCGTGGATTCGCTCGCCGAACGCCTCGGTCTTGTAATTGATCGCGGCCGCCGCGCCGAGTTCCACACATCGAGCACACTTCTCGTCACTCCCGACGGTGACGAAGCAACGACCCCCGGCCTCACGCACGAGCTGCATCGCCGCCGTGCCGATACCGCTGCCACCGCCGTGCACGAGGAGGGTCCCACCTTCCGGAAAGCGGGCGAGTTGGAACACGTTGAGGAAGACCGTGAGGTAGACCTCCGGAAGACCCGCCGCCTGCACGAGATCGAGTCCGGCGGGCACCGGCATCACGGAGCCGTGGTGCACGACGACCTGCTCGGCGTATCCACCACCCGCGAGCAGAGCCATGACCCGGTCGCCAACTTCGAAGTCACCCGGAACCGCGGAGCCCTTCTCGACGATCTCTCCCGAGCACTCGAGACCGAGAATGTCCGGCGCACCCGGTGGCGGCGGGTAGAAACCCATCCGCTGATTCAGATCCGCACGATTCACGGCGGTCGCCGCGACGCGGATCCGAACGTCCTCGGGCCCCGGCTTCGGGTCGGGCGCGTCGCCCCATTCGAGCACCTCCGCGGCACCGGGCTGGTTCATGATGATCGCCTTCATTCGAGTTCTCCCATTGCGCATGTGCCGTGCTCGTAGGTCGCACACCCCGCGCCGCAGGCAAAGCCTCGGCCCACTCCTGTAGCTCGGCCGGCCCGACTCCGAGACGCGGGCTGATGCGCACGATTGGGGCGCGGGCGGACGCTCAGATCGGGATCGGACCCATGATGCAGTCTGCGAACGGATACCCGGATTCACCCGTGGCATACCCTGACCCGATATGGGTATCTTCGACGGATGTCGCTTCTATTCTCGCTCATCGCGCGCCGCTCGGCGCACATGGTCCTGCTCCTCGTGTTCGCCGTGTTAGTCGTCGGCTGCGGCGATGGCTCGACTTCGGCCGGAAGCGGAAACACGCCGAACGGAGGCGGCGACTCGCTCAGCCCCCGCCGCGCGGTCGACGAGCTCCGCGAGACCGGGTTCGCAGAGTACCTCGGCACGCAGGAGCCGAGCCGCGTGGTCGAGGACGGGGCGTGGACGCACTACTTCTTCGACGCAGCCGAAGAGGGCGCGATCTGCCTCGTCGGCGACGAGTTCCAGGTGAGCGTCCGCGAGGGAGCCTCCGACGAAGCCCTCCTCTATCTCCAAGGCGGCGGCGCCTGCTGGGACTACGCCACGTGCCATGCCGCGAATACTGCACTCAAGACCGCCAACGGCCCGGCTCAAACTGGCATCATCGACACCAGCGACTCGCGCAACCCATTTGCCGACTTCGACATCGTGTACGTCCCGTACTGCGACGGCTCGGTGTTCACCGGAGACGCGACCGTGGACTACGACGGCATCCGCACCTACCACCATGGCTTCAGAAACCTGTCGGTCGCGGTGGATGCACTCACGAACAACTTCCCGAACCCGTCGCGCGTCGTCATCGCCGGAAGCAGCGCCGGCGGCTACGGAACCTATGCGGGCTACGGAGCGGTCCGCGTGGCACTGCCCGAGACTCCGATTCTCGTCTACAACGACTCGGGTCCCGGCGTGCAGAACATCGGCGCCTCCGAAGACATTCAGAACCGCGTCAAGAACTGGAACTTCACCCGCCTCGTCCCGGAGAGCTGCACCAAGTGCGACACGCAGTACAGCTTCCTCACGGAATGGGCGTTCGAGCGAGATCCGACACTCCGCACCGCGCTCTACTCGTACCAGGAAGACAGCGTCATCAGCTTCTTCATCGATCTGAGCGGCCCAAAATACCGGGACTTGATCCTGTCGGTGAGCGGCGAGCTCGCGGCGAGTTGGCCGGGCCGTTTCGAGCGGTTCTTCCCCAAGGGCACGACGCACACGGTGCTCCTCGGCTCGGAGTTCTACACCCAGACCGTGAACGGTGTCTCACTCCTCGAATGGACGCGCGACTTCCTCGACGGCTCCTCGTCGTGGGAGAGCGTAGTCGAGTAGAGACCGCTCAGCGACCACGAGCGCGGCGGAGCGATGTGCCCGCCTCGCGGATGCAGAGCGTGGCCGCGTCCTCGGCGGTCGACGCGTTCGCGAGTGCCTGGATTCCGGGATCGTCCTTCTCGACCGCCCGGGCGAAGTAGCGCGCGGCCGGATCGGCGGAACGGTGGTCACAGAACACGCTTAGCCGGAACCAGCCACGCACAGCTTCGGTGAACTCGAGGACGAACTCGGCCTCGCCTACGACCGCGGCCAACTCGACGACGTTCTCGCTCTCGGGGATCTGCGTCCAGTCCATGAGTCGCTGTTTAGAGGAAAGTCCGAGACGGGGCACTGGCGAAAGCCCCGAAAAAGCGCGACGATCCCTGATCATGGCCGCTTCCGAACCCCTCATGGACACCCTTCCCGGACAGATCGAACCCGAACTCCCCAGCGAAGAGCACCGGATGCTCCAGGACCTCACCCGCGACTTCACTGCCGGCGAAGTCGAGCCGCAGGCTGGCAACCATGACCGGGAGGGCAGCCTGAACGTCGCGCTCATGCGACGCGCGGGCGAGCTCGGACTGCTCGGCATGACCATCCCGTCCGAGGACGGCGGCGGCGGTCTCGATGCGACCGCCGCGGTGATCGTCCATCACGAGCTCTCGAAGAGCGACCCCGGATTCACCCTCGCACTCCTCGCACACGCGATCCTGTTCGTGAACAATTTCTATCACTCGGCGAACGCCGACCAACGGGCCCGCTTCCTTCCAGGCGTTCTTTCCGCGAAACAGATTGGCGCGATGGGTATGACTGAGCCCAGCGCCGGCACCGACGTCCTCGGCATGAAGACCACCGCGGAGCGCCGCGGCGACGACTACGTGCTGCAGGGCCGTAAAACATTCATCACGAACGCTCCCGATGCGGACTACTTTCTCGTGTACGCGAAGGTCCAAGATCGCATCACAGCGTTCGTCGTCGAAAAAGATCGACCCGGTTTCTCCGTCGGCCCGTCGATCGACAAGATGGGCATGCGCGGATCCCCGATGGCGGAACTGATCTTCGAAGAGTGCGCCGTGCCGGCCGACAACCTTCTCGGCGCCGAGGGCGGCGGCATGACGCACATGATGCGAAACCTCGAGATCGAGCGCATCTGTCTCGCCGCGATGAGCGTCGGAATCGCCGACCGGTGTCTCGCAATCATGGCCCGCTACAGCGTCGACCGGGAGGCGTTCGGGAAGCCGATCGCGGAGTTCGGACAGATTCAGCGCTACGTCGCCGATTCCTACGCCAAGGCTGAGGCCGCGCGCACGTTGGTGTACCGCGTCGCGCGCGACGTCGGGGAGGGCAAGCGGAACCGGATCGGCACGGACGCAGCAAAGCTCTTCGCAGCGCCGGTCGGCAAGGAGATCGCGGACAACGCGATGCAGGTCCTCGGCGGTTGGGGCTACTGCACGGAGTTCACAGTCGAGCGGCTCCTGCGGGACGCGAAGCTGCTCGAGATCGGCGGCGGCACCCTGGAGTCACACCAGAAGAACCTCACGCGCGACTTGACACGATCGCTGGCCGACAGATGAGCGACCTAAATCTACTAGTCCGCGCGACGCTCGGACTCTACGCCGACGCGCTCCGACAAAGCACGACCTCGCTCGTGCGACACATCTGGATCGTCGGCCTCGTCCCTACGTACACGATCGTACTCCAGCTCGTGACGACCGTCGCGATGAACCTCGGTTTCGCGGGCGGCCTTCTCGTCTTCCTCGCCGTCGCCGCGTGCGCCTCTTCGTTCCTCGCGATCCTCGGCGAGGCGGTCGCCCACCAGCGCGTCCAGATGAGCGAGCTCAGCCAGACGTTCGGGCGTTACTTCAGTCGGCTCATCACGGTCTTCTTCATGTTCTGGATCGTTCGGCTCCTACTCGGCATGATCGTCTCGCAGAACCCGAACATGGTCTGGCTCATGGTCGCGGTGAACACCGGTATCTTCATCGTATTCAATCCGATCCCCGAGCTGATCTATCAAGGCCACAACGATGGCATGCCGCTTCTCCAAGACGCCGTGCAGTTCACGCGCGACAACCTCCTGGAGTGGCTCCTCCCAGTGGCGATTCTGATGGCGCCGTTCTTCCTGATCGACCTGCAAATCGGGTTCCTGGTGATGTCGAAGCTCGGCGTTCAAAACGGCCTCGATCTCGTGATAGGCGCCGTCGCGACCTGGCTGCCGTTCGGTGGGATCGTCCAGACCCTCGTCGCGACCGCGCTCGCGAGCGTGCTGGTCGTCTGGGCGATGCTCTTCCGCGGGTTCTTGTTCCGGTCCCTCTCCCGCTCCGGCCGCCGCCAGCGCATCTTCGCTTCACGCGCGCGGGACTAGGCTCTCTTGCTCGGCACGCTCTCCTCGGGATTCGGATTCGGCGCCTTCCTCGTCGTCGTCGCGACCTTCTTCGCGCCGCCGGAACTACGGCGGGTCGACTCGGAGGCCGCGTGAACGCACAACCCCTCTCCGGCCTTCGGGTGCTCGAACTCGGCCAGGTCTACAACGGGCCTTACTGCGGCCTGCTGCTGGCCGCACAAGGCGCCGATGTCATCAAGATCGAGCCGCCCGGCGGCGAGATTCTGCGGCGCCATGACATTTCCCCACCCGGCGGCAGCTACTCGTTCCTCATGCTGAACGTCGACAAGCGCGGCATGACGCTCGACCTCAAGAGCGAACGAGGACGCGAGATCTTCCTGCAACTCGTGCAGAAGGCCGACGTCGTCGTGGAGAACTTCCGGGAGGATGTGCTGCGGGATCTCCGCCTCACCTGGGACGTGCTCGAATCGCACAACCCACGCCTGATCCTCGCATCGGGCCGGGGCTACCGCAGCGGCAGCCCATACGCGGGCCTCGCAGCGATGGACTTCACCATCCAAGCCGTCTCGGGCCACATGGCCATGACCGGCTTTCCCGACCAGCCTCCAGTGAAAGCAGGCGCGACCCTCGCCGACATGCTCGGTGCCTCCCATCTTTTCGGGGCGATCCTGCTGGCGCTTCGAGACCGCGACCAGACCGGACGCGGGCGACCCGTCGAGGTGGCGATGCTCGACGCGACGTTCCCCGCGCTCATGTCGTACGCGTCGCCGTACCTGCAGACCGGCACCGATCCGGGACGCGTTGGGAACCGCCACGCCGTGCCGGGTTCGGCACCCTACGCCGCCTTCGAGGCGTCCGACGGCTGGCTCACGATCATGTGCGTCACCGACGCACAGTGGGCGAAATTCTGCGAGATCTGCGGAGATGAGGCGCTGTCGGGCAATGAGTCCTTTCGCCAAGCACCCGCCCGAGGCGCGAACCGCGATTGGATCGAAGAGCGCGTGGGCGCCTGGACGCGGAACAAACACCGCGCCGAGCTTCTGGATCTGCTCGAGAGCGGTGGAATCCCGTGTGCCCCGGTTCGGTCTCTCGCAGAAGCCGTGGACGATCCCTACAACGTCGAGCAGGGCGTGCTGCGGCCGGTCGACGTCGAGGAGCGCGGCACCGTGCAGGCACTCGGCAGTCCGATCCAGCTCCGCGACCCCGCCGACCGAGACCATCCCGACGGGAGTCCTCCCAGGCCGGCGCCGAAGCTCGGCGAGCACAACCGCGAGGTCCTCGCCGAGCTCCTCGATCTCGGTCCCGCTGCGATCGACGCACTCGAACGCGACGGAATCGTCTAGCTACGTTCGGCCGCGTTCGCGGAGGCCGCCTGGCGGACGACGCCATCACGCAGGGCCGCGATCATCGTCGACGTCTCGAGCATCTCCGAGGGGAGGGCACGATAAAGGCCCACGAACACAGAACCAGAGGCCTATCGCGACCAACGCGATCGCCGGGCAGACACGCCACGATACCGTGAGGGTCTCCTCGAAACTGAGCCTGAGTCTTCCGGTTCCGGAGAACCGCTCCTTTCATTGTCCTCTGCCCAGCAAGCGGTGCGCCAGGCCCGGGCATAGGTCTCCCTCGACTTTCGACGCACCCGCCCACCTTGCCGTCGCAATCGCGACACGCGGCTTGGCGAGGCCGCAACAGGCGCTTCACGCCTCCGGGTCGACGACGGGTGCGCGCTCACAGAGAGCCGCCAGGGCGCCGCGCCCGTTGCGCGCCGCGACCCGCAGCAACTTCAAGAAGACCAGCGCAGTGAGGAGCGCATCGCCGGGGGCCGTGTGCCGACCGTAGGGCTTCACTTCGAATCGCTCGCAGAGCGCGTCCAGAGAGAAGCTCCGCATGGGCTCGTCCTCGCCGAAGGCGCCTCCGCGTTCGAGGAGCAGCGTCAGATCCATCGTGTCGATCCAACGGTTGAGGAGTTTCGCGCCGAAATGCCGATCGAGCGCCACGTCGAGCGTCCCAATGTCGTGTCCGATATGATGCCCGACGATCACTCCATCGCGGAGGTAGTCGAGGAACGCGAGCAGGGCGTCGGGCTCGTCCTGTCCATCCCGCGCCGCATCCCGGGTAATGCCGTGCACGGTGACGGCGGAGAGATTGTGGTCGATCTTGAGCATCGCCTCGAAGGCATCTTCGAGCACGATCTCCCCGCGGTGGAGCCCGACCGCGCCGATGGTGATCAGGCGGTCCTTTCGGGGATCGAGCCCGGTCGTCTCGCAATCGAGCACGACGAAGCGGATGTCGTCCGAGGACGCATCGTCGCTCCAGCTTCGGCCGAACCCTTCGTCGTACCGGAGAATCTCCGCCGGCCGGGTCGACGTACTCATCGCGGCGCCGGGAATCCAAAATGGTGCGCGGTACGCTCGAGCAGGGAGAGGATCGTTCGGAAACACGACTTCAGAAGCTCGCGCTCTACCTTGAGAAGTGCCTCCGGGCGGATCTCCGACCGATCCTCCGGATGGGCGTACGCCACCCGAGCCCGTTGGAGAAGGGCGAGTTCCGCCGCTTCCGCCGAACGCCGGAACAGCTCCTCGTTCTCGGAGCGCCCGTCGGCAACGGCCCGCAGTCGCCCCGCGGTATCGCAGTCTCCGTCGCTTCCCTCCTGCAGCGCGAAGACGCGGGCGATGTCGGTGAGCGGGCGGACCGCGCAGTTCTCGAGATCCAGGAGTTCCGTTCGTTCCCCCGCCTTGTCGACCACCTGTCCGCGGAAAAACGTGAGCGGAGGCATGTGCGCCATCGAGTCGTTGGCGGCCAGTGGCAGGAACGTCTCGTCCGTCGCGACCGCTCGACGGAAATGCGCCAGAACCTGCTCCTGAAGCTTCTGCTCTCCGGCAACGAAGAGCACGTCGAAGAAACCGAGCGCCTTATACATGCCGGTCCCGATCGGGTCGTGGACCCAGCCTTCGTAGGCGGCCTTCCATTGGTCCAAAGTCCCGTGCGTCGGGATGCCGCTGCCGGACGGGAGCATGTGGAACGCGAGCTGGATGCCGAGCTCCGTGAGCTGCGCACCGACCCGGTCGGCGAGCCGCCCCATGCGAACGGTGTCGTCGGGCTCGCCCCTCCAAATCAATCCGACGCCCATCGGCATCGAGCCAAATCGTTCTCGCCGCCCCGCCGCGCCGAGCAACACCCAGCACCGCTCCGCGGCTCGGGCCGCCGCCCCGAGATCCGCCTCGGCACGGCCCACGACCCACCGGCACGTGGCCACGTCGAGTGCGCCCGCCGCCTCGACCGCCCAGGGCGCCGACCGCCGGTTGGTCAGCAGACGTTCGATCGCCGTTTCGGCCGCACGGCGGAACACGCGAACCTGATCGAGGCTGCGCGCGCGCCCGATTCGTAGAATTGGAACGAGCGGGTCACCCCCCAGATCGACGGCAAGGTCGTTCTCGGTGAGAACACCGACGACATCGCCCGACGGCGATGCCGCGAGCGGAAGCGTCGAAACCCCGGCGCGCAGCATCCGCCGCCAGTAAGCTCCGACCGGCTGCCCGTGATCGGCGGCCGCGAGCCCCGCGGCCGCCGGCGAGAGCAGTGCCCCGATCTCGCCTGTCGGCAAGAGGTTGCCGGTTGCGACACGCGCGCGAAAGTCGGCGTCGCGAACCACTCCGAGCAAGCGGCCATCTCCGTCCAGCACCGCGACCGCAGACAGACCCTCAGCCGTCATTCGGCCCGCAACCGCAGCCACAGATTCGTCCGCGCGGCAGACGGCCGCTTCACACTGCGCCCGTTCCTCGGGCAGCAGGGCATCAAGCCAGAAGTCCGAAGGCCCGAGCGATCCGGGCCCTCCCGCGCGTCCCTCGTCCGCCAGCGAGAAAACCGTCTCGAGGTAGCGACGCGCACGCGCATGCCGTTCCAGCAGCGGGCGAACCGCTTCGCGCGGGAACATGTAGACCAGGACGTCGGACGCCGTTCGCGCCAGATAGCGATGGCGCTCGCTCGAACCGATCCCGACGATGTCGCCGGGCCCGAGAAGATCGTGCAGGACCCCCTCGTCGTCGAGGATCTCAACCGTCCCTTGCTGGATCACGGAGAACTGCGACTGACGAACCTCACCGGCGTCGTGGAGCACCTCCAGGGCTTCGTGGAACCGAACCCGGCCGGTCCCGGCGAGAACGACCAGTTCTTCCTCCCCCATCCACTCGAACGGGGGATGACGTCGCAGGAAGTCCGCCACCCGGTAGCTGATGCTCGCCGCCTTCATCCGAACACCGAAAAACTCGACTTCGAGGAAAGTTGCAAACCCATCGGGAGATCCGGAAGCAAGCCGCTAGCGCGGCGCCCACACGGGCAAAGTCACTTCGGCCGTGAGGGGCTCGTAGACGACCTGGACCGGCAGTCCGAGACGCATCTCTTCGACGGTACAAGAAACCATGTAACCGACCAGCCGGGGGCCCTCCTCCAGCTCGGTGACGACCATGATCAAGGGCAGCAAGTGCTCGAACGCGGGGAGGAAGGGCTCACTCCCGATGACCCAGCTGTAGACTTCGCCCCGCCCGGATGTCTCGACCCAGCGCAAGCGATCGCCCTTCCAGTAGGCCGGCTTCGGCGGCCAATGGTACGCCCCCGTCTCCTCGTCACGTTGGATCATCAGCTTTCGTTCGCGACAGCCGACCCAGAACGGTGCCGTGACCGGGTGCTCGACGTCGGGAAGTGGATAGTCCGGATGGAGCATCAGTCGCCTCGCACCACCAGGGCGCTCGTGGCGACGCCCGACGCGCCCGTCACGAGAACCGACTGACATCCATCGACCTGCGCAGTCGATGTTCCGCGCACCTGACGTACGGCTTCGAGAAGCAGATTGAATCCATGGGTGTACGCCTCGCTGAGGCCCCCTCCGGAGGTGAGCACGGGCAGCGCGCCGCCGAGCTCGATCCGTCCCTCTTCGGTGAAGCTTCCGCCCTCACCTCGCTCGCAGAATCCGTAGTCCTCGAGACCGAGAATCACCAGCGGCGTGAACGCGTCGTAGATCTGCGCGCAGTCCATGTCCTTCGGCTTCAGGTCCGACCGATCCCACAGCTGACGCGCGCACGGAACGGCAGTCGTCTCCATCTCGGGCGTGTTGTAGTTCGCGAGGTGAACCGGGTTGGGACCACTCGCCTGCGCACCCGAGTGGACCCATGCCGGCTTCTGTCGAAGGTCCCGGGCGCGCTCCTTCGTCGTGACGACGCACGCGAGGGCACCGTCGGTTTCGAGACAGCAATCGTACAGAGTGAGCGGATACCCGATCACGCGGCCCCCAAGATAGGTCTCCATGTCGAGCGGCCGGTCGTGCATCATCGCGTGAGGGTTACGGTTCGCATGCTTACGAGCCGCAATCGCCACGTTACCGAGCTGCTCGCGCGTGGTCCCGTGGACCAACATGTGGCGATGAGCCCACATCCCGATGACGTCGACGGGCCGAATGAGGCCCCAGGGAACGTGCAACGCCTTGTCGTCGGTGACGAGTTCGCGCTCCTGCGCCCACGGCCGCGCGGCCTTACTCCCCCTATTGCGGGCGCGAAGGCAGAGGACGGTGGTCGCGGCTCCGCAAGCGATCGCCGCGGCGGCGTGCAGAATCGTCGCGCACGAGGCGCCCCCTCCGTAGGTGATCTTGTCCCACCACTGCAGGTTCGAAACACCGAGCCCACGAGCGATCGTCACCTCATGGGTCTTCTCGAGCTCGTACATGACGATCCCGTCGACGTCCTCGGCGGCGAGCCCGGCGTCGTCGAGAGCGCTCTGACTCGCCTCGATTGCAGTGTCGGAGATCGGTCGGCCGAGATCCTTCGCGAACGGCAGCTGCCCGATACCGACGATCGCGACCTGGTCGCGAATTCGACTGAAGTGGTCCACCGCCGCCTTGCCTATCGCATCTGGCGGCGCGCCACTAATCCAAGTCGATCCCGATCGGACAGTGGTCGGAGCCCACAACGTCGGTGAGGATGAACGCGCGCTTCACTCGTGGCATCAGATCCTCGGACACGACGAGGAGATCGATCCGCCACCCGATGTTTTTCGCTCGCACACCGAAGCGACTGCTCCACCAGGAGTACCGAACCTCTTCGGGGTGAAGCGCGCGGAACGTGTCGACGTACCCACGCTTCAGACACTTCGCGAGCGCCTTGCGCTCCTCAGGAAGAAAGCCACTCGTCTTCTTGTTGCCCTTCGGACGGGCGAGATCGATCTCGTCGGGAGCTGTATTGAAATCCCCCATGATGACCGCAGGCAGGCCCGTCGCTGCGCGCGCCTCGTCGACGAGGTCGAACACTCGCCGCGTGAAAGAGAGCTTGTAGGGCACCCGGCTGTTGTCGCGGTCCTTCCCGTTTCCGTTCGGGAAGTAGACGTTCGCGACGAGCAGATCGTCGAATCGAGCGAGCTGAAACCGACCCTCGCGATCGAATCGCGGGCGGGCGAGCTCCGTCGTCAGAGAAACGGGCTCTTCGCGCGAGAAAAGCCCGACGCCGCTGTAGCCCTTTTTCGACGTCGCCTCCGAGAGCGAGAAGCTCGGGAAGCGGCGCTGCCGACGGAGCCCCGGTGGAAGCTTCTCCTCGCTGACTCGCGTCTCCTGCAGGCCGACCACATCAGCCTTCGAGCGACATAGCCAGTCGAGAAAACCCTTGTCCACGCAGGCGCGGATTCCATTCACGTTCCAGGAGAGGATGCGTCTCGGCACCGCGCTTGTGTAGAGACCCGGTGCAGCCTAGTGCAAGCCCGAGCCCCCTCGATGCCGTCCACCAAAGCCAGACCCGCCCGTATTCTCGCGCTCTGCGAAGCACCGATCCCGTCCGCCGTACTGGGGGTCCACACCGTGTTTGAGGGTCTCGGGGCGAAAAGCCGCCTCTGCGAGTTCCGAACCGGGTCGAGCGTGTCGCCCTCGACGCACGACGTGGCGTGGGCCGACACAGTGATCCTGGTGCGCGGCGCATCGCCCGCCGAGCGTCGCCTCCTGACCGAGGCGCGACGCCTAGGAAAGCGCGTCGCAACCTACCTCGACGACGATCTCGAACGGGTGCCGGATAGCGCACGGAGCGGCTATTTCTTCACGTCCGCCGAGGTACGCGAGAACGTTGCCTTCCTGGTCCGCGAAGCGGACGACGTCCTCGTCTGCAGTGACCGACTACGAGAAGAGCTCGACGCGCGGCACGGAGGGCGTGCGGTGCGGGTCCTCCAACCACGCCCGGCCCGACTCCCTGGAGAGACCGTTCCCAGGCCGGACGGCGAACCCGTTCGCATCGGTTTTCTCGGCAGTGTGGATCACGGACCGTACATCGACGAGCTGCTCGGAGACGTCCTCCGCCAGCTGAAGCGCGAGCAGGGGCAGAACATCGAGTTCGTCTTCTGCGGCGCGGATCCGAAAGTTGCGGCCGACCTCGGCGCCCTCCGCCACCCCTTCGAGAGCGACTTCGGTACGTGGCGCCGGCGAGCCCTCGCGCTCGAGCTTTCGATCGGGCTCGCGCCCCTGCCCGAGAGCGACTTCCACCGCTTCAAGTACTGGAACAAGTACCTGGAATACGGCTCCCTCGGCGTCGCCGGCATCTACTCGGGGGTGCCGCCCAACGGAGACATCGTGCGCGACGGGGCAACCGGGCTGCTTTGCCCCAATGAGCCGGCGGCCTGGCACGACGCCATCGCTCGCTTGCTCTCCGAGCGCGCTCTGCGCGAGCGACTCGGCCATGCCGCCTACCTCGATGTCGAGGCACGCTTCTCGGTCGGAGCCCTCGTGCCCCACTGGAGCACCACACTCAAGCCCCTCCTCGCACACCGCGCGCCCGAGTGCTGGCCCGAGCAGGTCCACCTGCGCACGGGAGCGTTCTGGCACGCGCTGGACCGCCTCGCCGTCTACGGACCGGTCCGGTTCACCGAGCGCGTCATCGGCCGCCTCACGGGGCGGCTTCGCCCGGGCTGACCTTCATTCCGCCGTGTAAGCCTGGACGACCTCTTCCGCGGGTCCATCCATCCGGACACGACCGGCTTCGATCCAGACTACCCGGGTGCAGTTCGTGAGGATCGTATCCATGGAATGGCTGACCAGAACCAGGATAGATGCGTGCTCCACCATCTGCTGCAGGCGACGTGTCGCCTTGTCCTGAAAGTGCTGGTCCCCGGCGGCGACAACTTCGTCGAGGAGCAGCACATCCGGCAGAATCGAGGTCGACACCGCGAAGGCGAGCCGGATGAACATGCCGGCCGAGTACGTCTTCACCGGCCGGTCGAGCGCCGCGCCAAGCTCGGTGAAGTCCGCGATCTCCTGCGTACGGTCGCGGATCTCACGGCGGGTGAGACCGACGAGAAGGCCGCGGGTGATGATGTTCTCCCAGCCGGTCGCCTCCATCTCGAACCCGGTCGCGATCTCGAAGAGGCACGCGATATCCCCTTCGACCGTCAACCGACCAGACGTCACCGGATAGATCCCGCACATCACCTTCAGCAGGGTCGTCTTGCCCGCACCGTTCAAGCCAATCACGCCGACCCGCTGTCCGTAGCGGATGTCGATGTTCACCTCGCGCAGGGCGGTCACGGAACCGCGATCGGGCACCTTGGCCGAGGACCGCACGAGAGACGTGAACTTCTCGCGCAGGCTCTGCGCCCCCTGGCCAGGGAACGTGAGCGAGATGTCCTCGAGGCGGATCACAGCCAGAACACCAGGCGAGGTCGCGCTCGCTTCACGGCGAAGTACGCCGCCGACAAAGAAACGACGAGGGTCGCGATCGAGGCGACGTAGTGCGGCGCCGCCGGGACCTGATTGACCAACATCGGCACGCGCACCAGGACCATCAGGTGGTAGATCGGGTTGTACGTCAGCATCCACGAGAGGCCGTGGCTCACGAGGAGATCCGCGGGGAACATGACCGGCGTGGCGTAGAAGAGCGCCTGGATGCCTACGGACTGGATGTACTGAAAGTCACGTACGGCGGTGTTGAAGACACCAGACACGCAAGCGATCGAGAACCCGAAGAGGAACCACGCGACGAGCCCGGGCAGGATGTAAAACCAGGCCGGGCTGATCCGGCCGCCGAACACGAGTGAGACGAGCGCGGCGGCCACGAGACCCAGGAGCAGCGTGACGAAAGCCGCGAAGATCATCCGCAACGGGTACGTGAAGAGCGATACGCGCGGGACCTGCTTGATGTAGCCTTCGGCCGCGAGAAAAGAGATCGCGCCACCGTCGAGACACGCGATGAAGAATCCCCAGAGGGTCAGGTTCAAGAAGAGGTAGGGCAGGAAGGTCCGCAGTTCCACGCCGAACAACCGTGCGAATACGAGCCCGATGACCGCGGCCATCAGCAGAGGCGAAAGAACCGCCCACGCGAGGCCCAACATCGTCGCGGTGTAGCGACGAACCAGGTCCAAGCGCGCGAGCTGCCAGGCGATCGACAACGTCCGCAGGTGCTCCTGGCGAGAGCCCAGCACAGGCGTGCTGCGGGGCGCCGAGGTACCGCTCGCCGGCGTCACGTAAACCACCCCGCGACCACGGACGGATCCCGCCGACGGCGCGCCTGGATGACCTTCCGCTGCCGGCGCGCACGCGGCCAGAGTCGCGCCACGTCCATGAAGGCCGGCAGAGAACTCCACTCCGTCGTGAGGCAACCGCCGAGCACCAGCAGATCGCGAGCGACGCCCCGAGCTCCGCAACGAAGGATCACGGCACTGTCCGCGTTCTTGATCCGCATCAGGAACCGGTTCTTGACGGAATGGCGGTTGAGAACAGCTGCCACCCCACGACGATTCGCCGGCAGAACACGGCGAACGTGATACCCGACCGCCTTCGGAACGTAAAGACAGTCCCATCCGAGGAGCTGCGCCCGCCACGCCAGGTCCGCGTCCTCGCGGTATGCGAAGAACGCCTCGTCGAAGAACTCACCTTCGATGGAAACATCCTCGATCATGTCGCGTCGGTAGCAGGCGGCGGCGCCTGTAGCCCCGAAAACAGGCTCGAGCCGATCGAACTGGCCGTCGTCGCGCGCCTCGGAACCCCGATCCAGGTGGCGAAAGGAGCGCTCGAACACGACCCCGGCGGAGTCGAGCGTCGGGGGCGTCCGCGGAGAGCCGTCTGGTTCGGCCCGCAGAAGCTTGCCACAGAGCGTTCCGAGCGCGGGCGGCGCCTCGAAGTGCTCTCCGAGCGCCTCGAGAAACCCCGGCCCGAGCGTCACGTCGGGATTCAAGACGAGGACCCAGTCCCCGCCCGCGTGCCCGAGCGCCTGATTCTGCCCCGCGGCGAACCCACGATTGTCGGTATTCCGCTCCACACGCGTCACCACCGCGTGGCGCTCAGCGACACCCGCGCTCCCGTCGGACGACGCGTTGTCCACGACGATGACTTCCGCCGGCGCCTGCGTCTGCGCGGCGAGCGCGTCGAGACAACGCGGCAGGTCCTCTGCGCTGTCGAACGTGACGAGCGTGACCGAGACGCGAGCGGCCACGCTCAATCCCCGGACGGGCGACGTCGAACCGTGCCCTCAATGGGAAGCGCGGCCAGTCCGGTGAACGGCGCATTCTCCCCGGGCACGACTTCGATCAACGCCGCGCGATCCCACCAATCGTAGTTCGACTCGACGTGTACATGATCGCGATGTAGCGCGACGCTCAGGGAGTACGTGCCAGGCCCCAGGTGCATCACGGTGCGGAATTCCGCCTCAAACAGCTCGCCGGCCTCACCGACGGCCCCTCCGACATCCAGGTGGAACGTATTGGACCCGAACACATCGGAGCCGAGTCGATCCCGAATCACGAAGCCGACGGTCGGACAGTCCATCGCAGCGTTCAGCTTGATTCGGCAACGGATCGTCGCGGCCGCACCGACGCGGAAGAGGCGCGCGGGCCGGCCCTCGCCGTCTTCGACTGTGACTGACACCAACTCGGCTTCTCGCGTACCCGAGCGCGTAACCGAACGGCCTTCGGAGTCCTTGTGCTGCTCGATCTCCGCGTCTTTCTCACGTTGCGCGATGCGCGCGTTGTAGTAGTCAAAGACCGCGTCGGGTGCGTCATCCAGCACGAGCCGACCCGCCTCCAGGAGCAGCGCGCGGTCGCAGAGCGATTTCACCGCTCCCGGATCGTGGGTCACGAACAGAAGCGTCGTACCCTCCTCCCGGAACGCGCGGATGCGGCTCATCGACTTGTGCTGAAAGTAAGCATCGCCGACGGAGAGAGCTTCGTCGACCATCAGGACATCGGGACGAACGGCCGTCGCCGCACTGAAGGCCAACCGGACCTGCATCCCCGTCGAGTAGGTTCGGACCGGCTGATCCATGTGGCTGCCGAGCTCGGAAAACTCCTGCACCCAGGGAAGGACCTTCGGGATGTCGTGCTCTTCCACGCCGAGGAGTCGGCACGCGAGCCCCGCATTCTGCCACCCATCGAACTCGGGGTGGATCCCGAGCCCCAACTCCAGCAACGCGGCGACCCGACCAGAGACCTCGAACGAGCCCTCGCTCGCCAGCGTCGTTCCCGTGAGGATTCGCAGGAGCGTGCTCTTCCCCGCTCCGTTCATTCCGATGATGCCGACGGATTCGCCTTCGTTCACTTCGAAGTCGATGTCCCGAAGCACCCAGTCTTCCCGGTGGAGGGTCTTGCCGCCGCGCGACATCCACTCCAACAGCTGATCGCGGGAGCGCCGGTAGATCCGAAACTTCTTCCCGAGGCCTCGTGCGACGATGCGTCCCATCAGAGGTAGTCCGTCATCTCGCCGGCGAGGCGTCGGAAGATCTTCCGTCCTAACGCCAGGGCCAGGCACGCGAGTACCAGGTGCGGAAGAAACGAGAGCCAGTCCGGAGAGCGATCGTACAGAAGGATACCCTGGTAGGCGTCCACGAACGCCGTCATCGGATTCAGCCGGACCAGGAACTGGAGGCGCTCACCGAGGATCGAGAGCGGGTAGATGATCGGCGTGAACCAGAACCAGAACTGAAGAAGGATCCCCACTGCCTGTCCGACGTCGCGGAAGAACACGTTCAAAACACCGAGCCCGACGCCGATGCCCACAGCGATCATCTGCTGCAAGAAGAGAAGCGGTACGAGCCCGAGTAGCGGCCAGCCGGGGAAGCGTCCGAGCACCAACATCACGAAGAGCAGCAGTCCGAAGATGATCGCGAAGTTCACCAACGCCGAGGCAACCACGATGATCGGCAGAGACGCCCGCGGGAACGTCATCTTCTTCAGGAGGTTCCCCTGGTCGACGAAAACGTTGGTGCCGCGCTGCAGAGTCTCGACGAACATGTTCCAGGGCAGCAGCCCGGCGCACAGGAAGATCCCGTAGCTGGTTCCGTCTTCGACGCCGGGCAAACGGGCGCGCATCACCTGCCCGAAGATGACCGTGTAAATGAAGATCATCGCGAGCGGATTCAGCACCGACCACAAGGAGCCGAGCGCCGAGCCCAGGTAGCGAGCCTGGAACTCGCGTCGGACCATGCTCGCGATGAATGTTCGGTAACGCCAAAGGCCGTCCAGCATGAGGTCCTTGGCGCGCTAGCAAATCCCCCGGCTCAGGGGAAACGAACCGGCTCAGCGAGTGAGCGCGTCCAGGTCCCGACGCGCCTGCGCGCCGTACGCCGACGCGGCGCTCCCGGCCGATGCGGTGGCCGCCTGGCCCGACAGCGCCTCTATCTTCCGATTCGTCTCGTCGACGCGCTCCCGAGTCTGGTCGACCGTCTTCGCCAGCCCGTGGATGGGGGCCGTGAGGCTTCCGGCGGACTCCCGACCCGACGCGAGGAGCTCGTTTACCCGGTCTCCGCCGAGCCACAACAGGCCCGCGATGACCGCCATTCCAATGATCCACTTCATGATGACCTCCCCGCTGGAGGGAGGATCGGCAGGACCGGGGGCCGGGCTTGAGCGGCGGCCGGGCCGGCACAGCAGACCCGACCGCGTCTGCCCAGGCGCTTCGGAAGTGGTCGCACAGGGATTTGAACCCCGGACCTCCCGCATGTGAAGCGGGCGCTCTAACCAACTGAGCTATGCGACCCCGAAGTGGAGACCTATGGCTAACAGGGGCCGACGCCCCACAAAAGGGGGCGGCTCAAGCCCCCCGCGCGCGGGCGAATTGCGCGGGAATCTCGACAGTGAAGTCGGACCCGCGCCCGGGCTCGCTCACGACCGCGACCGAGCCCCCCAAGCGCTCGACCAGTCGGTGAACGATGTGGAGGCCGAGACCGACCCCGCCAAACTCGCGCGAGTCGGTCGCATCGATCTGGTGGAATTCCTGGAAGATCGACTCCACGTCCTCCGGTGCGATGCCGATCCCCGAGTCACTGACTATCAGGACGAGCGAGGCCGCCGATTGCGCGATCTCGACCCGAACCTCTCCGCGCGGGGCGAACTTCACCGCGTTCCTCACGAGGTGGCGGAGAATCGTCTTCAAGCAACGCTCTTCCGTGAGGATACGTCGGCCGTCCAGAAGGTTCTGCCATTCTAGATGCACGGCCGCTTCCTCAGCCTCGGCAGCGAACTCTTCTTCGAGATCGGCGAGGAAGGAATCGAGCTCGACCCAATCGAGCTTCACGCGTTCGGCGCTCGACTCGAGCTTGCTCAGGTCGAGAATCGCGTCGACGAGTTCACCGAGCCGAAGGCCACTGCGGCGAATGCGCCGGACGATGTCGCGCTGCTCGCCCGAGAGTTCCCCCGCGTCGCCCTCCTCCAACACGCGCGCGAAGCCGAGCATAACGTTCACCGGCGTACGCAGCTCGTGCGACATCGTCGAAACGAAATCGCTCTTCACGCGGTTCGCGCGCGTCAGATCGTTAAAGAGACGTTGATTCTCGACCGCGATCGCCGTCGCCTGTGCGATCCCGGCCGTAATGCGTCGATGCCTGCGGCTGAAAGGCCCACGCTGCTCGGCGTAACCGTTCGTCACCACGCCTACGACCTCCCCGCCGAGCACGATCGGAGCCGCGAGTGCTGCGGACACGCGAAACTTCTCGAAGAAGGCGGCCGGCACCAGGCCGTTCGCCGAGGCGTCCTGAACCTCGACCATGCCGCCGTCTTCGAGCTTCCGGAGCAATGGGAAGCTCTCCTCAGGAAACTCCATCGATTCGGCCTGCTCCCGAATCTCTGCAGACACACCGTGCAAGCCGACGACCCGATACACCCGGCGTTCCGGATCCAGGGTCACGGTCCCACTCCAGTCACAACCGAGCAGCTCCGCGATGAGACGATTCACGCGGTCGAAGACATCGGGATTTCCGACGACGGCGGCGAGAGTGTGGCCGACCTCGACCAGGGCCGCCGCGATGTCCGCCTCCTCGCGATTGGCGCGGGAGACCCGCTCGAGACCCGCCGCACGCTGGAAAGCCGCAAAGCGGTAGCGGCCGACCAGCAGGGCACCCGCGACCGTCGCGGCGGCGACCGTCATCAGGCCCGCATATGCATGCGCTCCCACCGGCTCCACCAACCCCAGCACCTCGACGCCGACGAGCCCGAGCACGCAGACCCCACTGACCACGCATTGCGCCCGCCATCCCCACGGGAAGAGCGCCGCCGTGCACGACAGGATCGAAACCAGACCGATGGTGATCACTTCCGGCGACAACCCGAGGAGCACGTCCTCCACAAAAACCGTCCCCACGATTGCCGACGCGAGGAGCGCGCCGATCGCCGGAAGCCTCTCCCGCACGCGCTGCCATCTGGCAAGAGACAGCGCCGCGACGCAGATCAGGACCTGCCCCGCGAAAATCAGCCCGACCGACTCGGCCTGCTCCTGGTAGGCCGCCCACTCCTGGAACAGCAGTGCGAACCCGGTCAGCGAGAAGAGGGCCACGCCCATGTCGATCCGCTGGCGCAGCAGGTCGGCATTCGCCGCTCGGTAGGCCGCGCGGATCGCCCGCGGGCCGACGGGGTCGGCGGGCAACTGGGCGTTGTGTCCGGGATCTGGAGTGCTCATCGGAAGGGGGGGGGCCGTCCCACCGCCAGACTAGCCAGATCCGGTGGCCGCGTTCCAGTATCTCATGATACTTCCCGAGCCGGAGATGGATCCGACTCGGGAGACCGGATGAGCGCCGACGCCTGGCTGCTCGTCCTCTATGTGGGGACGGCGCTCACCGTGTCGTTCCTGGCCTCGCTGCTGGAAGCCACCCTGCTCTCGGTTCGGATCTCGGACATCGAGTCCCGGGCAAATTCGGGTAGCCAGGGGGCGATTCTGCTCCTGGACCTGAAGCGCCACCGAATCGACGACGCGATTTCGGCCGTTCTCACCATGAACACGATTGCGCAGACCCTCGGCGCGGCACTAGCGGGTGCGCAGGCCGCCCGGGTCTTCGGCAGCGCCCGGGTCGGGATCTTCTCGGGTGTCCTCACGATCCTCGTCCTGATCTGCACCGAGATCATCCCGAAGACCCTTGGGACCGTCTACGCCGCGCACCTTGTCAACTTCGTCGGCCGAACCATCGGGATTCTCACCTTTGCCCTCGCCCCCATCCTGTATCTGACCCGCTTCCTCACCCGGCTGATCGCTCCGGGCGGCACACCGCCGATCTCACGCAGCGAGCTCACCGCGCTGGTCGGGATGGCGGCGCGCGAGGGCGCGATCGAAATGCAGGAATCCCAGGTCTTCGAGAACGTACTCGAGCTCGAGCAGATCAAAGTCGAAGACGTGATGACTCCGCGCACCGTGGTCATCATGCTCCCGACCACGTCGACCCTCGGCGAACTCGTCGAGCACACTGAGACGAGCTCCGTCTCGCGTATTCCGTTGTTCGCAGAGGATCGCGACCGCGTGAAGGGGTACTGCGTTCAGCGAGAAGCTCTGCTGGCCGCGGCCCGCGGGGCGGCACCCGAGACACCGCTGACCGAGTTCATGCGCGACGTCACATTCATCCCGGACAGCGCGACACTCGCACGCGCCTTGCGGCACTTCCTGGACGAGGGTGAACACGTCGCCATGGCCGTCGACGAGTTCGGGGGCATGAGCGGGCTCGTCACCCTCGAGGACCTCGTGGAGACGATCCTCGGCGTCGAGATCGTAGACGAATCCGATCGCGTCGCCGACCTGCGACACCTCGCGACCGAGCTCCGGGACCGCCGCCTCGCGCGACGACAGGCGAGACGAGCGGGGCAACCTGTACCGAAACGAGCAACCTGACCGATGACCGTTTGACACTCAGCACGGGCCCGTCGATATTTTCGAATATCCGCCGAACCAATGCGGACCGGAGGCGAAGCAATGCTGGCAACCCAGGTCAGGCAAAAGGACAGTGTCTTGTACTTCGTCCACAAGAAACTCGCGCGAATCGCCGGGGTCGAAACGGGCAAGCCGAATACCCACGCAAAGGCGGCGTCCTGATCGCGCGCGCCGGAACTCGGCGAACAGAAGGGAACGGAACACGCACGGTCGCGCTGGCCGTTCTCTTCGTGTTCGCAACCCAGCTCCCACCGCCGGCGGACGCCGCGGACGATCCGAGGCCGGCAATCACTCGAGCGGCGGTCTTCAGGCAGGGCCGCATCGACATGGACGCCGGACGCACCACGGCCGCGCGCCGGGCCTTCGAGCGGACTGTCGTCGTGGTGCCCGAACTCGCGGACCACGGACTTTACTGGGCCGGCCATCTCGCGGCTCAGAACGGCGACACCGCCGGCGCGGTCCGCAACCTCGACACGCTCCTGCGCGACCACCACCGAAGCGTGTGGGTCAGTTCCGCGGCCACCGAGCGCGGCGAGATCGAGCTGAAACGACGGAACCCGAAGCAGGCTCTGCGCTATTTCGACACCGCCATACGCGCCTGGGAGAGCAAGAGCCGGAGTCGCGCGATGCTGGGTAAGGCCCGCGCCCTGGAAGCCCTCGGCCGCCCGCGCGAAGCGTACTCCCTCACCCTGGAACTCGCCGGCCGACCGGGCGACGTCGGCCGCGCCGCGACCGTCGTCCGCGAAGGCCTGGAGGCCAAGGGCCCGAAAGTGCTCGGCATGAGCTCCGCTCAGTTCTCGGAGAAGGTCGCGTCCGCTCGCCTGAAGGAGGGCCGTCCGGACGCGGCCCTCGCCGCGCTCGGCAAGGCCTCCTCCGGGAAGGCACTTCTCCTCAGGGCACGGATCCTGAAGAGCGCGGGCCGGTCGCGTGAAGCGACCGCCGCGTACGGGAAGGCCGCCGCCTCGGGCGATCCGGATGCCGCCGCTCAAGCGCTCGCCGAGCGGGCCCGGATCGAGTGGAACGCGGATCGGAACGAGGCCGCCGCGCGCGACTTCCGACGACTCGCCGAACGCTTCCCCAGGCACGCGCAAGCACCAGAGGCGCTCTATGCACTCGGTCGGATCGACGAGGCACGTGGGGCCGCGTCCGAGGCCGCGCGGCACTACGAGACGATTGCCGGCCGCTACCCGAACTCCAAGGTCGCCGAAGAAAGCGCCTGGCGCGCCGGCTTCGTTCGGTACCGAAACGGCGACGCCGCCGGCGCGGCCGCTGCCTGGCGGCGGATCAGCGGGCGCGACGATGCGCTGTATTGGTCGGGGCGCGCTCTCGCGGCCGCCGGACGGTCGGACGACGCAAAGGCTGCGTACGCGCGACTCGGAGCGCGATCACCGCGCAGCTACTACACCTGGTGGCTCGGCGTACCAGAGCGATTCGACAACGGGGCCGGGCCCTCTCCTCGCCCCGTCTCCGCAGCGACAGTGCCCACCGCGGCGCGCAACCATCTGGAGCGTGCCCGACTCCTACGCGACCTCGGATTTCGCGACGACGCGATGCGGGAGTTGGCAGGTGCGCGGAACGCGGCCGGACCTAGCGCGCTTCTCCTGCGCGAGTACGAGTCCCTCGGCGCACACCGGCAGGTGATCCGTCTCGCCGCCCGGCTGCGGAGCCAAGGCGTCTCCGGCCTCGACCAGAAGCTACGACCTCTCGCGCATTGGCCCGCCTTCCAGAAAGCCGGCCGAAAGTACGGCATCGACCCCCTGCTTCTCGCGTCGATCGCTCGCCAGGAGAGCATGTTCGACGAGCGCATCGCCTCACCGGCGGACGCTCAGGGTGTGATGCAGCTCCTCCCCAGCACCGCGAGTGCGATGACCGGGCGCACGATGAAGAGATGGGAGCTCTGGGATCCCGAGGTCAACATCGACTTGGGGGCCCGCTACTTCCGCAAAATGCTCGACCGTTTCGACGGACGCGCGATCCCGGCAATCGCGGCGTATAACGCCGGCCCGCGCCCCGCGAATCGCTGGCTCGACCAGAACGGCCGCTTGCGTGGAGACGAGTTCGTGGAGCTGATCTCGTACCGCGAAACCCGCGGCTACGTGAAGAAGGTCCTGGAGAACTACCGGATCTACCGAGGCCTCTACGGGAAGCCCGGCGTCACGCCGGTCCGGTTGTTCTGAGAACGAGCTGCGCCGTCAGGCGTGCGCGACCGACGGCACGACTTGAAGGGCCTCGGACGAATCTCGCGTCGTTCCTGCTTTAGGTACTCGCCGTCGTACTCCAGGAATCCGTCTTCCAGCCCACGGAGCAGCATCTCCGCGTACTCGACGAAGCGCGTGCGACTCGTGTTCATGTCGACACCGAACCCTTCGAACTCCACGCGACCCAGACCCCGACCCAGTCCGAGAATCAGCCTTCCGCCCGACATGTTGTCGAGCATGGCGTCCAACAGAGGCCCGAATCGGTCAACGCCCGGCCGGCGCGAGCGGAGTCGATCAGGCGCGGGCCGCGCACAGGAAGAACTCGATGCCCTCGGCGAGGCGCTCCTTGAGCGAGAAGGTGGCTTTCTCCTCCTCCTCGCCCCACTGAAGACAGGCGAGGCCCTGGATCGCCTCGAGGTTCTTGCGGAGGCTGTCGAACACGCGGCCTCGACCGGTCAGAGCGAACTGCCGACGGACCAGATCCTGATACTCGTGCTAGGTGCCCGTAGCCGCGTCCGTCCAGACACGGGCGATCGTGAACGCCTCCTCGGTGTCGAAATTCTCCTGCGACGTGCGCAGGCCGCAGAAGAACGAGGGTACATGAACCGCAGGTCGCCGGCCGCCGTCACGCGCCACCGCAGAGCCGGCTGCAACACGAAGCGCTCGTCGCCGCCGGCGTAAGCGACCGCGAGTGCGCTGCGCGCCTCTGCCGCGCGATCCGCATCCGTTCCCAGGAGAAGCCCGACCTCATCGAAGTACGCGCGCGCCAGAGCGAACTCTTCCAGCTGCCTCTCGGCGAGCCCCTCGGCGATGCTGGCGAGCCAGGTAACCTTCCCCTCGGATGAATCCTCCGCCAATCAGGGGTGGCCGTGTTTCTTTTCGAACGATTCGCACGGAGCGCCGGCCCCCAGAACGGCCAGGACCGGTGCGGAAGCGAGGATGCCCCGTGCTGCGACTGCCGCGGATCCGAAGAAATGCATGGTGGTCTCTCCTGTGAGCTATCTCCCAGGGCATTTTGTAGACCACTATTCTTTGTAATATAAATCTTTTTTGTTCTACAAAATCTATAGCGTCAAAACTTCTTCTCGAGGCCGGTCCGGATCTTCTCGAGAACCCCTCCGAACGCGCCGTTGGATAGAACCGCTACGACGTCGCCCGGGCGTGCGCCGGAAAGCACTCGCTGCGCAAGGTCGTCGTGGTCCACCGCGGCATCCGCGGTTCGACCTTTCCCCGCGATCCGAGCGCATGCTTCCGGCGGAGAGAACCGATCGTCCTCGTCGAGCAGTTCGGCGCGATGCACGGGTCCGAAGACCACGACGTCGGCTTGCGCCAACGCATCGGCGATCTGATCCTGGAAGATGCGGCGTCGCGTCGTATTCGAGCGAGGATCGAAGAGCGCCCACACGCGACGACCGGGGTAACGATCACGCACGGCGGTGAGCGTACCCTCGATCGCAGTCGGATGGTGCGCGAAGTCGTCGATCAACGTGACCTCGCCATCGAGAACGAGTTGTTGACGACGACGGACCCCGTGGAACGTCTTCGTCGCGCGCTGAATCGCCTCCACCGGCACGCCGAACTTCCGAGCGAGAACCGCCACGCCGAGGATGTTGCGCGCATTCATCCGACCGAGGAGCGGACTGGTGAGCGCGAACTCTTCATCCGGTCCGCGCGCGAGGAATTGCAGACCGCCGGGCCCATCGGAAAGATCGACCGCACTCCAGTCCGCCTCGCCTGGTGCGGCGAACGTGAGAAACTCTCGCCCCGAATCTCGAGCGACCGCGAGTGCGTGCGGAAACTCCGCGGACACGGCGAGCGGCGCGCCGTCGGGTAGGAGCGCCAACAGTCGCGCAAAGCTCGACTTCACATGGTCGAGATCGCGGTAGATGTCCGCGTGGTCGAACTCGACCGATGTCAGCACGACGCCCGCCGGTCGGTAGTGGAGGAATTTCGGCCCCTTGTCGAAGTAGGCCGAATCATACTCGTCCCCTTCGAGAACGAACGCCGCCCCCTCCCCGAGGCGATACCCCGCAGGGAGATCCAGCGGCGCGCCACCGATGAACCAACCGGGATTGCGGCCCGCGGTCTCGAGCACCCACGCAAGGAAGCTCGACGTCGTCGTCTTCCCATGAGTACCGGCGATGACGAGCGGTGTCCGCGACGGGAGCAGGAGGGTTTCCAGCGCCTCCGGCATCGAAAGCGTGGGGATGCCGCGCCGGCGCGCCTCGACCGCCTCGGGATTGTCGGCGCGAATCGCATTGCCCATCACGAGAAGATCCGGGCGCGGAGAGAGGTTTTTCGCCGCGTACCCCTTGGCAACCGGCACGCCGAGGGCCGCGAGTTGGTCGCTCGCCGGCGGGTAGACCTCCAAGTCGGAACCGCGCACGCGATGCCCGAGAGCGACCAGGAGACCCGCCAACGAAGTCATCCCGACACCCCCGATGGCCGTCATGTGGATCGATCGGCTGCTCATCCGAACGTTTCTAGCACCGCATCGTGGATTCGCGGACGGAACTCACGGATCCGATCGTTGTCGCGCGACGGGTGAACGCGATTGGTGAGCAACGTGATCGACAAGCGTCGAGGCCGATCGATCCACAGCGACGTCCCGGTGAACCCTAGATGTCCCACCGTCTGTTCCGAGACCTTCGTTCCCGCCGACGAGCCTTCCGGCGACGGCGTGTCCCAACCCAGAGTGCGCGTGGAACCCGGCACCGCCGTATCGATCTCCCACATCTGCCGCGCGAGCTCCTGCGGCAGGAAGTCGTTTTCGCCGAGCGATGCATCGAGCGTGAGACGTGCCAACGAATCCACGTCGCGCGCGGCGCCGAACAAACCGGCGTGCCCCGCGACGCCTCCCATCGCCCAGCAGTTCTCGTCGTCGACTTCGCCGCAGAGCACCCGCTTGCGCCACGGACACTTCTGCGTGGGCGCGATGAGCTCCGCCACGGGCGCCAGGCGTTGCCCCCGCACCTGCGACAGGTCGATGAACGACATCGCCCGAAGCCCGGCCGGACCGAAGAGATAACGCTGGCAGAATCGGTCGAGCGGCAGACCGCTGATCGTCTCGATCGCCTGCCCGAGCAACATGAAGCCGAGATCGCTGTACACCGCCTTCTCGCCGGGCGGCTGCTGAAGCTTGTCGCGGTGGATCTGTTCGAAGACCCACTCCTTGGCCTCGCGGCTGCCTATGAAGTTGAGGCGGGCCCGCGCGAGCTTCGACGCCTCTTTGTAGAACAGCCGATGCGCGACGAGGCCCGAGGAGTGCGTGAGCAGGTGGCGGAACGTGACGTGGGTCTTCTGGTGCACCCCGAAGTTGTGGAAGAAGCGCGTGAACCGGTCATCGAAGGACAACCGGCCCTGCTTCACGAGCACGAGGAAGGCGAGCGTCGTCGCGAGCGGCTTGGTCAGGGAGGCCAGGTCGAAGACGGTCTCGGCCTGAATCGGCTCGGAGCCCGCCTCGCCGGTCCGCGTCCCGACGGCCGTCTCCATCTCGACCCTGCCGGCCCGGCTCACCACCAGGACCGCCCCCGGATAGGCGCCCTGGTCCACGCCTTCCGCCAACACCTGCTCGACCCGGCCCACGCCTATCCCCTCCCCGCTCGGAGCCCGGGACCCGGACAGAAGCGTCCCACGAGGGCTCTGCGGGCCGGCAGGCCGGCGAAGAACAGGCGAAACTGTGCTCTGTGCGGCGCGCCGGCGGCGCCGCCCCACCAGGCCTCGGGCACTGCCGCGGCCCCAGCCGAGAACTCCTCCTCCATGACTCCCATCCCCTCTTGCGAATGTCCCGATTTCCCGACGCCTTGCAAACGGAACACCCGGTTTGGTAGCTCGCAGTTGGATTACCGAAGCTTCCGGTGGGGATCTCCCAATCACAGCTCCAGGCAGTGGCGAGAGCGGTCGTCGACGAGCTCGTTCGAGCCGACGCGATCGAACTCGGTACGAGTCACGAAGCGGCAGAGAAAGCTCTGGTCGTCGAGTTCGAGGCTTATTTCAAAGCCGCGGACGAACTCGAGCGGGACGCGGAGCGAACGGCAGATCAACACTTGAAGGCGGCAGGACGTGAAGGACTCGGCCTCGACCGACGAATGATCGTCCGGAAAATCAAGGAGAAGCTCGCCGAAGAACGCGGCTTCCCGGCCTGAATCAGCGATGACACTGAGCGAAGCAGCATCCTCCCATCTTGCCCACCGGGCCCTCGACGTCCTCAAAAAGGACGGGGGGAAGGTGCGCAACGAACGCATCGCACTCGCACAGGTCAAGAAGTCGCTGGCGAGGCACCTCGACCGGGGGGTCGAGCAGGACCAACGGCGCATGCGCTGACGGAACCGACGATTCCCGCGAGTTCCGCCTTGACAGTTCGGAACCCGTGATTAAATCGCTGGCCGATTCCATCGACGTGGTGGGTGTCCATCTCCACGTCGCCAAAACAAAGACAATTCGATCGAGTAGTTCAGGGATTCCCTAGGTTGGGGAGCGAAAGGAGAGGGACGTACAAATGAAAATCCGACCGTTGCAGGACCGCGTCATCGTGAAGCGCGTCGACGAAGAAACGACATCCGCTGGTGGCATCATCATCCCCGATACGGCGAAGGAAAAGCCGCAAGAGGGCAAAGTCGTCGCCGTCGGTAAGGGCAAAGTGGGCGATGACGGCAAGGTCAACCCGCTGGACGTGAAGAGCGGCGACAAGATCCTGTTCGGCAAGTACGCCGGAACCGAGATCAAGATCGAAGGCGAAGAGCACCTGATCCTGCGCGAGGACGACATCCTCGGCGTGATCGAGTAGCCGAGAAACCGAGCAGGGAGATATCAAGATGAGTGCAAAAATCGTCAAATTCGGAAGCGACGCCCGCGAGAAGGTCCTGAACGGGGTCAACACGCTGGCGGACGCTGTCACGGTCACCCTCGGCCCCAAGGGCCGCAACGTCGTTCTCGAGAAGTCTTTCGGCGCGCCGAACATCACCAAGGACGGCGTCACCGTCGCCAAGGAGATCGAGCTCGAGGACAAATTCGAGAACATGGGCGCTCAGATGGTGAAGGAAGTCGCTTCGAAGACTTCCGATCTCGCCGGTGACGGCACCACCACGGCGACCGTCCTCGCCCGCGCGATCTTCAACGAAGGCTCTAAGATGGTCGCCGCCGGCCACGACCCGATGTCCCTGAAGCGCGGCATCGACAAGGCTGTCGAAGCCATCATCAATGAGCTCCGCGTCCTTTCGAAGCCGACCAAGGACCAGAAGGAAATTGCTCAGGTCGGCACGATCTCGGCCAACAACGACCCCACCATCGGCGGCATCATCGCCGAGGCGATGGACAAGGTCGGTAAGGACGGCGTGATCACGGTCGAAGAGGCCAAGGGCCTCGAGACCACCCTCGAAGTCGTCGAGGGCATGCAGTTCGACCGCGGCTACCTCTCGCCGTACTTCGTCACCGATCCCGATCGGATGGAGTGCGTCGTGGAAGACGCCTACCTTCTCATCCACGAGAAGAAGATCAGCAACATGAAGGATATCCTTCCGATCCTCGAGCAGATTGCGAAGACCGGTAAGCCCTTCATCCTGCTGGCCGAGGACGTCGACGGCGAGGCTCTCGCCACGTTGGTCGTCAACAAGATCCGCGGCACGCTCAACTGCGCCGCGGTGAAGGCACCTGGCTTCGGCGATCGCCGCAAGGCCATGCTCGAAGACATCGCGACCCTCTCCGGCGGTAAGGTCATCGCCGAGGAGCTCGGCCTCAAGCTCGAGAACATGACTCTCAATGATCTCGGCAAGGCCAAGCGCGTCGTCATCGACAAGGACAACACGACGATCATCGATGGTGCCGGCAAGAAGGGCGACATCCAGGGTCGCGTGGGTCAGATTCGTAACCAGATCGAAGAGACCACGTCCGACTACGACCGCGAGAAGCTCCAAGAGCGCCTCGCCAAGCTGATCGGTGGCGTTGCCGTCGTTCAGGTCGGTGCTGCCACCGAGGTCGAGATGAAGGAGAAGAAGGCCCGCGTCGAGGATGCTCTGCACGCGACGCGCGCCGCGGTCGAAGAGGGTATCGTCCCTGGAGGCGGTGTTGCGCTGATTCGCAGCTCGCCCGTTCTCGACAAGATCAAGGCTGCCGCCGAAGAGAAGATCGGTGTGGACATCGTTCGCCGTGCGATCGAGGCTCCGCTTCGCTGGATCTCCTCGAACGCCGGACAGGAGCCGTCGATCGTCGTGGACCGAGTCCGTAACGCCAAGGGCTCCATTGGCTTCAACGCCGCCAAGGATGAGTACGAAGACCTCCTGAAGGCCGGCATCATCGACCCGACCAAGGTCGTGCGTACCGCGCTGCAGAATGCCGCGTCGGTCGCCGGTCTCCTCCTCACCACGGAGGCCATGGTCGCCGAGAAGCCTGAAGAAGCAGGCGCGGGCGGCGGTATGCCTGCGATGCCTCCGGGTGGCATGGGCGGCATGGGTGGCATGGGCGGCATGATGTAAGCCGTCCTTCACTTCGCAGTGAAGTACGAAGGGGCGCGAGGAAAAATCCTCGCGCCCCTTTTTCGTTCCGGGGCTCCAGGAGATCGAGCTCGCAGCCACGGGAATCTCGATGCTCGTGCTTCTCCCACCATCGACCGCACTCAGCGCGATACGTCCCGCGCATAAGCCCCCTCGTTTGGTCGAGATCCAAGCCAACGCGTTCGAACCGGGCGACGGCTCGGGCCAAGGCGAAGCCGCCGTCGCCTCGACGCTTTCTCAGTATCTCGTCGCCTGGCTGGATGCCCCCGGTTCGCCGAGCCGACTCCAGGTCGCGCGGGTCGGCATGGACGGCGAAGTCCTCGACCCAGGGGGCGTGGTTCTGTTGGACGAGCACGCAAACCGCGCGGATCTCGTCGTGGCCGCGAACGACGAGCAGTACCTGATCGCCTGGACGGACGATGCCGGAGACGGCACGCGCGACCTCCTCGGAATCGTTGTCGACACCCAGGCCGCCCCGAGCGACCCGGAACCCGTCACGTTCGCCAAGGACGTGACCGGCCCCTACCCCCTCGCCGAGGATCGCACCGACCCGACAGCGACTCCCCCGGCCCGGCCGAAATCAGCAGAAGCTCCTCCGCCCAGGGGAGATCAAGACGAACCAACGAAGATCCCCCGACAAAATCGCCACCGAAGTGACGATAAAAGAAACCCCCGAGATTAAGGAACGTCCCTAGCTCCGAGCCCCTCGGATTGGCTCGAACGCCCGTACGACGGATGTCGGGCAAGGCACAAGATGTTGAATTGACAACGTTTCGGGCCGCCAGTACCGTTTACTCGTCGCTGGAGGAGGTGCGGGTTGGGTGCGACCCTCGCTTCGACCTAAATGTTCGATTCCCTTTCCGACAAGCTCGAGGGCGTGTTCCGCAAGATTCGCGGAACAGGAAAACTCACCGAAGCGAATATCGAAGAGGCCCTTCGCGATGTCCGCATGGCGCTTCTCGAAGCGGACGTTCACTTCCAGGTCGCCAAATCCTTCCTCGACAAGGTGCGCGAGCGCGCCATCGGCCAGGAAGTTCTCCAGAGCCTCTCGCCCGATCAGCAACTCATCAAGATCGTGCACGAAGAGCTCATGGCGCTCATGGGCGGCGCCGCCGGCAAGCTCGATCTCTCAGGCGACGGCATCGCAACGATCATGCTCGTCGGCCTACAGGGCTCCGGTAAGACGACGACGTCGGCGAAGCTCGCAACGCACCTCATCAAGACCCGTCAGGCGCGGCCGTTCCTCGTGCCGCTCGACCTCTCGCGCCCCGCTGCGATCCAGCAGCTGAAGACCCTCGCCGGCCAGGTCGGCTCGCCCGCGGGCGTCTACGACACCCCCGAAGAAGGTGGCGTTCCAGCGAAAATCGCCGCCGCAGCGATCGAAGAGGCCAAGAAGGGCGGCTTCGACACCGTCATCTTCGACACCGCCGGCCGACTCGCCATCGACGAAGAACTCATGGGCGAGCTCCGGGCCGTCCGCGAGGCGGTGCGTCCCCGGCAGACCCTGCTGGTCGCCGACGCCATGACCGGTCAGGACGCGGTCGCCGTCGCCACCGGTTTCCGCGACGGCATCGGCCTCGACGGCGTCGTCCTCTCGAAGATGGAAGGCGATGCCCGCGGCGGCGCGGCGCTCTCGATCCACCACGTCACCGAGCGCCCCATCCTGTTCGTGGGTATGGGCGAAAAGCTCGATACCCTGGAGGTTTTTCACCCCGACCGGGTCGCCTCGCGCATCCTGGGCATGGGCGACGTCCTCTCGCTGATCGAGAAGGCCGAGGAAGCCTACGACGAGAAGCAGGCCCTCGAGCTCCAGCGCAAGCTCAAGAAAGACGAGTTCACGCTCGAAGATTTCCGCGATCAGCTGCGGGCCGTAAAAAAAATGGGCTCGATCGGGGATCTCCTCAAGATGATCCCCGGCATGAAGAAGCTCGCCAAGGGCGGCGAGCTTGACGGGGCCCAGGGCGAGCTCACCCGGATCGAAGCCATCATCGACTCGATGACCAACCAGGAGCGCAGAAACCACCTGATTCTCAACGGCAGCCGCCGTAAGCGGATCGCCAAGGGGTCGGGGACCAGCGTTTCCGAGGTCAACAAGTTCCTGAAGCAGTACCAGCAGACCCGAAAAATGATGAAAAAGCTGAGTTCCGGAGCCGGTCGAGGCCTCCTTGCTCAGCTCCAGGGCGGGCGCTAACAATTACGGATTCTACGAGAACCCCAAGCCCTGTAGGCACAGGAACAAATAGGCACGGAGAAAACTAGAGATGGCCGCAGTAATTCGACTTTCGAGACATGGGACCAAGAAGCGTCCCTTCTACCGCATCGTTGCGGCCTCCAAAGAGAAGCCCCGGGATGGGCGCTTCCTCGAGCAGCTCGGCTACTACGACCCGACCCGGACCCCCGCCGACATCAACATCAAGATGGAGCAGCTCGAGGCATGGATTCGGAAGGGCGCGAACCCTTCCCCCACCGTATTACGACTCATGAAACGAGCCGGATGGAAGGGTCTCCAGAAGGACACGGAACCTGCCCCGGCGTCCGCCGAGGGCTGAAAATATGAAGGAACTCGTCGAACTCCTCGCAAAGCACCTGGTCAACCACCCCGACAAGGTAGAGGTGAAAGAGACGGTGGGCGATACCGCATCGGTCATCGAGCTTCGCGTCGCGGTCGAAGACCTGGGCCGTATCATCGGCAAGCAGGGTCGTACCGCAAAGTCCATCCGCACGCTGGTGAACGCGGCCGCGTCGCGAATAAACCGCAAGGTCGTCCTCGAGATCATCGAGGACAAGTAAAAACGCATCACCGAGTCGGACCCCAGCGCGACGGCGTCGCCACCGGAGTTGCTTCTGGTTGGAACGCTAGTCGCCGGGCACGGTGTACGCGGGCTCGCCCGCGTGAAGCCGTACAACCCCGACTCGCCGGCGCTCGCCGGCTGTGTGGCCGTCTGGCTGAAGCCGCGCGCGGCGGATCATGCGACTCGCTTCGACGTCAAGCGGGTGCAGGCCTACAAGCAGCTCTTCCTCGTCGGCCTCGACGGGATCGACAGCTTGAACGATCTCGAGCCGTGGTTTCGAAGTGAGGTCTCGGTCGAGATGTCGACGGTACCCGAAGCCAAGGACGGCGAGGTCTACCACTTCGAGGTGATCGGGCTCACCGTGAGAACGGTGGACGGCGAAGCCGTCGGCAAGATCACGGAGGTCATGGCGCTCCCCAACAACGACCTGTGGGTGCTCGAGTCCCTCGGTGCCGGACCACTGCGCGAGATCCTCATCCCCGTCGTGGGTGAGATCGTGAAGGAGATCGATCTCACTGAAGGCTTCGCGGTAATTGACCCACCGCTCGGCCTGCTCGACGAAGACTGACGGCCATGCGCATCGATGTCCTCACCCTCTTCCCCGGGTTCTTTACCGGCTTTCTCGAATCGAGCCTCCTGGGCAAGGCGATCGAGAAGGGCCTCCTGGAGGTCGAGCTCCATCAGATCCGGGAATGGGCGACGAACAAGCATCACACCGTCGACGATACGCCCTACGGCGGTGGCCACGGGATGGTGATGAAGGTCGAACCCCTAGTGGCTGCGCTGGAAGCCGTCGCCAAGCCCGGCGCCCGACGACTCCTTCTCTCTGCTCGCGGACCGCGCCTCACCCACGCGCGCGCCCAGGAACTCGCCGCCCTCCCCCATCTCGTCCTGCTGTGCGGTCGGTACGAAGGCGTCGACGAGCGCGTCGACGACTACATCGACGAGGAAGTGTGCATCGGAGACTACGTCCTCTCCGGTGGCGAGGCCGGGGCGCTGGTCCTGATCGACGCCGTCTCCCGACTGATCCCCGGCGTCTTGGGCAACCCCGGGTCGCTCACGAGCGAGTCCTTCGCCGAAGACCTTCTCGAGTATCCACAATACACGCGGCCCGAGACCTTCCGCGGCCAGGCCGTCCCGGAAATCCTTCTCTCGGGCAACCACGCCGCAATCGAGAAGTGGCGGCGAGAACAGTCGATCGAGAGGACCGAGCGGATTCGACCGGACCTCACGAAGGATCCGGGCGGGAAGAAGACCTCGTGAGTGCGCCGCTCTACCTGGCGCTCCTCCACCACCCCGTCGTGAATCGCGATGACGCGATCGTGACGACGTCGGTGACGAACCTCGACATCCACGACATCGCCCGGTCCGCACGCACGTACGACATCGCCGGCTACTTCGTCGCACACCCCAGCACGGGACTTCGCGCACTCTGTGACCGCGTCGCCTGGCACTGGCAGGAGGGCTACGGCGCGAAGTCGAACGAGTCGCGCCGACTCGCAATGGAGCTCGTTCAAATCGTCCCGGACCTGGACCACATCATCGCCCACATCGAGGAGGCGACGACGCAGCGCCCGATCCTCGTGGCGACGTCGGCCCGCACGCACGACCGGGCCACGAACTCGTTCCCCGAAATACGCAGCCGCATCGAGACCGGCGACACGCCGGTCCTCCTCCTCCTCGGGACGGGCTACGGACTCTCCCCGGGGATCGTCGCTGACTGCGAGCTGCTTCTCGAGCCCCTGCGCGGACCCGGCAGCTACAACCACCTCGCGGTGCGGGCCGCCGCGGCAATCCTTCTGGACCGACTACGCGGCGTGCACGAAGCACCTACCTAGCTAGCGGCCTGACCCAAGCCCTCGCTCACGGACAGGAGGGCGGGATCGCACAATTACTGATGGCGCTCTCACCACGAAGCCTCCGCTGCGCCCAATCGATCATCTCCGTCGTGGCTGCCGTGACCACACCCGAGTGGGTCTGCCCCGGGTACGCCGTAAACTCCACCGTCTCGCCTGCCGGGCACAGGACGTCGTTGAAGTAGGTGAAGTTCGTCGAGATGGGGATGGTGGTGTCCTTACAACCCTGAACGATGAGCATGGGCGTATCGACCGACTCGGTTCCGAGCGAGTTGAGGTTGATCGCATCGAGCCAGGGCTGCGGGTAGTCATTGAAGTCGATGAAGAAATCCATCACGTTGAACGGCAGGCGGGGTGAATGACCGAGCGCATCCAGAAGCTGGTTCACGCCGATCGCCGCTCCGCCGGTCATCGCGCAGACGTTCTGAAAGACCGGGAGCCCTTCCGTCCCGTACGGTTCGGTGACAATGTCGTTGGCCTCGAGCTCGGCGTACGAGTCCTGGTACGAGAGCAGCGCAAGGTAGAGGAACACCACCGCCTCGGTGGGCAGGGTCGCGCCCGGACCGCCCCGATACGCAAGTTCGAGAAGATCGTAAAGGCTCGCTGCTGGTGCCCCGAGGATCACACCGCTGGATTTCAGCTCGGGAGCGTAGTCCGCAGCGATCTCCGCGGCCCAGCCGGCGGAGCTTCCACCCTGGGAGTGCCCGTAGAGGATCAGCTGATCGCTGATTAGACCCCCGCCGATCCGCTGTGCCGCACGCACCGAGTCCAACACATTCTGACCCTCGACCTGGCCGACAAGGAAGCTGTACGGCCCCGGAGCGCCCTGTCCCTGATAGTCGGCACCGACAACGGCAAAGCCCGCATCGACCCAGCTCTTGTAGAAGAAGTCGTAGAACGAGTCGCTCGAAGCGATCTTCACGGCCGAGAACGGACGGATCGACGGAGCGCAGATCCGAGCGATTCCGGTCGTGCCGTGTGCCGCCGCGACGAGCGGAAAGCCACCCGGCGGAGGATCGCCGCCGGGCATCACGAGCAATCCGGTCGTCGCGATGTCGACGCCCTCGTTCGTTCGCGAGTGGTACATGATCCGCTGCGCGCGAATGCCGGACGGAGCGTTCGGCACACCGCCGGTTCGGATCACCGATCCAGGCGCCGCCTCCGGCAACGGGCTCGGTGGGTCATAGAAATTCGGGACGGGCTTCCCCGCGTCGGGGTTCGAGCTGCCCCCACACGCCGCGAGGAAAAGAAGGGCCCCCGACAAGATCGAACGCAGGTTCATCGTGTGCTCTCCTCTCAAAACGGCAGATCCTGCCAAGGCAGGTTCTTCCAGTTGTAAGTGAACTGCGCGCCGAAGACGTCCGCGGACGTCTCTATTGTCGCGACGATCTGACTTTGGTCGACGGTCTGGTTCGTCTCGTCGATCGTTCCGTCGGACAGGAAGAAGTGACTCCAGCCGAAGTCGAAGAACATGTTGTCCAACAGCTCGTACCCGAAGCCGAACGACAGCAGGACGCGATTCCCGTCGGGCAAACGCAGGGTGCGGTTATTGTTGTTCACCGGAGAACCGTCGAATCCGCTCCCCATACGCACCGTCCACCCGTCGGCGGGTCGAATCTGCGCGCCGATCGTACCGCGGTACCCATCCCGGAAGCCCTCATAGACGGCATCGTTGATGGTCGACCCACCGACCAACTGCGAAAGGCTCGGGGGAAGATCGGGCACCTTGAGCTGCGTCGAGAGCTGCTGAAAGATCGACCACTGCGTCCACTGAAAATCCGCCATGACGTCGATCCACTCGAACGGCGTCCAGAAGCCGGACGCGATCAGGCTACCTGGCGCGCTGATTCCCATGCGTGACGTCCCGGAGATGGTCTCGCCCTGCGTCAGGCCCGGAGCCTCGGGAAGGTCGAGATCGACCGAGCCTGTCAGCGTGTGATGGATCGCCGATCGGTACGCGACGCCGACACGCGCCTCCTTCGTGATCTCGTAGAGTATTCCGACGTTCCAACCGAAGGCCCAGTCGTCGGCGAAAATGCGGGAATTGATGTCGTAAGCCTGCATGATGGGGAGCGTCGGCACGGCGAGCTTCTGATTGATCCGTGCGCGAACGACCTGCGCGTTGAACCCGGCCGCGACCGAGAGACCTTCGATGGGCTCCCAAGCGATGGCTGGGTTGATACTGATGCTGCGCAGAGCCGAAAGAGTGCCGACGTATCGGGTCACGCCGTCGTCCGGATAGTTCGTGTCGTTGCCGAACGGAACCGTCACCCCCAGATAGCCGACCCACTCGTCCGAGATCCGCTGCGCGAAGTGGAACTGCGGCACCGCGACGACCGACCCACCATCGACGACGTTGGATTCGCTCGGGATGTTCTGTCCCCAGGTGGTCGCCTTCGAGGCGGTGAGTTCGAGGTCCAGGTCGATGATGTAGCCCGATGCGACGAAGCTCCCGCCCTCCAGGAGCGTCAAGCCCGCGGGATTGAAGTACGCCATCGACGCATCCGCTCCCCACGCTGCGGTTCCGGAGTACGCGGTACCGGTGAGTCGCGGGCTCACCTCGAGCAACTGCAACCCAGCTCCGTTCGCCGGAGTAGCTCCGGCCAAGATCATAATCGTGAGCGCGCTACCGGCACCGACCCTTCTCCCAATCCACACGAACAACCTCGCCATGCCCCCCCCTTTCGGGCCATCCACATTCAACCCGGTCCCTTTGGCGGCTATCGCGTGCAGCACGCTACGTCAAACCCGGACGGGCGTAAGAACAAGCGTATCCCGCCGACTCGGGCGCGGCTCGTCCGTGCTCAGTCGCGCGACGTGCCGCGGGGCCTCCGCACCTGCCGGCAAAGCTCCGCAGGAAGGATGGACTTCGTCATGAGCGCGGCGTCCGACAGCTCGCTTGCAAGCGCCTCGGCCCGTTCGGGATGGCCCGGCAGGACCAGGTCAATGTGTCCCTCACGCGAAGGCGACGCACCGAGGCCGTCCACACCGGCCAAGGCGACGAATAGGCTATACCCCACGCCTTCCAGAGCTTCGCGAACGAGCTCTCGCGCGAGGGAAGATACGACGTACAGACCGAGACCCGCACCCTGCTGGCGGCTCCGTCTACCAGAGACACCATCGGACTGAACGGCGTGAGTTCCGAGGAGTCCATCACCATCGGAGCGACCACGAACGGCCAGATTCCCAACAATGGAATGAACATCGAGGTTCACGGTTGCGGTCCCGAGCAATGCGACGGCGGGGACCTGGGCGGCCAGACGTGCGCGGGCCTCGGCTTCAGCGGCGAGATCCTGAGATGCAGCCAACAATGCCAGTTCGATACGGGACTCTGCACCAACTCAGAGCCTGGCTGTCGAGACGGTTTCCTCACCGAGCGCGTGATCGCGGGCCAGAACACCTAAGGCGTGACGAACGTGGCGATCCCCCCGGGTACGACTCGGGGGCACTGCCTCCCGGTCGGCTCCCCGCTGATCCCAACCAGCCAGGACATCAACCGAATCTACCTGTCCTGGGATGACGCAACGGGCTACGTCTGCGGCGTCCTTGATGCCCGGACGGCGCAGTTGTTCCCATTTTTCAGAACGCCCGGACCATCGACCGGCACCAGCGGCAGCCTGCGCTTCAGTCGCAAGGTCTTCCGCCAGCCTGATAGCCCCTAGTGTGTCGCGCGCGGTCGCTACATCGTGGAAGTGAAGGGCGTGCGGCTCTACAACCCCGCCGATCCGGACTCCCAACGCTTCACGATCACGTGGGGCGTGAACTAGCCCGCATTTCTCGCCGGACGGGGGCGTCACCCCCGCTACCGCTGCTCGGCGATTCGCGCTCAGTAGTGCGCCGACCAGGTCGCGAACATCTCGGCGTAGCGTCCACCCTTCGCGACGAGTTCTTCGTGCGTTCCGACCTCGACGATCTCTCCGTCGTGGACGGTCGCGATCCGGTCCGCCCGTCGTGCCGTTGCGAGGCGATGGGCGATGATGAGCGCCGTCCTTCCCTCGAGCACGACGTCGAGCGCGTGCTCGATCAAGGCCTCGGACCGCAGGTCCAGGTTCGAGGTCGCCTCGTCGAGGACGAGAACCCGAGGCTCGGCCAGGAAGGCGCGGGCGAGCGCCAGGAGCTGCCGCTCGCCGGCGGATAAGGTGACGCCGCGTTCGTGCACCAGGGTGTGAATCCCGTGCGGTAGGCGAGCGACCAGATCCTGTATCCCAACCGCCTGGCAGGCGGAGACGACTTCCTCGTCGCTCGCGTCCGGCCGCGCGAACGCAACGTTGTCTCGCAGCGAGCCTGCGAAGAGGAAGGCCTCCTGGGGCACCACGCCCAGCTGCGTGCGAAGCGACTCGAACGTCACCTCGCGAAGGTCGCGCCCGTCGATCCGCACCGCGCCCGAGTCCGGGTCGTAGAAACGCGCAACCAGCTTGGCGATCGTCGACTTCCCGGAGCCCGTCGCACCCACGAGTGCGAACGTCTCGCCGGGATGGATGCGCAGATCGATCTCCCGAAGCACCGGCGTACCCGGCTGGTAGGAGAACCAAACGTTCTCGAGAGTGATCTCTCCTTGGATCGTCGGCAGAACCCCCGCACCCACGGTCTCGGCAACTGACGGCTCCTCCGCCAGAAGCTCGCGGAGCTTCACCACGGCCGCGGTCCCCTGCTGGTAGATCGTGTAGAGCTGGACGAGCTGCTGGATCGGCGCAAAAAACGCGGTGAGGTACAGGATGAACGCCGCCAAATCGCCGACGGTCAGCTGCCCCTGCAGCACCATGCGACCACCGATGAGGAAGAGCAGGGCCTGACCGAGGATGCCAACCATCTCGGTCCCCGGCCCGTAGATCGCGTTCACCTGTGCCGTCGCGTCGTTCGCCTCGCGGTACGCACCGACTACGTTTCGATGCTCGATCACGTTGTGCCGCCGGCGGTTGAACGCCGTCACGATGCGAACCCCGGCGAGGCTCTCTTGGAGATGCGCCAGGACGTCCGCGATGCGATCGCGAACGGTAAGATAGCGATGCCCTGACGCGCCCCGGAACCAGAGCGTCATTCCCAGCATCGCCGGCACGACCGCGAAAAGCATCACCATCGCCAGCCACGGGTTCAGGGCGATGAGAAGCGCCGTCACGATCGTGAGCGTCAGCGCCTGGACCGCCAGCTGCACGAGCCCCTCCTGGAAGAGCGCGGCAAGCGAAACCGGGTCGCTGGTCTGTCGGCTGAACAAAACGCCGCTCTTCTCTTCGGTGAAGAAACCGAGCGAGAGCCTCTGAAGATGCGCGAAGATCCGCACGCGAAGCCGGACCATGAGATCGGCGCCGACGCGCGCCGTGACCACGATCCGAACGCGGCTGACCACAATCGAAAGACCGATCGTCACGAGGTACAGGGCCGCCACGCCCAGAAGGACTCGCGTGCTCGCCCCCCTAATTCCCGAGTCGATTGCGACCTTGGTCAGCAGCGGGCCCGACTGGAGAGCCAGCGTCTCGAGCACGACCAGTCCCAGGGCACCGAGGAGGGCGATCCAGTGAGGAGCGAGGAATCTGCCCAACGTGAAGGGGCGTCGATCGTACTCTCCGTGACGGAACTCCACCTCCTCGTGCACGAGCTCCGGCTCGCCCGCGAGGATCTCGTCCACCCGCTCCTGAAGCTCGGTCGGAACGCCGGCGAACGGCAGGTTCTGTCCACCCTGCCCGCCGAGGCCCCCGAAGAGGGGCCCCGCGAACCCACCGCCGCCGAACGTCACGGCGCCACCTCTGCGTCTTCGCTCGCCGCCTCGGCATCACCGAAGTGCGCGAGGACCTCGGCGTACCGGGGTTCCGTCCGCATCAGATCCGCGTGCGTACCGTCGGCCACGATCCGGCCCTCCTCGAGAAGAACGACGCGATCGGCGAGCGCAATCGTCGAGAGGCGATGGGCGATCACGATCGTCGTTCGACCCTCGAGGAGCGCCTCGAGCGCATCGTGAATCGTCTGTTCGACATGCACGTCGACTGCGCTCGTCGCGTCGTCCAGGATCAAGACCCGCGGGTTCGCGAGTAGGGATCGCGCTATCGAGATGCGCTGTCGCTGGCCACCCGAAAGGTCGTAGCCTCGCTCGCCGATGACGGTCTCGTAGGCGTCAGGCAACTTCTCGATGAACTCGGCGGCGTCGGCCGCGACGGCCGCGGCGATGACGTCCTTTTCGGCGGCATCGGGCCGCGCGTACGCGATGTTGTCGCGGATCGAACTCGTAAAGAGAAAGGGCTCATCCGGAATGATGCCGACATGTGCCCGCACACTCGCGAGCCGCAGGTCGCGGACGTCGTGCCCGTCGATACGAACGGCGCCGCCGTCGACGTCGTAGTAGCGCGCGAGGAGCCGCGCGACCGTGGACTTCCCACACCCGGTTCGACCCACGACGGCGACGGTCTGTCCCGGCGGCACCGCGAGATCGAAGCCCGACAGCACCGAAGCGTTCTCTCCGTATCCGAACGTGACGTTCTGGAAGAGCACCTCGCCCTGCGGATCGACCAGATCTTCCGCGTCGGCCCGCTCCTCGATCTCCGGCTTCTCGTCGAGAACCTCGTAGATGCGCAGGGCCGAAGCGGCCGCTCGCTGCACCATCATCAGGAAGAAGCCGAACATGCGGAACGGCGCCTGCAACATGACGACGTAGGTCGTGAACGCGACTATCGCCCCGATTGTGAGGCGCCCCTCGATCGTGAGCCACCCGCCGACGAGCAAAACCATTGCCATGCCGACGCGTGGCATAGCTTCGATGACCGGCGCATGCGCCGCCTGAACCTCCGCCTGCCGCACGCTGATCCACTGAAGCTTCCGAGCGGCCGTCGAAATCGCTTCGATCTGCCCGCGTTCGCCGGAAAACGCCTTCACGACCCGGACACCCGAGAGGTTCTCTTCAACGGTGGTCGCGATGTCCGCCATTCGCGCCTGTACGATCCAGGAGATCGGAAAGGTGAGCCGTCCGAGACGCGCGCCGAGCAGGCCGACGAACGGGAGCGGAAGAATCGCAACGATCGTGAGAGGCAGGCTGATCGACGCCATCAGGCCGATCGCCGCGACGAAGGAGAAGATCGTCAGGCAGATGAGCGGCCCGAACGTCAGAAACATCTGAACCGTTCGGATGTCTGAGTTCGCGCGCGAGATGATCTGTCCCGACTGAACCCGATCGTAGAAGGAGAACGAGAGCCGGCTCAGGTGCTCGTACAGCGTCACCCGCAAATCGTTCTCGATCGCGTACGCGACGCGGAACAGCCAGAAGCGACTGATGAACCCCGCGCCCCCACGGGCGAGCCCGAGAAGCGCGATCGCGAGCACGAAGCCCTCGAGAGGCATCGTCCGTGACGTCAGGGCCTGATCGATCGCCGCCATCATCACGCGCGGGACCGCGACCCCGCACATCAGGCTCACGACCGACGATCCGAGAGCGATCAGGAAGATCCCGCGATGCCCGGCAACGACGGGCCAGAGGCGCCGCAACCAGCCGAGCTCGGAGTCGGGATGGATCGACGAACGAGGGGCCTCATAGAGGGACTCGATGCCGATGGGCTCGAGGGGATGGGGCGGGTCCGCGGGGAGGGATCCAAGGTCCTGCAAAGTTCGCTCGAGCCCGCTTCGCACCGCCTTGGTGAATAACGAACCCGGCCCCCGCGGACACCCGGAATAGTCTATAGGTTTAAGATAGCTGAACTAATAGTAGTTGTTTGAGAACCAACGGCGCCCCTTGGGTGGGGCCGCACCGCGGGCCCGAGACGCCTGCGCGAGGAAGGAAGCACTCATGGCCGCCTACCTGAGGAACGACGGGCGCCGCTCCCTTCGGATCGAGGGGGACGGCGCCCGTCGCCAAAGTCCGACCGAATCGATACGCTCGAATCGATGAGCGCCAGCACTCTAGCGAGCGATCCGCTATTCGGCCCCGTCACGCTCCTCGAGGGCCCCGCAAAGGGCCGCTACCCGGAAGGCAACAGCCTTCTCGTCGAGGGCAATCGCGAGACCGTAATCATCGATCCGAGCCTCGGCCTCCTCGGCCGTGAGGGGCCGCTTCCCCGCGTCGCTCGGGTCCTGAACAGCCACTGCCACGAAGACCACGTGGCCGGGAATCACCTCTTCCCCGACGTCCCGTGGCACTTCCACGAACTCGACGCGCCCGGCATCAAATCGCTCGACGCGATGCTCGCGATCTACGGGTTTCCCGCGTGGATCGAGGCGCCGTTTCGAGGAGTGCTCGTCGACCAGTTCCACTTCGTCACGCGCGACGACCCACAGACGTATGTCGAGGGAGACACCTTCGACCTCGGCGGCGTGACGATCCGCGTCCTGCATACCCCCGGTCACACCCGCGGCCACTGCTGCTTCGAGATCGAGTGGACCGACGCCGGCAGGCCGCGCCGACTGATCTATCTCGCCGACATCGAACTCACGAGCTTCGGCCCCTACTACGGTGATGCCTGGTCGAACCTCGTCGACTTCGAGAACTCCCTCGCGCGCGTTCGCGAGATCGAGGCCGATTGGTACGCGACGTTCCATCACATCGGCGTCCTCAAAGGCCGGGACGCGTTCCTGGCCCGACTCGACAAGTTCGAGGCGATGATCGCCGACCGCGAAGGCCGGCTCCTCGACTACCTCGCCGAGCCACACGACATGGACGACATCGTTAAGCACCGATTCGTGTACCGGCCGGTCGACGCCGTCTCATTCGCCGACTCGGTGGAGAAACGATCCGCCGAACAACACCTCGAGCGACTCGTCGCCTCGGGACGCGTTCGGGAGCTCCCCGAAGGGCGCTGGCAGCGGGCGTAGGGCGGGGAGCGACGTTCGCGTCTCTCGACGAGCCACGCCCGTCCGTGTCCGCGGACGACTCGCGCGTTCGTGCTTTCCTGCCCTCCAGCGCCGACGTTCGCCTGCCGGAGCTTTCCGTTGAGCTTCGCTTCCGACTGGCATAGTGGGCACTGCCAACTGGCGACACCCGCCGCGGTGGAACGCGGGGCGAGGAGCCTAGGAACCCATGCCACGATACTTCGACGACCTCGTTGCCGACCAGAGCATTCTGGTCGGCTGCTACACCCCGCCCCGCAGCGAGGCAGTCGGACTCGCGACGCGTTGGGAGCCGCAGGGCTATCACGTCGACGAGGGCGCGGCGGCCACGTCGCTCTACGGTCGACTCACCCTTTGCTCACTGCACCTCTTCGCGATCTGCACCCGGCTCTTCTTCGACATGACCGACCCCATTGCGGTCCTCGGCATGCTCGGGAAGGACGAGCTCCGGCTACCCGCTCCGGCCTACCCCGACGAGCCACTGCGCTACGTCACAACGTGCGTAGAGAAGCGCGCCTCCAAGACCAAACCGGATCGCGGCATCGTCGTCCTCGACGACCGACTCGAACGCGAAGACGGTACCGCGGTCCTCACCCAGAAGGTCACGCTCCTCGTCTCACGACGCACCTGAGCCGCCGCACGCCATCCCTCAAACCAACTGCGTATTCCGCCCCACCCCGTGCGCCAGCAACCGCTGGAAGTCGTCGAGGTCCACAGAGTGGAGTTGTACGTCCATCACGAAGTACTCGGCAGAGAAGAGCTCGCCGGCCGCTTCGGGGTCGTCACACTGCTGACCGCTCACGGGCAGCGGCGCGGCACTCCCCGTGCTCGACAGTCCGTTGACCGTATTGAGCACCATGAATGCGGCGGCGGTTCCGGCCGCGGTGCGCAGGAAGTCGCGGCGGGGCATCCCAGAGTGGGAACGGAAGCTCGCTCTTCTGTTCGTCCGACAGCAGCGAGGATGAAACGTTCTCGCGTGTGGTTCAGTCGCGCCCGAGAGCGGCGCGAATCGCCGCGGCAACCGGCCCGGCCTCATCCTCAGGAAGATCCGCCGGAAAACGCGCGAACAGCTCGCGCTCCTCCGTGCGGACGTGCGTCTCGAGGAGATCCCCGAAGGCCACCAGCGCCTCCTCGAGCTCGCCGGCTCCGCGCGCCGCCGCCTCGATCGCGTCGCGCAGCTCGCCGAGCCGCCGGTGCTCGCCGATCAGCCGCTCGACCAGAGAGCCCGACGCGTCATCGAGCTCGGCTCGCGCAACCAAAAACGGAAACAGCGCCTCCTCCTCCGCCCGGAAGTGGGTTTCGAGGTGACGGCTGAAGAACTCGATCGTCTCCGTGGCCCGACTGGCAGCGGTGCTCACCGGCGTCATCGCTGTCACCCGGCCGGGCGGGGCGGGGTTGTGCAGGCGAAAGACGAGCCCCAGCGCCTCACGGTGATCGTGGGAAAGCGGGATCAGACTCGGATGTCGGCGGGCCACGAGCGGTGAACCTACTGGACCGGAACCCAGGAGAAAACTCTAGAAGTACATTTTTCGAATCTCTCACTTTGATTTTAATATTTCCCAGCGTACGACCATTCGGTGGACTCGTTCCGATACGCCCAATTTTGCCCCCTCGCCCGGGCAACCGAGATCCTCGGACAACGGTGGACCCTGCTCGTCGTGCGGGAGCTGATCTGCGGTCCCCAGCGCTTCGCGGACCTCAAACGGCGCCTGCCCGGGGTGAGCCCGAGCGTCCTGACCGAGCGTCTCGACCGTCTGGAACAGCACGGTGTCGTCGAACGCTGCGAGCTCGGGCCTCCGACGCCCGCGAAGCTGTACGCACTCACCGAGCACGGCGAGGCCCTCCGCCCGATCCTCCTCGACCTCACGCGGTGGGGGCTACGCTGGCTGCTTCCTGCCATCGAGGGCGACCACATGGAGCCCGACTGGATCAAGATCGGCGTCGAAGCCCTCGCCTCGAAGGTAGAGTCGCCCAAGCGCCGCCTGGAACTCGTGTCGACCTCGGCGGCCGGCAACAGCGCGACGGTTCGACTCGAAGGCGGCGAGCGCGGCACACACATCGTGTCGGACGCATTGCCGGTCGACCTCACCATAGAAGCTCCGCCTCAAACGATGATGGGACTCATGAGCGGCCTACTCCCTGTCCCCACGGCAGAGGAGCAAGGCGCCAAGTTCTCGGGCGACATGTCTGCGCTCGAGGATCTACCCCGCCTCTTCCAGTTCAGTCTGGAAAGCGGCACATGATGCAAGGGCGAAACCGATGGCTCTCAAAGCAACCGGTGTTGACCTGTCCCCGTCCGTTCGCAAGGTCCGCGCGATCTGGATCGAAGAGTTCGCCGACACTGGGATCGTGAGCGGCACGGCCGCCGTCTTCCGGGAGCGCGTGCTCGGCCCGATCTTGTTCAAGCGTGAGAGCGACCAGGCCAAGATCACCGAAGCGCTGGCCGAAGCTCGCCACATACGTCAGGCGGATCCACGGCCGCCCCTCGTTCAAGAAGCTGATCGAGGAGGATCGCGGCGCCAAGGCAGCCGCGGCTGCCGGCTGAGTCGACTTCGGGGCCGGCCTCAGAGGGGACCCCCCTGGGGGACCGGCCCCAACGGGCCGCCGGGTCCAAATAATGTTGTTTTTACTACGAATTTTCCCAACCCCGAGCACTTCCTAGCCCGTCTGTGCGTTCGCGGACCGAAACCGTTAAAGGGACGGGACGACAACGGCTCCCCGGAGCCGGTACTGTCGGATTCACAGGGAGAGTACTCATGGCCGCCGGCGACATCATCAATGCAATCGAGACGGAACAGCTTCGTAGCGACATCCCCGACTTCAAGGCGGGTGACACGCTGCGCGTTCACGTCAAGGTCGTCGAGGGCGAGAAAGAGCGTATTCAGGTCTTCGAAGGCGTCTGCATCCGCCGCAAGCACGGCAGCATCCGCGAGACGTTCACCGTCCGCAAGGTGTCGTACTCCGTGGGCGTCGAGCGTACCTTCCCGGTGCACTCTCCGCGCATCGACAAGATCGAAGTCATGACGCGCGGCAAGGTGCGTCGCGCGAAGTTGTACTACCTCCGCGAACTTTCCGGCCGCGCGGCACGCATCAAGGAAATCGGCCAGAACTAAGGTCGATTCCGTGCCGGACCTGGAGCGCACCGCGGTCGCCGCGGCCCCCGGCAAACCAAATCGGGAACAGCGCTTCCGGCACCAGATCGAAGCCGGTGTTTCGATCTCCGGTCGCATCCACTTCCCCGGCGATGCGCGCATCGACGGGAAGTTGAAGGGCGAGGTCCGAGCCGAGAAGCTGCTGCTGATCGGCGAGAAAGCCGAGCTCCACGCGACCGTCAGTGCGCAACACATGGTGCTCGCAGGCACGATGCGCGGCGACGTGATCCGCAGCGGAACCGTGGAACTCGAAGCGACGGCCCGCCTGCTCGGCAACATCGAGGCAAAGAACCTCGTCGTGCACGCCGGCGCCTTCTTCGACGGACGCGCGGCGATCGGGAAACCAGCCCCCAGCGCGAAGTCCGCGACGCCTGGCCAGGCCGCACGGGAACGAACCACTCCCGCCCAGCGACGCGCCAACGGCTGAGACCTCGAGGAACTGTCGGGCGAACCAGTCCCCGTCTCCGCGCCTGGACTGAATTTCCCGGGCATAGCAATACTACCGCCATGGGCAAGCCGCGCATTCCCCTGCTGTCGATCGGGGAGTCCATCGAGGCCGGCGGGGCGGTCGGCGTCAGCGAGTACATGGCCAAGCTCTCGATCTTCCGGGTGCTGCTGCGCCACCCCAAGGTCGCCAAACAGGTGCACGACCTGCTGATCGCGTTGCTGCTCGATTCCAAGGTGGGCGCGCACCTCCGCGAGCTCCTCATCATGCGGGTCGGCGGGATGACCGGCTCGGTCTACGAGTGGACGCAGCACTGTAAGGTCGCACTCGACCTGGGAGTTCCGGCCGACGGGAAAGCCCCCTAAGACATGCGCCGCGGGCTGAAGCGACTCTCCCTCCTCGTTGCGCTCCTGGCGATCGTCGGCACGATGGCCGGTCGCGGCTGGTTCGGAACACCGCAGGAGGCGGGTGAGGTCGCCCGCTCGGCGCGTCCCGCCGACATCGTGCGTGCGCGCATCGAGACCGAGGGGCAGGCGGCTCGCGCGATCGGAACCGACGCACCGAAGCAGATCCTCTTCGGCGACCTCCACGTCCACACGACGTTCTCGTTCGACGCGTACTCGATCAGTCTACCGATGTACCAGGGCGAGGGCGCCCACCCACCGGCCGACGCCTGCGACTTCGCCCGCCACTGCGCCGCTCTCGACTTCTGGTCGATCAATGACCACGCCGAAGGTCTGACGCCGAAGCAGTGGCAGGAAACCAAGAGCGTCATCGAGCAGTGCAACGCCGTCTCCGGAGAGGAGACATCCCCGGACCTCGTGAGCTTCCTCGGCTGGGAGTGGACCCAGATCGGCCCTACCCCCGAGGAGCACTACGGGCACAAGAACGTCGTGCTGCGCGACACGGCGAGCGACGCCGTCCCCATGCGCCCGATCAGCTCACGGGAGACGCTGTTTCCGACCGAGTTCAATCCGTACACGCTCCCGCTGCGGCTTCTCCTGATCACCACCGCGCCCGGCGGCGAGCGACAGCGCTACCTGGACTTTGCGCGCTTCCTCCAGGACCGGGACAAGTTGGAGACCTGCCCCCGGGGCGTTCCGACCCGCGATCTCCCGCCGGACTGCCAGGAGAGCGCTCCGACGCCGGGCGAGTTGTTCGAGAAGCTCGACGACTGGGGATTCCCGTACGTCGTGATTCCACACGGCAACAGTTGGGGTTTCTACACGCCACCCCTGTCCAGTTGGGACAAGCAGCTCCGCGCGCACACCAACCCCGAGAAACACGAATACCTGGTCGAGGTGTTCTCCGGCCACGGCAACTCCGAGGAGTATCGGAACTGGCGCGCCCTCGAGATCGACGAGAACGGTGAGCTCCGCTGTCCCCCACCCTCGCGCGGCTACACTCCGGAATGCTGGCGCGCGGGCGAGATCATCCGCGAGCGCTGCTCGAGAGCGGGGGAGAGCGACGAGGAGTGCGAGACGCGTGCCGCCGAGGCGCGGGCGCTTCACGTCGAAGCCGGCGACGCCGGGCACCACGTCGTGCCGGGCAGCACGGTCGAAGATTGGCTCGACGCGGGACAGTGCACCGATTGCTACATGCCCGCCTACAACCATCGCCCCGGTGGCTCCACCCAGTACGCGCTCGCGATCAGCGACTTCTCCGGGCCGGGTCCGCCGAAGCGGTTTCGGTTCGGGTTGCTCGCGTCGAGCGACAACCACACCGCTCGACCCGGAACCGGCTACAAGGAGATCAATCGACGCGAGATGACCGACGCCGGCCTCGGGCAACTCGCGCCGCCGTGGCCCCCGCCGAATCCGGAACCGCGCGCGCGGAAGATCGAGAGCATCCCGGCGACGCCCTACTTTGAACGGTTCGCCTCCTACTTCGGTCTCGGCGGACTCGTCGCCGTGCACAGTGACGGTCGGAGCCGCGAAGCGATCTGGGACGCACTCGAGCGCAAGGAAGTCTACGGCACGAGCGGCGGACGTCAGCTTCTGTGGTTTGACCTCCTCCCCGCCGGAGAAGAACCGGGTGCCGTCATGGGCGCGTCGGTCGAGCGCACGTCGAGCCCGACCTTCGAGGTCCGCGCGGTCGGTGCGCCCGGGCAACAGTCGGGATGCCCGCCCGATGCCATCGCCGCGCTCGGACCGGAGCGGATCGAACATCTCTGCCGCGGCGAGTGCTACCGGCCCTCCGACGAGCGGCACCGCATCGACCGCATCGAAGTCGTACGAATCCGCCCCCAGATCCGGGAAGGCGAACCGCTCGAGAACCTGATCGAGGACCCCTGGCGCGTCTTCTCCTGCCCCGACGATCCGGACGGCTGCCGCGTGCGCTTCACCGACGAGGAGTTCGAGACCGTCGGTCGGGACACCACGTACTACGTCCGCGCGATCCAGGAGCCGACCCCCACCGTGAACGGTGCCCAACTCCGCTGCGAAGACAGGTCAGACGGCCCGTGCCGCGAGGTCCGCCCCTGCTTCGGCGGCCCTCCCACCGCGTACCAGGACGACTGCCTCGCCGACGCCGGCGAGCGTGCCTGGTCCTCTCCGATTTTCCTCGCCCGGCCGCCCATCAACTTCTGACGATCAGTCTCTCCCCCTCCGCTCTCGTTCGTTGTAAAGATTCGGGATGATCCTCCTGAACCCGAGAGACCTGAAGGACCGCTACCCCGACGCACGGTCAGCCGAAGTCATGCGGCAGACCGTCTCGTTCTTCGAGCACAAGGGCAAAGCCCGTCTCCTCGAGGACTACTACGACCGCGTCTGGTACGCCGACTTCCTTTCGTTCATCGCCGAGAACCGGATTTTCGCGACGATGTGCACCCCCGCCGGTGAAGGCGCCGAGGACGGCCGCTGGGACACGTGGCGGAACTGCGAGTTCGCCGAAATCCTCGGCTTCTACGGTCTCCAGTACTGGTACACCTGGCAGGTCTCGGTCCTCGGCCTCGGGCCCCTGTGGATGACACCGAACAAAGAGCTCCGTCAGCGCGCCGCGAAGGCCCTCGAAGAGGGCGGGATCTTCGCGTTCGGTCTCTCCGAGCGGACCCACGGCGCCGACATTTACTCGACCGACATGGTCCTCTCCGCCGATGGAGACGGCTGGCGGGCGAACGGGCGCAAGTACTACATCGGAAACGGCAACAAAGCCGCGATCGTCTCGACGTTCGGCCGCTTCGCGGACAAAGACGAATACGTCTTCTTCGCGTCGGACCCGAAGCACAAGAACTACGAACTCGTCCAGAACGTCGTCGCCAGCCAGAACTACGTCTCTGAGTTCGAACTAAAGGACTACCCGGTCACCGAGGCCGACATTCTCCACCGCGGGCGAGACGCCTGGAACGCCGCGCTCAACACGGTCAACATCGGCAAGTACAATCTCGGCTGGGCCTCGATCGGAATTTGCACGCACTCGCTGTACGAGGCGATCACGCATGCGAGCAACCGTGTCCTGTACGGGAACCCGGTCACCGACATGGCGCACGTCCGGCAGATGTTCGTCGATGGCTACAGCCGACTCGTCGCGATGAAGCTCTTCGCGCTTCGCGCCGCTGACTACTTGCGATCCGCCTCATCCGAGGACCGCCGCTACCTGCTGTACAACCCGATGGTGAAGATGAAGGTCACCACGCAGGGCGAGCAGGTGATCGACCTCCTGTGGGACGCCATCGCCGCCAAGGGCTTCGAGAAGAACACGTACTTCGGGCAGGCCACGATCGACATCCGCGCCCTACCGAAGCTCGAAGGCACGGTGCACGTGAACATCGCCCTCATCGTGAAGTTCATGCCAAACTTCTTTTTCGACCCGAAGGAGTATCCCGAGATCGAAACCCAGAACCACGAACGGAACGACGACTTCCTATTCAACCAGGGAAGCACGAAGGGCCTCTCGCAGATTCAGTTCAGCGATTACCGCAAGGCTTTCGAGGGGTGCTCGCTCCCGAACGTGAACCTGTTCTTCGAGCAGACGGAGGTCTTCCGCAGCATGCTCGAAGATGCACCTCCGGGCCCAGAGCAGATGCGGGACGTCGACTTCCTGCTGTCGATGGGCGAGATGTTCGCGCTCGTCGTCTACGCCCAGCTCCTCCTCGAGAACGCCCCGCGCTACGAGCTCGACGATGACCTGCTCGACCAGATCTTCGACTTCATGGTGCGCGACATGTCGAAATTCGCACTCCAGCTCTTCAGCAAACCGAGCAGCACCGACCGGCAGATGGACGGGTGCCGCGACATCATGCGCAAACCCGTCGTGGACTCCGCGCGGTACGATCGGGTCTGGCAGAATCACGTCGCGCCGCTCTCGGGCGCCTACGAGATGAACGGCTAGTCGAGGAGCGACCTCAGACGCTCGTTGTCGGACGCCACGACTCGTAAACGTCATGATCTGGATCAGCTTCCCGCGTATGGAGGGCGGCCGACGTCGGCGAGCCGCAACAGCCGGGGGAAGACCTTGAGGCCCGCTTCCTCCGCCAACGCGGGATTCACGGCGAAGCCGATGCCGTCGTCGCGCTCGACGAACTTCGTGAGGTGATAGATGTGGCGGGCTCGCCAAACCGGCTTCCGACCCGGCACATCGCCCCCTTCGGGGGCCTGGACGAGCATCGACAACAGGAGCGAGAGAACGGTCAGCACCGCGAATCGTCTCTTTTTTCGGGGACGGAGCCTTAGGCGCCCCGGTTTTCGGCCTCGCGGGGGAGTGGCGTGTCCCCGCCGCGGTCCGTATGCTGCCGTCTCGATTTGGGGGCCCCGTGCCCCTGGGAGGAGACCTACCCAAGATGGCGAACCTGACGATGGAAGAATTCGAGCAATGCCTCACGGTGCTCGCGGACGGGGCCCCAGCCGCAAAGCTGCGCGATCAGCTGTGCCGCCTCAATGCCTTCCATTCGCGCCGCGGTCTGAACACGGTCCAGGCCATCAGCTCGCGCCTCTACCAGCTCAGCTCCGGACTGCGCCGGGAAGTGCCCGCGACACACGCCTTCCAGGCCCTGTGGGCCGAGCACGTCGGCTCACGACTGAACGAGACCGTCGGTGAGAAGCTCGATGGCCTCGCCGACAAGATCAACGAGAACCTCGAGACTTCCGGCGAGATCAAGAACGGGGCGACCGAGCCCCTCAAGGTCGCGGTGAACGAGTACGAAGAACTCCTCGCCCGCAGGCTCGGTGGGCTGGCCGCCCGGCTCGACACCCTCCAAAAAGCATTCTCGAGCGTTGCAGAAATCCTCCGTGCGGCTCCGTTGCAGGACGTCCCCCTCGACCCGCCCGACGCAGAGGACGATCACGACCATCACGGGCACGATCACGACCACGACCACTAGGCCGACGACGACTTCATGAGTACCTTCAAACGTCCAATTCGGTTCGGCGTCTCGCTGGCGCAGGTCCGCAGTTCCTGGGACGACGTCGTCGAGTTCGCCCAAAACGCCGAGCGGCTGGGCTTCGACTCTCTCTGGGCGATCGACCACTTCGTCGGTATCCCGGACGCATCGGTCCCCATCTTCGAAGGCTGGACCGCGATGGCCGCCCTGGCGTCGGCCACGGAACGGATTCGTCTCGGTCACCAAGTGCTCTGCGTCGGTTTCCGCCACCCCCCGCTTCTCGCGAAGATGGCCGCCACGCTCGATCACGCCTCCCACGGGCGCTTCACGCTCGGGCTCGGCGCCGGCTGGAACGAAGAGGAGTTCAAGAGCTACGGCCTCTCGTTCCCGTCGATCGGCACGCGACTGCACCAGCTCGAGGAAGCGCTCGACGTCATCAAGAAGCTCTGGACCGAGGAGCCGGTGAGCTTCTTCGGCGAGCAGTTCCACGTCGAAGACGCGTACTGCCGGCCCCGCCCGGTCCAGGACCCACACCCGCCGATCCTCGTCGGAGGTTCCGGTGAGAAGGTGCTGCTCAAGATCGTCGCCGAGCACGCGGACATCTGGAACAACATGGGCTGGGCTCACAGCCTGCTGACCCGCAAGATCGGCGTCCTGCACAAGCACTGCGAGACCCTCAAGCGAGACCCGGGCGAGATCGAGATCTCACAGCAACTCCTCGCCGCGATCGGCGAAACCGAGACCGAAGCCCGCGTTGCTACCGAGCGCGTCTGCGCCGAGCTCCCCTTCCTGTCGGGCGGCGACGACCTCATCATCGCCGGTCGCCCCGCGCAGTGCATCGAACGCATTCAGAAAACGATCGACATGGGCGCGACCACGCTGATGCTCAGCTTCGGCCGCACGCCGAGCCTCGAAGCCCTCGAGTTGTTCGCCGCCGAAGTGATGCCGGCGTTCCGCTAGTACCCTAGTCCTTCGGGGTTCGCTCGAAAACGCGGCCTATCTCCAACGGCGAGCTGCCGGCGACCTCAACCTTCGTTTCGTTGGTCAGGGTGTCGCTGTGCACGTTCCAGTCGGAGCGGACCGTCGCCTGCTTCCCGCTGGGCAGTTTGGTCGTGCGATCGACGACGAAGTGGTGGTTCTTCTCCGACTGACTGCTCTGCTCCAACTTGCGATCGAGCTGGTAGGTTCCCGGGTAGTCCTTGCCGTCCGCGCGGAGGGTCTGGGTGCGCGAACCCAGCGGCGTATTGGTCGCCATTGCGAGCGACCGCATGTACCAAGGCGCTTCCATCGCCCCGAGAATCTCGTCGGGGGGGGGACTTCGCCTTGTCGAGACTCCAACCGCCCACCCAGGCGGAGCGATCGGCCTCCGGCTCTCCGACCGCATCCGCGGCGAACAACGAGAGACCCAAGACGAAGGCGAGGCCGAAAACACTTCTCATGCCCGCACTCCTGCCACGAGTGCAGACCAGACACGACCGACGCCCGCTCAGTCGTCGACGAGATTCACGTTCGCAACATCGCCGGCCTGGCGATCCTCCTCTGCGAGGAAGCTCGCCGCCAGCACGCCCTCTCCGTCCTCGTGACCCCAGGTCTCACACGCGAAGTTCGTACCGGTCGCGCCGATTGCGCCCGCGCCGATCTTCGGCGCAGCGTTCTCGAAATATGCCTGGGTGGTGCCGGTCGTGTACACGACCTCTCCCGCCTCCGGGTACTCCGCGGTCGTACAGTCATCGCCTTCGCCCGGCTGGATCTGCGCGAAGGCTTGAACACAGCGGAGTTGGACCGCACCCGACCCGCCATCCCCACCCAGCCCGGTCGTGATGCGCACGGGCTCACCCTGAAGGCCCGGCCCCTGGCTGTCCTGAATCACAGTGACGTCGACTGCGCTCCCGCCATCGCAATCAATCCATCCCGTGCAGGAGTCGACCCGGATGCAGTAGCGCCCGAAGCTTCCACCGAGAATCGGCGCCGAGTAGTGCGCCGGCCCTTCGAGGCCGATCGAAGCGCGACCCTCGGCATCCGGCGCCCCCGCGAAGAGATCGAATACACCGTCCAACTCGCCGAGAGCCGTCTCGATGCCAAGCGCGGACGTATGGAAGGTGCCACCAAACGTCAGGTGCCGGGTTCCGAGCGGCAATGAGGCGCCGACGGTGCAACTGAACGAGCAACCAGAGCCGGGCGGATCGCATTCCTCGCCGCAGACCGGATCGACGAGCCCGTCGCCACACACGCCACCCGGCTCGACCCGACACATCGCATTGCAACCGTCGCAGTCGAACGCGTTCCCATCGTCGCACTCTTCCGGCGCACACGGAGTCCCGTCGCCGCACCCGGTCTCGAGCATGCAGGCCTCCGAACAACCATCGCAGCTCCCAAGATTCGCGTCGTCGCACTCCTCACCGTCATCGAGGATTCCGTCACCGCAGCCTGGGCGAACACGGCAGTCACGCGTACAGAGCTCCCCGGCGGGGTCGCACTCTTCACCGCACGTGGCGTTCGTCACGCCGTCACCGCACCAAAAACCGGCTTCGACCTCACAGGTCGCGGAGCAGCCGTCGCAGCTCGCTAGATTGCCGTCGTCACACTGCTCGGCGCCGCAGAGGGATCCATCACCGCAACCGGTCTCGATCCGGCAGTCCGCGGCACAGCCGTCGCAACCGAACGCGTTGCCGTCGTCGCACTCCTCACCGAGTTGGATCGCACCGTCGCCGCACGAGCCGACCCGATCGAGCAGCTGGAGCTCCAGCAGCCTCCCCGTGCCGGGCCGATCATCGGAGATCTCTCCACTGGATGTGCAGGTCCAGATGTTCCCGTCGTCGTCGAACTCGATCTCGCGGGTGAAATCGACCGGCGTCGGTAGGTGAAACGACGTGAACTCCTCGGTCGCCGGCCGGAACCGGATGAGGGTGTCGGAGTTCGATCCCGTGATCCAGACATCACCCGTCTCGTGATTCACGGCGATCGCGTACGGGAGCTCGCCGCGCCCCGGTTGGGCCGGCAGCGGGAACACCCGCCACGACTCGTCCGCGGGATCAAAGCGCCCGAGCACGGACGCTCCGTATCCGGGCACCCAAACGATGTTGTCTGGACCCACGCGCAAGCGCCGCGGCCCGTCGAACGGCGGCCGCCAGAACTTCACGTCACCGGTGTCGGGATCGATCCGGCCGATCTGGTGCCCGAACAACTGCGAAAACCACACCGTCTGGTCCGGTGCGACGTCACAGCCGTACGCCACCGGGATCGGGACGCCGCTGACGGCGGGATCGGCGTCAGGCAGGCGGTAGTAGGCGAACTCCTCGTTCGCGGGATCGAACCGCGCGACGTGGTTCGAGCGCGTCAGCGAATACCAGATGCGCCCGGACGCATCGAAGCGCAGCGTGTGGGGATACGAACCCAAGTCCTCGCCGATCTTCGGTTGGTCGAAGTGCGTGGTCTCGCCGGTCTCCACATCGAACCGGATGAGCTGCTCGGGGCCGGGCGCGGTGATCCACATCGCACCGTCGGGAGCGCGTTCGACCGAGTGCCCACCTCCCTGGATCGGATGCCGTCCCCGTTCCCCGGTCGCGGGATCGAGCGAGTACATCCCACCGACGGTAAAGACCCGACCATCCTCCGCCAGCTCGAGGTCATGACACCCCGGCATGCCTTCCGGATCCAGTTCCCACTCGCGGACGACGACGCGAGTCGCATCCCCGGTGGGCGGCGGCGGCAGAGCGAACGTCGGCGCCGGCGCGTCGCGCCCAAAGGCTCTTAGAATCGTCGGAAGCAGGAGCGGGCGCGTCTCGTCGAAGAACGGCACGCCGCCGTAACCGATCATTCGATCGATGACTTCTTGCCACTCCTCTTCGCTCCAGTCTTTGCGCCACATCGAGTTGCCGATCTGGTGACAGTTGGCGCAGGCGCGCGAGAAGTCTCCGCGCACGCGCTCGTTCGGCCACTCGAGGAGATCGTAGAAGTACGAGGCAGGAAGCTGGTCACTAATGTCGGCGGTCGGCTCCAGAACGAAGTCTACGACGACCGAGCCGTCTACCGTCGACGCCGCCGCAGACGAAGAACGATGACCGATCCGACGCGCTTCGAGTCGGTAATCGGCGGCATCGATCTCCGGGAAGCGATACTGCCCGGTGCCGCTCGTGTAGACCGAAACACTCTGACTCCGGGCGTCGTCGTGCGCCGTGACCATCACGCCGGACATCGGTGTGCCCGACGCCTCGGTCACCTGCCCGGACAACTCGTGGCCGAACACGTCCTGGCCAACCCCGGCCGACCCCGGCCGCGCCGAATCGCCACAACTCGACACCGCTGCTGCCAAGAGGAGGACGGCTCCTAACCTCCCGAGTCGATCGATCATATCGCATCCTATGGGCAAGGCTCGGCGGGGAACAAGTGATCTCCTGATACGACTGTTCAGCCCCTTTCGGGCTCCTCCGGGTTGATCGCCAGAGGGTTATTCGCCACGGACCCTTCATGATTCGAACCTACAAGGACGCCGTCTGCCTGATCACCGGAGGCGCCTCGGGAATCGGCGAGGCTTTGGGACGAGAGCTCGCACGGCGCGGCGCCCTCGTGGTTCTGGCCGATCGGCAGGAAGACGCCGCCGCCCGAGTGACCGCCGACATCCAGACGTCCGGCGGAAAGGCCGAACCGACCTCCCTCGACGTCCGAGACGCGGACGCATTCGAGCGCATCGTGGCAAAGGTAGTGACGGATCACGGCCGGATCGACTACCTCTTTAACAACGCGGGGATCGGCGTGGGCGGAGCGTTCGAGGAGCACACGCTCGACGACTGGCGGTACATCATGGACGTCAACGTGATGGGCGTCGTTTACGGTTGTCACGCCGCGTATCCGCGCATGATCGAACAGGGCTTCGGGCACATCGTGAACACGGCGTCGATGGCCGGACAATGTGCGACCCCCGGACTCGCCGCGTACGGAACGACGAAGCACGCGGTCGTCGGACTGACGCGCAGCCTCCGCATCGAAGCCGCGGAGTATGGCGTCCGCGCCAGCGCCTTCTGTCCTGGCGTCATCAACACGAAGATCCTTCAGAAAGGCGGCGAGTTCGGGCGCGTGCGCGGCCCCGCCGCCCTTTTCGAGCCCGAGGCCGTCGACACGAAGCGCGCCATGGACGTCGATGCCTTCGCAACAAAGGCGCTCGATCAGGTCGCACGCAATCGCGAGATCATCGTCCTGCCGTTCGTGTGGACGATGATCCGTTGGCTAGACCGACTCTCCGAGGGTCTAATGAGCCGGTTCCAGACGTACGCGTACAAACGAATGAACAAGGAGATCGAGCGCCGGGCGCACAAGCACAAGAGCGCGAGCGTCGGCTCGTAACGCTCGGCCGCTAGACGGCGGCGGTGGCCGCCATGCGAGCCATCTGGACGCGCGGCGCTTGCTGTTCCGGGCACGGGCTGTCGAAGGGACGGCTCTTGCGATTCGCTCGCACCTCGAGTGCGGCGCGGAAGCCGCGTACGGCGCGCGCCATCGCGACCTCGGTCCGCAGCCGCAGCAGCGGCAGCATCAGGGCACCGAAGAAGCTGGGAACACCCACGACTTTCATTTCGAACACCGTCCCGCCGTCCTCCGGCGTGAGGGTCAAATCGACACGAGCCTCGATGAGGTTCGCCGCGGGGGTCTCCAGACGGATCTGCAGCCGACGCCGGGGATCGGCCTCGACGACTTCACCGGAGGTCCAGCCGAGCCCGAATTCCTCACCGGAGTGGACCAGGAACTCGTCTCCATCCATGACGACCGCGCTCACGCCGTCGAGCCAACACGGAATGGCCTCCTGGTCGACCAGGTGGGCCCACACCCGCCCCGGGGCGGCTGCAACGTGTCCGTTCAGGCTGAGTTCGAAATTCGCCATAGTGGGCTTCAGAGAAGCAAGTTCGAGACCGGGGGCCGGAGCCCTGATCTCACTGTGCTTTCGTCGAGACGCAAAGCAAGGTTGGCGGCTCGGTGTCGTAGAACGAGACCCCATTCCGCCCCGGAGTGATCGCCTGTGCACGTATCCGCGAGGGCGCGGACCTGCCGAAAACCTCAGGGAATCCCAAGGATTTTGTGGGTCTGGACGCTCAGCCGCCAGCTCGGGTTCTCGCGGCAGTAGGCGATCGCCCGCGCGGTGTTCTCATCGCGCTCGGGCCCGTCCAGCGGCTGGAGATAGAACAACGGGAAATCCAGGTGCTCGACGCTCTGCGGGGTGACGTCGTGGGGGTACACCAGCTTGAGTTCGTGCCCCCGGGTGACCCGCAGTTCCGAGCGGGGCTTGGGGCTCACGGTCAGCCAATCCACGCCTGGCGGCGGCTCCACGGTGCCATTGGTCTCGACCGCAACCTCGAAGCCACGCTCCTTACAGGCCGCCACCGTCGCGGCATCGAGCTGCAGGAGAGGCTCACCCCCGGTGAAAACCACGTAGGGCTGGCTACCGACGACATCGGGCCAGGTCCCAGCGATCGCAGCCGCCAGGTCGGACGCTGTGGCGAACTTCCCACCGCCCGGCCCGTCTGTGCCGACGAAGTCCGTATCACAGAAGTCGCAGGCGGCGTCCGCCCGGTCGGCCTCGCGGCCGGACCAGAGATTACACCCGGAAAAGCGGCAGAAAACGGCGGGGCGCCCGGTGCGCGCGCCTTCTCCCTGCAGGGTGTAGAGAATTTCCTTGACGCTATACACAGGCGGGCTCCCCCCGAGCGTAGCGAGCGGCGGGGGCTCTCGCATCCGCGCCTAGGCCCCGCTAAGGACCACCTCCTAGATGGGGAACCCGACGCCTACCCGGCCGGAGCACATCCCGGCCATCGACATGGTCAAGGGCTGGGCGATCATCGGCGTCACGCTGATCCATTCCTGGGCGCTCGAGGGCTCCTTGTGGATGAGCCTTCTGTTCTACCACGCCGTTCCCGTCTTCCTCGTTCTGTTCGGACTGAACTCCGAGACGTGGTTCCGACGCCATACGCGCACCGGCCGGACACGCGAGTGGTACTGGCGCGGCTTCAAACGAATCCTGGTTCCCGCATACGCGACCGTCGCCGTTTGGTGGGTGATGATCCTCGTGATGCGCCCGCCCGAGCCGATGGTGCGGCTCACGCTCGGGCTACCGTTCTGGCACGCGATCGGGTGGCTCAGTCAGATCGGTACGAGCTGGTTCGTGACGCTGATCATCCAGTTCGTGATTCTGTTCCCGGTCTTTCACTGGCTCTCGCGAAGGGTCGGCGGATACACCCTCCTGGGGATCTGCTGGGTCGCAACGATGCTGACGTTGATGTTCCCGCACTGGATTCGCGGCGAACTGGGCGTCGCGGGCTGGCTGTTCTTCCCGCCCAGATTCTTCCTCCACGTCGCCTTCGGTATGCTGCTCGCCGGGCGCGTCGGACGCATCGGCCCCAAGGCGGTGCTGATTTCGCTCGCCGTGATGGTGCCCTTCTACTTGTGGCAACAACGACTGTGGTGGCCGGGCATGTGGCGATTCGGCGACCGCTTCCTCGAACTCCCGCTCACCGTCGTGCTCTTGTGGACGATGAGCCGGATCGACTGGATCGAGCCGGTCGAGAAGACTCTCTCTTGGCTGGGCCGCCATTCGTTCGGCCTGTACCTAGGCCAGATACTGACCCACAACGCGTTCCTCTACCGCTACGGCGGCGCTTGCGATCTGTACGGCTGCCAGGGCGGCCTCTTCGACGAGTTCAACCTGTGGATCTACACCGTGATCTTGATGATCGGATCGATCGCGTTCGTGTTCCTCGGAAACCAGGCGCTCGTGTGGAACGAACAGCTGCGCGAGCGCGGCTGGCGCCTACCCGATCTCTCCGTCTGAGTCGGCAAACGCCTCGACGACAGCGGCATGAAACGCCGCCTGCGTAACATCGCGGAACGCGCCCGCGGGCTCGAGCAACCAGAGATAATCGACCAATCGCTTGCGCCCGGGACGCAGCAGGCGGAGTCGGCCTCTGCGTAAGTGCTCCGCCACCAGATCGGTCGGGAGGACGGCGGCTCCGGCGTTCTCGAGAACGAGATCGAGGACCAGGTCGGTCGTGGCCGCCCACATCTTCACGTCGAGCCGAGGAGCCGTGGCGCCGAGATGGCGCCGGCACCACCGTTCGATCAGCGGATCTCCCTGGTAGTAGTCCACGATTGGGACCTGCTCGAGCTCCGCGCGGTCGAAGCCCTTCGCGAAATACTTCTTGCCCGAGACGAGAATGAGCTCCCGCTCGAACAAGCGCGTCGCGTCGATCCCCGGCAAGACACCGGACGGCCGAAACGAGAACGCGAAGTCCAGCTTGTTGTTCGCAAGACGCGTCGCCAGGTCGTCCGCCGACCCGTAGAAGACGCGGATGCCGGCCGCGGGATGAGCACGGGTGAAGCTCGACACGAACGCTGCGAACCGCTTGCGGGGCGCGCCGAGAAACAGCCCGATACGAACGGTCCCCCGGACCTCGCCCTCCTCGTTTGCGATCTCGGCGACGACCCGCGCAAGCGCCCGCTGGTACACGCCGAAGCGCTCGTGCAGCACTTGCCCACCTCGGGTGAGGATCATCCGCTGGCCGGTTCGATCGAAGAGCTTCTGGCCGAGGAAGGCCTCGAGCGCGGAGATCGATTGGCTCACGGCGGACGGGGTGCGACCCAGCGCACGACCCGCCCCCGAGACGCCGCCTTCCTCCACTACGGAATAAAAGACCTGCAGCTTGTTGAGGTCCACTTGGTCGAGCCGCACACCGTTTTGTTCCGGATTCTCACTGTTTAGTCAAATTGCATACTTCTACCAATCCTTTTAAATTGATTGCCGACGAGCGAACGCCCAATCTGAGTCGCATGACGGACGACCTCCGCACGCAACTCGCCGCCTTCGACCCAGACATCCATGACGCCCTCGTGGGCGAGGAACGCCGACAGCGCGCCGGGGCCGAACTCATTCCGTCCGAAAACTACACCTACCCCGAAGTTCTCGCGGCTCTCGGGTCCGTCCTCACCAACAAGTACGCCGAGGGATATCCGGGCCGCCGCTACTACGGCGGGCAGGAGTTCACCGACGTCATCGAGAACCTGGCGCGGGACCGGGCGTGCGCCCTGTTCCGATGCGAGCACGCGAACGTCCAGCCGCTCTCCGGCTCCCCGATGAACCAGGCCGCATATCTCGGTCTCCTCGACCCGGGCGACACGATCCTCGCGATGGACCTCTCGCATGGCGGGCACCTCACGCACGGCGCACCCGTGTCCCACATGGGCCGAATCTTCCGGTTCGTCCGGTATAAGACCGACCCTACGAACGAGGGCGCAATCGACTTCGCGGAGCTCCGGCGGCTCGCGCGGGAAACACGTCCCAAGCTCGTCTTGTGCGGTTACACCTCGTACCCGCGCGACTACGACTACGCGGAGTTTCGCCGTGTCGCGGACGAGGTCGGCGCGCTCACGATGGCCGACGTCTCCCACGTGGGCGGTCTCATCGCCGGCGGTGCGATGCGCAATCCGTTCGATGCGGGCTTCGACCTCGTCACGACGACGACCCACAAGACCCTCCGCGGACCACGCGCGGGCCTCGTTCTGTGCAAGAAGGAGCTCGCGGGAACCATCGACAAGTCCGTCTTTCCCGGCTTGCAGGGAGGACCGCACATGAACGCGATCGCCGCGTCCGCGATTACGCTGAAGAAGGCGGCCGAGCCGGCGTTTCGGGAGTACGCGACGCAGGTTCTGACGAACGCCCGGGCGCTGGCGCGCGCGCTCCTCGAGGAGGGCATCGCGCTCGTCACCGGCGGCACCGACAACCACATGATCGTGGTCGACACGCACAGGAGCTTCGGCCTCGATGGGCAAGAAGCGGAGCGAGTGCTGGACGAGGTCGCGATCACGACGAACAAGCAGATCATCCCGGACGACCCCCGTCCGCCGCTGCGGCCGAGTGGGATCCGGATCGGCACCCCCGCGGTCACGACGCGGGGGATGCTGGAGGAAGACATGGTGCTTCTGGCGCGGTGGATGGTTCGTGCGCTCCGCGAGGAATCGGACCGGACGACCCTTTGTCGAATCCGTGCCGAGGTCGAGGCGCACTGCGAGACGTTTCCCGTGCCCGGACTCGAGACGGAACCCGAAGCGAACGCGGCGTAGGCATGGGTTTGTCGGGCATGATTCGATCGCGCTCCCGCCGCTGACGGACCCGTGCACCGAGGTTCTGGCGGTCCTCTAGACCGGGCTCAGAACCGAATCGGGACCGTGTCGTGCGCGCGAGCCCAGATCGACGGGAGCCAACCCGGGGCCCCGTCGAGCTCGAAGTCGGGGATGCGAGCGAGAAGCTCCTCGAACGCGACTCGCGCCTCCAGCCGCGCAAGGTTCGCGCCGAGGCAATAGTGCACACCGTGTCCGAAGGCGAGATGACGCTTCGGTTCGCGGTGGATGTCGAAACGCTCCGGTTTCTCAAACTCGCGATCGTCTCGGTTCGCCGATCCCCACAACAGCGAGACGACCGACCCCTCCGAGAGACGAGTGCCGTGGAGCTCGACGTCTCGCGTAAGCCGGCGCGGCAGAGCCTGCGTCGGCGTCTCGAAGCGGAGCATCTCGTCGATGGCGTTGGGAATTCGCTCGGGCTCGGCAACCAGCAACGCCCGTTGCTCCGGGTGGCGCGCCAGCAGCACCGAACCGCTCGCGATCAAGTTCGTCGTCGTGTCGTTGCCGGCGACGATCAACACGAAGCAGAAGCCGAGAAGCTCTTCCTGCGTGAGACCGCGGCCGTCGAGCTCGGCATCGAGGAGAGCACTCACAAGGTCGTCGCTTCGGGAGGCTCTTCGTTCCTCGAGGAGGCGTGCGAACTCCTCGTAGATCGCGATGGCCGGAGAGCGATCATGCTCCTCACTCCCCGACGTCGCGTTCCCGGGGGTGACGATCATCTTCTCGGTGAACTCCATGAACATCGCGATCCGATCCGCCGGCACGCCGATCATCTCGCCGATGACCCGGCTCGGAAGGTGCCGCGCGAACTCACGCAGAAGATCGACCCGCCCCGTGTCGCGCAACTCGTCGAGAAGCTCGATGGCGACGGCCCGCGCGCGCGGCTCGATCTCGGCGATGCGCCTCGGCGTGAACGCGCGCGACACCAATGCCCGCAGCCGGTCGTGTCGTGGCGAATCGAGCTGCTGGATCATCGGCAATAGCCCCTGCGAGATGCTGGTGTCCTCGGACGAGAACGTCGCCGGATCGTTCAACGCCGCCTGAACGTCCGCGAACCGCGAGAGCGCCCACTGGTCTCGCCGCGTGTCGTGGTAGACCGGATGCTCGTCGCGGAGCGTCCTGTAGATCTCGTAGAGATGGTCACCGAAATCCGGTGCGAGAGGGTCGTACAAGCGGGCGGGCTCGGATTGCGCGGGCGTCATCGGCACCGATACTAACGCCGAGCCGGGCTTGCTGTCGACGGGGGGGGGCTCGCCCCCGGTTGTGCCCCCCCGGGCGGCCGAGTAGACCGACGGCAGGAAACTGCGTCCCATGCGGTCACTCTTTCGAATTCTCCTGGGCCTTGCCGCCCTGACCGTGGTCGGCGTCATCGCCGCAGGCTGGTGGTTCCTGCGCCCGGAAATTATCGAGCGGTACGTGCTGGACTCCATCGAGGAACGAACCGGCATCGAGGTCGAGATCTCGGGCATGGGGCTCGCGCTCGAAGGAGTCGAGGTCCGAGGCGTGAAGGTGTTCGCGCCGAGCTCGTCCGGCGGGGCGAATCCTGCAGTCCTGCAGATCCGCGAATTGGCCGTGCGTCCCGTCTGGCGGAAATTGCTCGACGGGCGAATCGTCATATCCACGGTGTTCGTGGACGGAATCGACCTCTCGATCCATCGCGGACCGAACGGGGAGTCGAACCTGCAGCGACTCCTCGACGCGATCGCGGCCGGCGAAGAGACCCAGTCGGCATCGCCCGAGGCGGCCGACTCCGGCGATGACATGCTGGCGACACTCGAACTCGACCATATCGTGATTCACGACTCGGAGGTGCAACTTCACGACGAACACCAAAGACCGAGCCGACCCCTCCAACTCGAGATCGACCTGAAGCGACTGGAGCTCACGGGCCTCGCCCACCAAAATCCCCTGAAGTTCAACCTCGAAGGCGCGATCACGCTCGGGACCGACACCCACTCGACGATCGCTGGATCGGGTACGATGACGACAACCCCGGTCGCGATCGATGCCGATCTGACGCTGAGCGAAGTCGACGTAGACACTCTGGTGCCCAACGTCGCGAACCCCGACAACGACGACGTTCCTGGCCCCCTACCGCTCGAAGACTTGCGAGTGAACGCGCGACTCCGCGTGGATCGAGTCCGCTACGAGGGATTCGAGTTCACCGATGCAAAAGCGGTCGCCACACTCGAAGGCACTCAGTTGTCCTTGCCCGACGTACATGCCGACATCGCCGGAGGAACCGCCGACGTGACCGCCGACATCGACTTCGGCGTGAAGGGTTTCCGATACTCGGGCACGGCAAAGCTGCACGACGTGAAGCTCGCAGAGGCGCACGGCCTGCTCGACCCCATCGACTGGGGCCGCCATCCGGAAACGACAGCCTCCGCGGTGGTCCGGCTGAAGATGGCTGGGACCACCGACGAGCGGCTCCTCGACACGATCGCACTCGACGGCAACATCGACATCGACATCCTCGACCTCGATGCCGTCCTCGGCCGGTACGCACCGAGCAATCCCCGCGACCTGGGGCCCTACGATACCGGCGACGGCCGGATGACCGTCGACGTACGCGTGGCCACACTGCTCGCCGACCCTTGGATTCTGTCCACGGTCGCCGGCGCCGCAACGCTCGAAAAGAGTCGGATCCAGGTGCCGAAGCTCGACGGACTTCTCGCGAAAGGCGCGTTTTCAATCCTGGCCTCGGTTGATCTCTCGACGCCGGGGCTCTCATACTCCGGCACGATCTCTCTGCGAGACGCGCAGATCCCGGAACTGACCGCTAGCCTCAAAGACCAGGGCGGGTTCGGTACGAGAACGGGAATCTTCGCAACCGAGATGCAACTGACCGGGCACGGGACGGACCCGCGGGCGGTGCTCAACCAGGTCGAGATCGACGGCCAGATCTCCTGGACCAAGGGGCGCGTCACGGGTTCCGACTACTTGAAGAAGATTTCGAACATCACCGGGATCCCCGGCTTTCGCGATCTCGTCGTGATGAACTCCGGCGGGAAGTTCCGCGTGCGGAAGGGGATTCTCTCCTCCGATCGCCTCCGGCTTTGGGGTCCGGAAGCCGGCATCCAAGCTTCCGGGACGCTCAATACGAACCAAGACGTCGACCTCAAGCTCGCGCTGGGGATCGGGCCAAACTCGAACCGCGATCTCTTCTCGACCGGCATCGCCCTCCCCTATGTGACGGGCAAGGACGGGTGGCGTTTCATCCCCCTGAACATCTCGGGCAACGTGCGGGATCCTCAGATGAGGATCCCGCCGAAAGCCGTCTTCCAGTCCGCCCTCATGACGGTGCCCAGCGCCAGCATCGGACTGGTGTCGACCGGGCTCGATGCCGTCCGCGGAGGGACGCGGGCCGTCCTCGACGGTGCCCGCTCCGTGGTTCCCGGAAGCAGCGCCGCCGCGGACCAGACCGAATCCCTGGTCGGCGGCAGTACGCGACTCGTCGAAGACGCGGTGCGCGGCGGCGGCAACGCGATCGGCTCTGTGCTTGGCGGTTTTGGCAGCTTCTTCGGCCGCGACGACGAGGACGACGACCACCGCCCCGACGCAGAGAAGGCGGAGAAGGAACCGTGATCGCCATCTCGTTCGGCGCGCTCGCCATCGCTTCGGTCCTGGCCGGCTGCGAGCCGAGGCCGAGCGCGCCCTCCGAGGCGTTCGAGCAGGCGCGCTCGCGCGGGACCAGTGCCGACCGCGAGTGGCGGACCTACCTCGGTGACAAAGCCGTCTCCCACCACTCGAAGCTGACGGAGATCAATAAGGAGAACGTCTCCCAGCTAGAGATCGAATGGACCTACGACTCCGGCGACGCGCACCCGAGCGGCGGATCGCAGATCCAGTTCAACCCGCTCGTGGTGAAGGGGGTCCTCTACGGCGTCTCGCCGTCCCTCCGCCTGTTCGCGCTCGACGCAACCACCGGCGAAGAACTGTGGAGCTTCGAACCCGACACCTCGAACGAGTCGTGGACGCGAAGCCGCGGAGTCGCGTTCTGGGAAGACGGGGACGACGAGCGCATCCTGTTCGGCGCCGGCCCCCACCTCTACGCACTCGACGCGCGCACGGGCCAGAGGATCCCCGACTTCGGTGACGGCGGCCTCGTCGACCTCCAGGAAGGACTTGGGCGCGACGTCGGCGACGACATGATGGGCGTGGTCGCAACGACGCCCGGTACCATTTTCGAAGATCTCCTGATCCTCGGATCCCGGGTCAACGAGGCCGCGGGAGCCGCTCCCGGACACCTTCGCGCTTTCGACGTCCGCACGGGCAAGCAACGCTGGATCTTCCACACGATCCCCCGACTCGGCGAAGCCGGTCACGAGACGTGGCCGAAGGACGCGTGGAAGACCGCGGGGGGCGCCAACTCCTGGGCCGGGATCAGCGTCGACGAGGAACGCGGACTCGCGTTCGTCCCCACGGGATCGGCCTCACCGGACTTCTTCGGTGGCGACCGCGCGGGTGACAACCTCTTTGCCAACTCGCTAGTCGCTCTCGACGCGCGTACCGGCGAACGCCGATGGCACTACCAGTTCATCCGCCACGACATGTGGGATCGCGATCTTCCCTCACCACCGAACCTCGTCGAGATCGAGCACGAAGGTGCGACGGTGCCTGCCGTGGCCCAGGTCACGAAGACCGGCCACACGTTTCTATTCCATCGCGAGACCGGCGAGCCGCTCGTCCCGATGCGGGAGGTCCCGGTCGGGTCGGGCGCGGTGCCCGGGGAAGCACCAGCCAAGTCTCAACCACTACCCGAAGAACCGCCACCGTTCGTGCGTCAGGGCTTTGGCATGGCGGACGTGGGAGGGCGCACGCCGGCGGCGGCAGCCGCCCTCCGCGCTCGCGTAGAGAAGCTGCGGCTCGGGGGTGCCTTCGAACCACCGAGCCCGGAAGGCACGATCCTCGCGCCGGGGATGGATGGCGGCGCCGAGTGGGGTGGCGCCGCCTGGGACGCGAACGAGGGCCTGCTCTTTGTGAACGCCAACCAAATCGTGTCGATCATTCAGATGCTCGAGATCGACGCCGACACGGATCTCATGCAAACCCCGGCCGTGGGCTACATCTTCGCCTGCGCGAGTTGCCACGGTATGGACATGCGCGGAGACAGAGGGTCCATCCCTTCGCTGATCGACATCGGCGATCGGGTCGGACCGATCGATCTGTACGACATCATCATGGAAGGGCGCGGGCGCATGCCCGGTTTCGCGAGCATGCTCGAGCCGTGGCAGGCCGCGGTCATCGCGGGCTGGGTCTACTTCGCCGACCCCGAAGATGCTCCCTCCGAGTGGGCCGCCCAGATCGAAGGCGAAGCCACGTTCGTCAACGCCGGCTACCAGGACCTGCGGGACGACGATGGCGTACCCGGATCCAGGCCGCCGTGGGGAACCCTCACGGCGATCGACCTGAACGAGAAGTCGATCCGCTGGCAGGTTCCGCTCGGCGATTATCCGAAGGTGCTCGCCACGGGCGAGAGCGGTCACGGAGCCGAGAACTACGGAGGGCCGGTCCTCACCGACTCCGGCCTCCTATTCCTCGCCGCCACGCCGGACGCCAAGATGCGCGCGTTCGACGCATCGAGCGGCGACGTTCTCTGGGAAGCGGACCTCCCGGCACCGGGCTTCGCGACGCCCGCCACGTTTGAGGCGGACGGCCGACAATTCGTGGTGATCGCAGCGGGCGGCGGCAAGCTGCGGCAGCCCTCGTCTGGTCAGTATGTCGCCTTCGCCCTTCCTCAGGGACCGAGGGTTCGCGGCGATTGATCGGCCGTTCCTCGACGAGCACCGATCTCAGCTGCGCCTGGTCCGACCACGGCTCCGGCAGAAACGACGAAACTGCCAGAGCCCGCTCGCTTCCCGGCGAGACACCGCCGAGACGGGTGGGCCCAACCGCTCCGCTAGAGCAGCGCTCGATAGAAACGGGCCGGCGTCGAGAGCCGGTGGCAGCGGCGCTTCTTCGTAGACCGAGAGCAGCAACTCATCGACGACGACGGGCGCGTCGTACAACGAACCGGCGGTCGACGGGCCCGCCTCGACGCAAATGTCCGGCAGGCCCCGACGTGCGAGTTCGCGAAGAAGACCGCGAAGCGAGCTGTCGGCAAGACCCACCACGGCCACACCCCGGGGCCCGAGCCGCGCCTCGAGTTCCGGGGCGCTCTCGACGGAAGTTCCGATGAGCACGTTCGGGCGCTCGAACACCGGGTGCGCCTCCGGCAGACCGGTCCCGCGCGTCAGAATCGCCAGCATCGGCTGTTTGGTCTTTCCCAGGACCGAACCTCGCCACTCGGTGAGGGCGGGCCCGGGATCGTGCGAGACCGCCAACTCGGCGCGCAGAATGCTCCCCGTCGTGACGATGGCGTCGGACCGTGCCCGCGCGACGGAGAGCGCAAAGAAATCCGTCTCGCTCGCCGGCGATTCCGGACCGATCCGAATGACCGTCGCGCCTCCGTCTGTGGCCCGCCCGACGGCCGTGACGTGCAACACACCGCACCGGCCCGTGAGATCCGCGGACCAGAGCTCTTCGATGCGCCCAGAGACCGGAGCCGAGCTCAAGACGCCTCTCGAAGCCGCCCACCGACAGCGACCAATGCAGGCGAATCGACGAACCCGGCGGCCCGACGGCGGACGAGAAACCCGAGTACGAGAACGGCCCAGAACCCGCAGAGCGGCATCACCACGAGACCAATGGCGGCGATCCCGTGTCGAACGACGCGCCCGAGCAACACGAGCATCGGGCTCATCAGCAAGAACCAGAAGACCGCCTCGCGATCGCACGGCACGACTGGTCGGCCGGCGAACAACCCCTTGGCGAGGAAGAACCCCGCGCCGCCGAGTGTCGCGGCGATCACCGGCGACCGTACCAGGCGAAAAGGCCGGCGTGCGCGTAGCGAACCCCGACGCAGACCAAGATCGTGGACCCAATCATCCCCCACGGAAGCTCCCGGACCACGAGGCGCTGCCGTCGCGCGAGGATCGCAGCCAACGGAACCATCGACGTGTTGCGCATGAAGTCCTTATACCCGAGACCTTTGGCCACGAGGAGCTGGCGGTCCTGGTGACGGGCCCCGAGCAAGGACACGACGGCGAATCCGGCCATGAAGACCGCCCCACCCAGCTGCGGCGCGATGAACACGTGCCCGAATCCCAGTAGCGTCAAACCGGCGAAGAAGCGCGTCAGGATCGCGTTGCGCCGGCCATGATATGCATCGGCTGGAGTCACGTTGTCCGGCGACTCGTGGTAGCGCCGGTGGTTGTAGTGCTCGACGAAGCGACTGATCGCACGCTCCAGCTCCCACGGGCGGTAGTACTTCTCCAGCTTCACCACGTTCTTCATCGAGCGGTGGTAGCGCTCGATCTTTCCCGGCGTTTGGGAGAGAGCGATTCCAGCGTGAGGCGGCGGATAGGATCCGGAATCGGGCCGGTGCGCACACCGCATGTCCTCTCACCCCGTCCCCGGGTCCTTTGGTTGACCGGCTCCGCCCGGCGCGCGAGAACAAAGGGTGCGCAGGCCAAGGCCCTCCGGCTTTTTTCGGGGCCTGCCAAAAACCGGAGTCGGCCTTCATGAACGCCTCTCAAAACCATCGCATCCTCACCTCCGCACTGTGCCTGCTCGGAACCTCTTTTTGGGTCGGCTGCTCCGACGTCGACCTGGGAGACAGCGGCGGCGGGATCGAGCCCCCGAACGAAGAGGGCCCGGCAGAGTGGACGATGCTCGGCCGCGACTACGCATCTACGTACCACCAGAAGCTCGAAGACAAGATTTCGCGCGACAACGTGGGCGACTTGAAGCTCCACTGGTCCGTCGAGCCGGCCGCCCAGCCGAACGGCACGCCGGTCGTCGTCAACGGCGTCGTTTACGCGACTTCCAACGGCGGCTCGTACGCGATCGACGCCGACAGCGGGGAGGTCCTCTGGGAGAACCGCGACCTCCCGGCGACGTCCTCGGCCGCGTACCACGACGGCGTGCTCTACATTCACACGAAGATCGGGCTCATCAGCGCGGTGAACCCCGCCGACGGTGAGGTGATCTGGCAAACTCCCAGCGACACGAACCGAGTGACGTCGGGATACTCCTCGCCGATCGTCGTCGACGACTTCATCCTCGTCGGCGCCTCCTCAATCGAAGAAGGGGTCGTCGCAGAGGGCGCGACGTTCCGGGGCGGCGTCATCGCTCTCGACCGTGAAACGGGCGAACAACGGTGGCGTCACTACACCGCCATCCCGCCTTACAACGGCGCGACCGTGTGGTCGACCGTGACCGTCGACCTCGAGGCCCGCCACGTCTTCGGGACGACCGGAAACAACTACACCGGCGACGGCGGTCCGAATTCGGATTCAATCTTCGCCCTGGACCTCGACTCCGGCGAACTCGTCTGGACGACACAGCTCACCGAAGACGACATCTTCACGATCCTCAATCCGAAGAGCCCCGACAGCGACTTCGGGACCAACCCCACGCTCTTCGACGCCGACGTTGACGGCGTGACCCGCAAGATGCTCGCCGCCGGCCAGAAGTCCGGCGTCGTCTGGGGCCTCGATCGCGGAACCGGCGAGGTCCTTTGGGAGAAGCCGGTCAGCGGCGGCAGCGCTCTCATCGGTGGCATCCTGAATACCGGCGCGTACGACGGCGAGCGGCTCTTCTTCGTTTCCCACAACCAGCAGGACCGCTCGGACACGACCCTCGTCGCGCTCGACCCTGCAACGGGGGCGACTGTCTGGCAGAAGACCCTGGAGGATTGGGTCTGGGGGCCGGTGACCATCGCAAACGGTGTGCTCTACGTCCCCACCTGGACGACACTGCGCGGCTATAACACCGAGACCGGTGACGAACTCTTCGCCTTTGAGACCCCCGGCACGATCGCGTCGGGTACTGCCATCGTCGACGGTCGCGCCTACTTTGGCAGCGGAATGGCCTACATCGTGGGCGAGCGCGAAAGCACGATCTTCGCGCTTTCGCTTCCGGGCGACGACGGCCCGCCGACGCCTCCCACCGCGACACCCGCGCCGGCCAACACGACGTTCACCTCGATCTACTCCGACATCTTCGTCAGCGCCGGCTGCGCCGGCGGCAGCTGCCATGGGTCGGGAGCCGGCGAGCTCTCGTTCGCCTCGCAAGCAGTCGCCTACGACGAATTGGTCGGTGTCGATGCGGAAGGACCGGAGTGCATCGAGAACGGTGGCCTGCGCGTCGACCCGGGCAACCCCGACAACAGCCTGCTGATGAACAAGATCAACGGGGGCGACGTCGTGTGCGGCACCAACATGCCGATTACCGGGATGCTCGAGCCCGACCAGATCGATCGCATCCGCACCTGGATCGCCGACGGCGCCGCGAACGACTGATCGAACCGGCATGGCGAACGGAAGCGGCGGCCTGCGAGCCCGCATCTACGATGCGGCGATTCTCCCTCTCACCACATCGTGGTACGCCGCGGTTCTGGATCGCGTTCCGGACGGCGCCGCGATCCTCGACGTAGGCATCGGCACCGGTGGCGCACTCGCAGCGAACGCCGATCTGGTGCAACGCAAAGATCTGAGAGTCATCGGCATCGACATCGATCGAGACTACATCGCCCGGTGCAACGCGCTGCTCACCGAGAAGAACTTGAGCGAGCGCGTCGAGGCTCGGCTCGAGTCCGTCTACGATCACAAGGGCGGCCCGTACGAAGCCATCTACTTCAGCGCGAGCTTCATGCTGCTGCCCGATCCGCGCGCCGCGCTCGATCACGTCCGCCCGATGCTCGCACCCACCGGCCACTTCTACTTCACACAGACCTTCGAGAACGAGCGGTCGGCCTTGATGGAGCGCCTGAAGCCCATGCTACGCACTCTCACGACGATCGATTTCGGACGCGTTACGTACGAGGACGACTTCCGCACCGAGCTCCAGACCGCGAACGTCGACCTGGTGGAGATGGTCAAGCTCGGCGGAACACGCTCGCGCTCGTACCACATCGCAGTCGCACGACCGGGTTCGTAGACCGAGCGCGAACCCTGGTTACGCTGAAAGCGGGCTACTTCGCTCAGCATCTGCAGGGAAGACCACAGCCCGCCGGGGCGATAACGGCCGGGGAGCCGGCGTGGTAGCCAGAAGAGAAGCGACTCCCCGCTACCCGCCCGGTTCCCATTTAGACTATGGGGACTCGTCTCCGAAGGTTAGCGCCCCGGGAGGTCGGCCTGCGGGGAGAGTGGGGCCGAGAGCACGCCGTTCAGGCGGGCCAGCACCGACGCGGCCCGCAGATCCGATGGACGGACGCGAGATTCCTCGGGACTCACCAGCCCCAACGTCCGGGCGAGGAGGCCCACCAGCTCCTCCGAAGAGCGGCCGGCATCGCGGTGATCGCGCAGGGGCACCCCGCGCGCCCGTTTCGCGAGACGTGCGCCGTCCGTCGCCAGAATCAGGGGAGCATGGGCAAAGCCGGGAGCCTCGCCGCCCAGAAGCTCCGCCAACAAGACCTGCCGAGGGGCGGAGCCGAAGAGATCCGCTCCCCGGACGGCTTGCGTAATCTCCATCGCGAGATCATCGACGACGACCGCCAGTTGATAGGAGTAGACGCCGTCGCCCCGCTTCAGGACGAAGTCGCCGACCTCCTCCCGCACGTCCTGCGTAAGCCCACCCTGGAAGCGGTCGTGGACGGTGACCGGCTCGCGGTCCGGGGTCCGCAGTCGGATGGCGGGCGGCCGCTTCCACTCCCGCCGCTCGAGGCCCGTCTCGCGACACGTGCCGGGGTACGGCGGGCCTTCGTCTCCCACGTGCGGCGCGCTGGCGACTCGAGCGATCTCTGCGCGCGAGCAGTCGCAGTAATAGAGGAGGTCGCGCGCCGCGAGATCGTCCAGCGCGGCCTCGTAGCGATCGAAGCGCTGCGACTGCGCGTACGGCCCAAAGGCGCCGCCCTCCTCCGGGCCCTCGTCCCAATCGAGTCCCAACCAGCGCAGATCTTCCAGTTGACGGTCGATCGAGCCCCGAACGATCCGCGGGGTGTCGATGTCCTCGACCCGTAGGACGAGCCGGCCACCCGCCTGGCGCGCGGCGAGCCACGTCACCAGAGCCGTCGCGGCACACCCCAGATGCAGGTCGCCGGTCGGCGACGGGGCGAAGCGCCCGCGATAGGAGCTGACCTCCCCCATGCCTCCCGATTAGCGCGGCTGGCCATCCTTGACCACCTCGGAGGCGCATGGTCTCGTCCGCCTGTGACTATCGAAGCAACACGACGACTTCTGTGGATCGCGTTGCTCGTGGCGCTGCCGGTCCCCTACTGGGCGATGGAGGGCGGCTGGGTACCCACGATCTGGTTGTACGAGCTCTCCGGTTTCACCCTTGCGGTGCTCCTGACCGAGGGCGGCTCGATCATCGGACTCACCACCGGCTTGTTCGTCGCCGAAGCCCTTCTCGCGACCCTGGGCCTGTATCTACTGGCTCGAGTCGCAGCGCGGCTCCTGGTCGGCAGGCTGCCGGAGGCCTGGCGCACGGGTGGAGTCCTCGCAACCGTCGTCGTCTTGCTCGGTCTCTCCCTCTTGCGCGTCTACGCCACACCACTCGTCGCGAGTGGCGACCGCATCAATCTGCTCCAGCTGTTCGCATGAACCTCGCGTACCAGCTCCTCCTCACAGTGCTGTTCTGCGTGGCGAGCGCGTTGAGCGCGGGCGCGGCGGACCCTCGGCCGGCCTGCTCGAACCGGGATCCCCTTCGCCGACCATTCTTCGGCGACCTCCACGTGCACACGACGCTGTCTCTCGATGCGTCGACGCAGGGCACGAAGCTCCGCCCCCGAGATGCGTACGCGTTCGCGCAGGGGAGCGAGGTCGGAATCCAGCCGCACGACGAGAACGGGAATGCGCTGCGCACGCTGCGCCTGAAACGTCCGCTCGATTTCGCGGCGGTCACCGATCACGCCGAGCTCTTCGGTGAGTTGCGCATTTGCCGCACCCCGGGATTGCCCGGTCACGACTCACCGATATGCATGGTCTACCGCCGGTGGCCGCGGCTCGCGTTCTTCATGATGAACTCTCGCAGTGCGGAAGGGGCGGACGCGACGCGCTTCAGCTTCTGCGGAGAGAACGACGAAAACTGCCTGAGTGCCGCGGCGACGCCGTGGAAGGAGACGATCGACGCAGCCGAAGAGGCCTACGACCGATCGGAGGAATGCTCCTTCACGAGTTTCATCGCGTACGAATGGACCGGCGCGCCGTTCGCCTCGAACCTCCACCGCAATGTGATCTTCCGAAACACCGACGTTCCGGCCCTCCCAGTAAGCTCGCTCGACGCGACCGTCGTGAGCCAGCTGTGGCGCGACCTCGATGCCAAGTGCACCCACGGGCGGAAGAACTGCGAGGTACTGGCCATCCCCCACAATTCGAACCTGAGCGGCGGACTCATGTTCGGAGACGAGGAAGAAACCGGCCAACCCTTCACGGCGGAGTACGTACGACTCCGGAAGCGAAGCGAGCCGCTGGCCGAACTCATCCAACACAAGGGCGACTCCGAGTGCCGCATGGGCGTCGGCACGAGCGACGAGCTGTGCAACTTCGAATTGCTCCCGTATGGAACTTTCGCCGGCAAGTTCACCGGCCTCGGCTCGGACGACCCCGACCCGACGAATTTCGTGCGAAACGCACTGAAGGACGGACTACTTCTCGAGGAACGCTTCGGGACCAACCCATATCAGTTCGGCCTAATCGGCAGTACCGACACTCACCTCGGCACGCCCGGCTACATCGATGAGACCGCGCACCCCGGGCACGGCGGCGCCGGAACCCCGGCCAAGGAGGGTGGCCCGAAACGCCTCCCCGACGACATCGAGTTCAACCCCGGCGGTCTCGCCGTCCTCTGGGCCGAGGAAAACAACCGGGACTCTCTCTTTGACGCCATGCGCAGGCGCGAAACGTATTCCACCAGCGGCCCGCGCATGGCCGTACGCTTCTTCGGTGGTTGGGGATACGACGCCGGTCTCTGCGACGCCGGCGACTTCGCGGCGCAAGGCTACGCGGGCGGGGTTCCAATGGGCGGAGAGCTACCGACCCCGGTCGGCTCGACGGCGCGACCGACCTTCGCGGTCGCCGCTCTCGCCGACCCCGGTACCCCCGAGGCACCTCCCGTTGCGCTCGAGCGGATTCAGATCGTGAAGGGATGGACGAAAGACGGCGCGACGCACGAGAGGGTCTACGACGTCGCGCGCGACGCGGCGGGCGGCGGCAGCGTCGATCCCCTCACCTGCGAGCGCTCCGGCACCGGCCCGAGCGCCCTGTGCGCCGTCTGGACCGACCCGGACTTCGACCCGGGCGACCGCGCCTTCTACTACGCGCGTGTTCTCCAAGGCCCGACCTGCCGCTGGCACACCTGGACGTGCAACGCAGCCGGTGTCCTCTGCGACGATCCGACCACGGTGACCAACGAACTCGAGCCCTGCTGCGACGAGAGCTACCCACGCACGATCCAGGAACGCGCAGTCACCTCACCCATTTGGTATTCTCCGCGCTCCTGAGGCTCTCCGATGGCTCGAGACCCGGCGAAGCTCCAGGATCGTTCCAACCTGATCATCTCGTCGATCCTGGCGGTCGGGTTCGGCGCCTATCTGTTCCTACATTTCGCCGAGCCCGCGCTTTCGATCACGTGGAGCTTCGCCCACCTCCATCGGCGCCCGTCTCTCCCCTGGATCGGTGCAGCGCTCGTCTTACTGTTGCCGCTCGCCGCCGCGTTGGCCTGGCGCCGCCCGCAGTTCCAACAACCACTCACCCCGCTCTCGCGCGGACAGATCCTCGGCGGCTTCGCCCTCCTGTTCTTCGCCCTTCTCGCGATGAGCATCTTCTTTCCGCAGGAACCTCACGCCGTCGACTCGGCGGAGTTCCTCTTCGGATCGAGTCAGCCCGGGTTCCAGTACAATCCGCGGTGGTACCTGAGCATCCGCACCTATCGGCTGCTGTCGACCGTGCTCGTGCCACCTCTCACCGCCGAACAGTTCGCGCGCGGCGTGAACGTGCTCCTCGGCGCCGTTGCACTCACGGCCTTCGCAGGCTGCGCCCGCCTGCTCGCCAAGACGCGCGGCGAAGCCATCGCGCTGACACTCCTCGTGTGGAGCTCCTTCGGCGTCTTGCAGATCTCCGTCGGCTACCTGGACATCTATCCCGTGCCACTCGCCGTCACCGGCATCTACCTGTGGCTCGCGTTTCGCGTACTGGAGGGCCGCACCCAAATCCTCTGGCCATTGCTGATCGTCGGGGTCGGTCCGTTCTTCTACATTGGGCTCATCCTGCTCGCGCCGTCTGCGCTCTTCCTTCTGTTCGACCGGGTCCGACGCGACAGCGGGATCCAACACGTATGGCGGCCGTGCCTTCTGACGCTCGCCGCGGCAATCTTCGCAACGGTGCCCGGCCACGGCTACCCGCTCGCGTGGGGCCCCTGGTACGCCGAAGCCTCCGAGGCCGCGAGCTGCTCTTGGGGCTATCAAGACGCAAGCTGCCTACTGCCGCTGGATTACATGCTGAGTTGGCCGCACCTCAACGAGATGCTCCATCTCCTGCTGCTCGTGGACGGGATCGGCCTTCTGCTCTTCGCCGTCTGCACCAGCTCGGAGCTCGTTCGCGATTGGCGCAAGATCGATCTCCGGGTATTGGTCCTGGGCTCGATCGCCGCCGGGCACTTCGCGTTCCTGCTCGTCCTCGACCCTCTCTTCGGCCAGTACTCCGACTGGGACGCCTACACGTACCCCGCCGTACCGATCACGCTTCTAGGAGGATGGGGGTTCCTCCTGTGGGGTCGTCGGAGCCCACGCTTCTTCGGCTTTCTTCTCGGCCTCGCCCTAGCCGCCGCTTCGGTCCACGGGCTGGCGCGCCTGAACGCGATGCACATCGACTACCACCGCCACTTGAAGGAATCCCCGTGTCACGTGAACTGCGGACCGCAGGGATCGTACTACGCCACCTGCCGAAACTGCACCTGGGACGGCACCCTGCTGCTGTGCGAATGCCGCACGCGCGGGGGGGAATGGCGCGAAACCGGAGCGATGCAGCACTGCAAGCGCGGCTTCATGAACAACGACGGCTTCCTGCGCTGCCAATAGAACGTCTGGCCCCGGACACCCGTCCGCCGCTATGCTCCGATGATGGATTTCGGCAGCAACGAGGAACTCGACCGCATCGATCGCGAGGCGCGCCGCCTCGCTGAGAACTTCGACGACGACTACTGGCGGGTCCACGATTCACAGCACGAGTTCCCGTGGGAGTACTACGACGCCTTTGCCCAGAACGGCTGGATCGGGGTTCTCGTTCCCACCGAGTACGGCGGCGCGGGGCTCGGCGTGCAGGCCGCCGGCACCCTCTTGCGCGCGGTCGCCTCGAGTGGGGGCGCGATGAATGCCGCGTCGACTCTCCACCTATCGATCTTCGGGATGGCCCCGGTCATCCATCACGGCTCCGACGAGATGAAGCAGAAGTACCTGCCGCCCACCGCGACCGGCGAACTCCACGTCTCGTTCGGTGTCACCGAGGACGACGCCGGAACAGACACCTCACGCATCCGCACGAGCGCGGTCCGCGACGGCGATCGCTGGATAGTGAACGGCAAGAAGGTCTGGAACACCAAAGCGCAGCAGGCGCAGAAGATTCTCCTCCTCGCACGCACCACCCCCCGCGAAGAAGGCAAGCGCCCCTTCGACGGCATGACGCTCTTTCTCGCCGACATGGACCCGAACCACGTCGACATTAAGGAGATCGACAAGCTCGGCCGCAACGCGGTGAACTCGAACGAGGTATTCATCCGCGACCTTCCCGTATCGTCCAACGACATCGTCGGAGAAGTGGGGCGCGGGTTCTACCACATCCTCGACGGCATCAATCCCGAGCGGATCGTCATTGCCGCCGAGGCAGTCGGGATCGGCCGTCGATCGATCGAGTGCGCCGCTCGTTACGCCAATGAGCGCATCGTCTTCGATCGGCCTATCGGCAAGAACCAGGCGGTCGCGCATCCGCTCGCCGATTCCCATTCGGAACTCGAAGCGGCCGACCTGCTCTGGCAGCGCGCGGCCTGGGCGTACGACAACGGGCAACCCGACGTTGGGGCACTTACGAACATGGCCAAGTTCCGAGCCGCCGAGGCCGGGTTTCGCGCTGCGGATCGGGCGCTACAAACCCACGGGGGCTTCGGATACGCCAAGGAGTACAACATCGAGCGCTACTGGCGTGAGGCACGGCTCATGCGCCTCGCCCCCATCTCACAGGAGATGGCACTGAACTACGTCGCCGAGCACGTACTCGGTCTACCCAAGAGCTACTGACGGAGACTCTGGCCGGCCGAGCGCTCTCACTGACACAGGGGGTGGTGTCGGGCCGGAGCGTCTTCGGGCCGTGCATGGCCGTCGAGCCACACCCGGGGGCCTCGGTGCGTCAAGCACTGATCAACCCTCCGCTGGGGCCCGGCGCGATCCTGGGCTATACGACCCGGACCAATTCCAACCAGGAGGGAACTCGCTATGGGCACATTCGCAATGACGGGCGGGGCGACCGGGATCGGCGCCGCGGTCCGGAAGCAACTCGGCGACGCCGGGCATCAGGTCATCGTGGTCGACATCAAGGACGCGGACATCATTGCGGACCTCTCGACTCCGAAGGGTCGCCAGGCGGCGATCGACGGAATTCGCGCTAGGGCACCGGACGGCCTCGACGGCTTCGTTCCGTGCGCCGGCGTCGGCCCCTCGGTCTCGCCACCCTCGCTCGTCACGAAGATCAACTACTTCGGAACGACGGTGCTCGTAGAGGCGATGAAGCCGCTCCTCGCCAAGAAGAAGGGCTGCATGGTCCTGATCTCGTCGAACTCCGCCCCGATGGGTTGCGATGCCGAGTACGTCGAAAAGTGCCTCTCCGGCGACGAGACCGCCGCCACGGCTCGCGCGGACGAAGTCGGTGACGGCCAGAACGCATACGGCGGCTCCAAGCTCGCGGTCACGCGGTGGATGCGTCGCAACTCCACGGCATTCGCGAAGGACGGCGTCCGCATGAACGCGGTCGCCCCGGGAATAACCAGAACCCCTCTCACGGATCACGTGATGGCCGACGAAAAACTCGGCGCCGCGATCAAGGGATTCGGCGACACGATCCCGACGGGATCCATGGGCGTTCCCGAGCAGCTAGCGAACGTCATCACGTTCATGCTGAGCCCGAAGGCCGACTTCATGTGCGGCTCCGTCGTGTTCGTCGACGGAGGCCACGACGCCATGCTCCGTCCGGACGACTTCTAGTGCACCGAAACGCTGCCTAGGCCGAGCGCCCGCGCATCTCCTCGAGAATTGCGGCGTGCTCGGCCTCCGTCAGCGAGAAGCTGCGGAAAAACCAGAGCCCCACGAAAAACAGCAGGAACGGAACGCCGCCCATCAGGAAGCGAATCGCGAACTTCGTACCCTCCGACTGCTCCGCGTTCGGCTCGAACCCCACCACCTGCAGCGTGACACCGACGGTGCCTACCATGACGCCGCCCGCCAGCTTTCCGACGAAGTTCCACGCCGCAAAGTACGCGCCCTCCTTGCGTTCGCCCGTGCGGTACTCGTCCACATCGATCACGTCGGCCTTGAGCGCGTAGCCCACAGTGCTCCCACAGCCACTCCCCACGCCCGCAACGAGCGCGGACCCGAGCATCAAGCCGATGCTTCCCTCGTGCAGGAAGAACAGTCCGCCGAAGCCCAGCCCCGTGAGCCCCATCGCCACGAGCCACAAATCGCGCTTCGGGAAACGGGAGCCCAACCAGACCCAGGCCGGAATCGAGACGAGGGCCGGGACCATGTAGGCGATGAGCATCTTGCTGAGGAGGCTCGGCTCCTTCACCACGTACGTCACGGCGTACGGAGCCAGCGTCCCGATGCTGCCGGTTCCGAGCTGGTCGAGAAAATAGACCAGGAGCAGAAGCCGAGCGTGCGGATTCGTCCACACGTCCCGCAACGAGCGACGGAGATCGCTGCCACCGCGATTTGCGTAGTCCGCTCTCTCCGCCGGAAGCGCGAGAACGGCCCAGACGATGAGCACGACCGTCGCGGCGCCGGCGACGAGCACCATCCAGAACGCGACCTCGCGCGGATTCACCGCGTCCTGCAAGAGCGCGGCGCCAAGCGCACCCGCCACGAACAGCCCGACTGTTCGTAAGATCTGACGCGCGCCGAAGACGCGGATCCTCTCCTTCGGCTCCTCGGTGAGTTCCGCACCCAGGGCCATCTGTGGGACGTCGAACAGCGTGTACGCCGTGTAGAAGAGTACCACCGAAACGCCGACCCAGACCGTGAGCCCCACCCCTTCGAGCGAGCGCGGCGGGGCCCACATGGCGAGGGCAGCGCCCGCGAGCGGAATCGCCGACGCGAGCATCCATGTCTTCCGTCGTCCGAGCCGGGACGACGTGCGATCACTCAGGCTACCGATGAGCGGGTCGGAAACCCCATCCCAGATCCGCGAGGCGAAAAAGATGAGACCGACCACCCCCGCCGCAAGGCCGAGGACGTCAGTAGCGAACTTCATGTACAGGATGAGAACCAGGCAGTAGAGAAAGTTCACTCCCATGCCCGGCAGGCCATAGAGAGTGAGCAACCCCCAGCCCAACTTCCGCGTACGATTGGGCGCGGGCGGTGACGTCATGCGAAGAACAGCTGATCGAGTGACTGCCACATCCGCACCGTACGGTACCCGCAGGCCTACCTAAGGACAACAGAACACCTGTTTCGGTGGCGGGCGGAAAGGGCCGTGCTACCTTGGGTATGGACTCGACGGAGCAGGTCACACCACCGTCGTCTACCCGAAGGGGAACCAAGATCATGACGTCCAGCCAGACTGCCGAATCCAACCGCGCCATGCCCGGCGTCAGCGGAATGAGTCTCTACGTGCCGTCTTTCCGAGTCGATCTGGAGCAGTGGTGTGAGTGGACCGACAACTCGTGGCCCAAGGTTCAGGCCGTCGTCGGCAAGAGCTTCCGCGTCCCCGCCCCGCATGAGAACGTCTACACCATGGCCGCCAACGCGGTCCTGCGCCTGATCGAAGAGAACGACGTCGATCCCTCGCGCGTCGGCTTCCTCGGACTCGGCACCGAGTCGAGCACCGACAACGCGGCCGGAGCCGTAATCGTGCGCGGCATGGTAGACGGGGCTCTCGCGGGCCTCGGCAAGGATCGACTGTCACGCCACCTCGAAGTGCCCGAGTTCAAGCACGCCTGCCTCGGCGGCGTTTACGCACTCAAGAGCGCACTGCGTTATGTGCGGACCGACGGGGCCGGCCGCCAGGCGATCGTGGTCTGCTCGGACATCGCCGAGTACGAGCGCGGCAGCACCGGAGAGCAGACCCAAGGCGCCGGGGCAGTCGCCTTCCTCATCGAAGACGACCCGGAGCTGTTCACGGTAGACCTCGACAGGTCCGGCAGCGCGTCCGACTACCGGGGCCCCGACTTCCGCAAGCCCTTCGCGCGGCACTGGAAGGACCAGTACGCCCGAACCGGTGACCGGATCGCCGACTTCCCGGTCTTCAGCGGCCCCTATTCGACGTTCTCGTATCTCGACGGCACGGTAACGGCCGTCGAAGAAATGCTCCGCCGCCTCGATGTCTCGGCCGGCGGCTACTACGCCGACGTAAAAGCCCTGTTCTTCCATCGGCCTTATCAGCAGATGCCGGTACAGGCGATGTCGTTCCTTTACGCCCGCGGGCTCGCCCGTGGTGATCACCACCACGACGAGCTCCGCACGCTGTGCGACGAAGCCGGCGTCGAGTACGACGAGGTTCTCCGCGAAACGACATCGTCGCCCGACCTTTTCGGAACACTCCTCGCCGATGGCCCGACGAACCCGTACGCCGCTACGAGCGCGATCGCCGCGCTTCTTCGAAAGAAAGCCTCGTTCCGCGAACTCCTCGAAGCCAAGATGAGCCTCGGCGACGCCGTCGTGCGCGACCTTGGTAATCTCTATTCGGCCGCGCTGCCCGCCTGGATCGCCGCAGGCTTCGAAGACGCGTGCGAGCGCAACCTCGACCTCGACGACTACCCCATGGTCGCCGTCGGGTACGGCAGCGGAGACGCCGCGGAATCGATGCCCCTCGCCGCCGCCCCGCGCTGGCGCACCGCGGCCGCACGGATCGGTGCTCGTCAGGCTCTTACCGGCGCGATCGATCTGAGCCGCGAGCAGTACGAAGCCCTACACGACGGGCGCAGCGTCGACGGACTCGCCGGACCCGTTCCGGGAACCTTTGCCATCTCACGGGTCGGAGAGACTCACGAACCCGCGTTCCAGGATCTCGCAGTCGAGTACTACGAGTTCGTTCCGCAGGCGTGACCGCGCCCACCCTCGCATACCGGGGTGCCGACGAGCCCGTACTGGTGATCCATCCCGAACGTCGGGAGGCGTTCGCTCGGGAGATCAGCACGAGCGGCTTCGGCAAGACCTTTCCCGGAGAAGCGCTCGAGACCCGCGGCGACGGTCTGGATGTGATTCGCATTCGTGACCTCCTCGAGTCGCGCGGCACCCGAGTCGTCATCGCCGCCGGCGGCGATGGCACCGTCTCTACCGTCGCGCGCGGCCTCCTCGAGATCCCCGACTACAGGCGGCCCAACCTCGCCATCCTCCCGCTCGGAACCGCGAACAACGTTGCGCGTTCCTTCGGACTCCTGTCGGTTCGGGTGGACGGCGCGACCGCTGCGCGTCGAACGCTCGCCTCGATCGATTCGGAGCACAGCCGTCGTATTGATGTCGGCGAAGCGAACGGAATCCCGTTCGTCGGATCGTTTGCCCTGGGAATGGATGCCGCGATCCTCCGGCTGCGAAACCGCCTTCGAGACCAGCTACGACTCAACGGCGCGTTGGGCGGCTATCCGCTCTATCTCGCCAGCACCGCGCTCCAGGGCATCGCCCACGCGAAGGTGAAGGCACGAACCGAGCTCGACGGCGTTCACTCCGAAGGACCGATTTACAACCTTCTCGTCACGAGCTGCCCGGTGTACGCCGGGGAGTTCCGATTCGGCGGGCCCGGGGGCGTGCCTCCCGGTGCTCTCGGTGTGCACGCGTTTCGTGGCCGTGCCCAGTACCTGAAGGCGTACGTCGCCGCTTGGCGCCGGCACGTGAATCACAACCGCGGACTGCGCACCTACGAACCAGAAACGACGCAACGCTGCCGCGAGCTCCGTGTGAGGCTCCCGGCGCCTGCAACGGCGCAGATCGACGGGGAGGAGATCCCCGCGACGGACGACTGGCAGATCCGGTTCCGGCCGAGCGCCCTTCGGCTGCTCCTACCGCCAACCGCCTGAGCAACACGCCCCCCCCCCCGGCGGCGCGGTGGGTCACGGATACCAGCGGTAACGCAGAGTCGCGCCGTAGGTGCGCGGGGGGCCGTTGATCGCGGCGAAGCCACTCACGATCGGCACGTCGAAACCGACCACATTGTAGCTTTCGTTCGTGAGATTCATCGTCCAAAAGGTGAGCTCCCAGGCATCGTCCTCGGTGCGGATGCCGCCGCGGAGATTCACGAGGTTCACCGGATCCTGAACCAGATTCTCGTCGAGATCCTGCCCGAGGTACGCGCGGTCGCGGTAGCTGTACTCCGCCCGCAGGAAGCCGAGAAGCGACCAATTACCCCATGGTGCATCGCCCAACGGCACCGTGAACTGCGCAAACGTCGACACGGTCCATTCCGGTGCGTTGTCGAGGGGCCTTCCGGTCAGGTCGGCGATGCAGCCCGTCGGTGCCACGAGATTCCCGGCCTCGATACGCTTCCCGAACTCCTGCGCGGAGGTACACGGCGCGCTGTCGAAGTCGGTGTAGCGAGCGTGCAGGTACCCGGTCCCGAAACCGGCTACGAGCATCGGATGTGGGATGAACAGCCCGTCGGTCTCGACACCGTAACTGGTCAGGCTGCCGGCGTTCGTCACCCGGAACGAGCTTCCGTCGAACGCCTGGGATTGGAAGTCGTCGTACCAGGTGTAGAAGAACGTTGCGTTGAAGGTGAGCATCCGATCGAACCACGCCGTACGAATGCCTGCCTCGACATCGGTCGCCTTCTCGTCGTCGAACCTGGTGTCCAGCCCGTCGACCGTTCGAAGCTGATTAAAGCCGCCCGATTTGAAGCCGCGCGCGATCTTCGCAAAGACCATCGCGTCTTCGGTCGGGTAGTACATCAGAGCGCCCATCGGAGAGACGTTGAAGACGCTGAAGCCCTCGTCGGCGAATCGGTCTGGGCCGAAGATGCCGGCATCCGCGGCCTTGAAACCCGAAATCTGCGTGCCCACGCGCTTCTTCTCTTCGTACGTGCCGCGCACACCGATCGTGACGTCCCACTGATCCGCGAGGTGGTACGTGCCCTGCCCGAAGAACGCGTAGCTCCACGTCTTGTGAACGTTCGTGTCGACGTTGAAGATCCGACCGTTCTCGTCCGGCTCGCCCAAATCCAGGAATAGGTCGCGAAGAGAATCCGACGCCTGAAACCACTCGCGAGAAATCCCGGTCTGACCGACGGTGTTGTCCTTCTGGTAGTAGAAAAAGAGCCCCGCAACGTACTCTAGGTCCTCTCCGTACGGCGACGTGACACGCAACTCCGACGAGACCTGCTCGAACTCCTCGTCGGTCTTGCTGAGGACCGCGTCGTAGCTTGAGAAGTCGCCGTCGAGGATGCTGAAGCTGCTGAACTGCCGATACGCGTTCAGCCAGGTGATAATATAGTCGTCGATATCGTAGTTCAGCTCGCCCGCCACGCCCCAGATCGTGAGGTCGTTCGTGCTCTTCTGGTCTGCATCGACGACACGATCGAAGGGATCCACGGGCGGCAGGGGGCGCCCCGTCGCACCTTCGAGACTGCCGATCCCGTCGATCTGCGACGCGAAGGCATCGGAAAAAACGACATCTAGATTCGGGAAGCCCTCGTAGGTCAGGATGTCGGCGACGCAGCACTTCGAGGATTCCGAGCCGTAGTCGCCCCAGAGGATCAACTCGAGATCGTCGGTGATGTTGAAGAGACCGCGCAGGCGAGCGCCGTTCCGGTTGAGATCGTTCACACCTCCACCGGACAGCAGCTCGTCGAAGGGACCGCGGTGTACGTAGTAGCCGGACAGCCGGAGCGCTACCGTGTCATCGAGGACCGGGATATTGATCGAGCCGCGGACCTGACGGTTCTGGTAGTTGCCGGCCTGGCCCTCGATCAACCCCTCCCAGACGTTCATGATCGGCTTCTTGCTCACAACATTAATCGCGCCGGCCGCGGTGTTCTTTCCGTAGAGAGTCCCCTGCGGGCCTCGCAGGACTTCAATTCGCTCCACATCCGCGAGATCCGTGATCGAGGCCGCGCCGGAGCGCCCCTGGAACACGCCGTCGATGAACACGCCGACGCTCGCGTCAATCCCCGCGTTGTTCCCGTCGCTGCCGATGCCTCGAATTCGAATCGCGGTGGAACGGGAATCCGTGACTGCGTTGATCTGCACGTTCGGAACGTACTGGGACATGTCGAGAACGCTGGTGAGCCCGGAATCTTCGATGAACTGACTGGTGAGGGCCGTCATCGAGATCGGAACATCCTGGATGTTCTGCGCGCGCTTCTGCGCGGTAACGACCAGCTCTTCGACTCCGATGCCCTCATTGCGTGATTTCGTCGGTGCGACGACTTCGATGCCGGGCTCCGGCTCATCGAAGCTGTGCGGCTCGTCGGCCGGAATCGGGTCGGTCCCCGCCTCTTCGTCCGCGGTGTAATCCGGCGCCCCGTCCTGCCCCTCGTGGTAGCTCTCACTATCCTGCGCGAAAGCGTGGGACGCGCTCGCGAGCGCGATTACCAGAGCGAAGGCGAGACTGGTGAGAACGGTCAGAAAGCGAAAGAACATGCAGGCTCCGATAGAGTGGGGTCGTGGGCGCCGCACATAGGGCACCGGACCGACGAGGGCGGGCGGGGTTCCAGTGAGGTTCGTCATATCCGCTGCATCGAGAGTCGAGCAACGCGAGTTTTTGTTTTAGAAGTCACGTAGCGGTCCAGCCGCCATCAACGTCGATGACGATTCCGCTTGCGTATCCACATGTCGCGAGAAAGTACGCGGCATCTGCTGTGTCACGCGCGGTCCCCGCACGCCTGGCGGGAATGCGATTCACCGTGTCTTCCCAGAACGCCGCGAGCTTCTCTTCTGCGAGGTTGTTCTTGATCTCCGTACCTTCGACGAGTCCCGGCGAGAGAACGTTGACGCGGATCCCCTTGGGTGCGAGCTCGACGGCGAGATTCTTCCCGAGCGCGTTCACGGCGCCGCATAGCGCTGCGCCGCCACTATACTCGGGAACGTACGCCTCTGCGGCGATTCCCGAGCAGAGAAGAATGGTGCTTCCCTCGGGCATCTTCGCAACCGCATGATGACAGCAATAGATCTGTCCAAAGAACCTGCCTTCGAAGAGAGCCTTCCATTCGTGCGCGGGAAGCCCGTCAATCGTGCCGAAGACCGCACCACCGGCGCACGTCACGAGGTGATCCACGCGCTCGAGTTGGTCGAAGAGGGCCTTCACCTCGGACTCCACGCTCATGTCCGCGGCGATGCCGATCGCGCCGTTGCCGATCGCCTTGGCGGCTCGACCCAGACGCTCCTGGGTTCTGCCGACCAACACCAACTTGGCACCTTCTTCAGCAAAACGTTCGGCAATGCCGAAACCGATTCCGGAACCACCGCCTGTGACGACCGCTACTTTTCCATCGAGCTTACCCATCCGTGCATCTCCTTGTGGGGCGCGTCAGCTGATCGTCGTGGGGCACGTCAGCTGATCTTCAGGAACTCGAGTGCGTTCTCGCGAAGCACTCGCCGCTGCGTTTCCTCCTTCACCGGCAGGTCGCGGAACTGTTCAACACACTTCCGCAGGCCGAGTCCGTTGGTGCCGAAGAGCACCTTGTCCCGGCCCCGAGAGCTGTCCATGAAACGTATCTGCCGCTCGTCGAGGCTACGCGGAAAATACGCCGAAATGTCGCCGTAGACGTTCGGGTGACGCCAGAGCATGGAGCACCACTCGTCCACCCAGGGCCAACCGGTATGAGAGAGGTTGATGCGAAGGTTCGGAAAATCGATCGCGACGTCGTCGACCAACATCGGCCGGCCCACGTCCGACGGAAGTACCTCCGCCGAATGGCCCACTTGCATCCCGACGGCAATGTCGAGCTCATTGCACTTTGCATAGAGCGGGTAGAAGCGGCGGTCGTTCGGTGCCATGCCGAATGACAAGGGGTGGAACCACACATACTTAAAGCCGTACTCGCGGACGCCCTTCTCGACGTCCTGCAGGCTCTCCTCGATGCGCCACGGGTTGTAGCTGGCCGCACCGATGATCCGGCCGTTCGACTCCTCCACAAGCTTCCCGACGTCATCGACCTCGTAGTCGAGGATCAGCTGATGGTGATGCCGATACGACCACATCTTGGTGGCGGTGATGACGATGTACTCGTAGCCGAGCTCGTCCATGTCGCGAACGAGCTCCTTCACCGACGCATGTCCCTGCAGCATCGAGGACATGGGATCCTTCTTCTTCGCCGACTTCTTGTCGTCAGGCGGCGACGCTGCGGCCTTGAAAGTCGTCCGCAGCATGATCTTGAACTCTTCGAACTCGAAGGGGTCCCCACCGAGGCTACGCTTCGCCTCGATCGGGTGGTTCATCACGTCGATTGCCAAGACCCGTTCCACTGAGAACTCCTTCCGCGCCTCAGTACCGGAACCGCGGCGACGGCGGCATGATCGAGTACTCGGCGCACCCGTACGCGCGCTCTCCGGTCTCTTCGACCTCGAAGTCGAAGAAGCCCTCGTAACAATCCATCCCGCACTCGGCGTCGTTCTCCCCGCGCATCAGGCCGTTCACCGTCTGCGCGTACTTGCGACCCGTTCGGACGTGAATGACTTCGCCGTCGGGGAGGGTGAACCGATAGCGGAAGCTCATGGCGGAGCGGCCGTCGTCCTCGAGTCGGACTTCACACGAGCAGTCCTGGATCGGCCGACTGCCGTTCGCGTCCGAAAGGAATCCGCCCACCGTGGGCGAGCCTGGAATCGGCGGCTCGTAGTCCGGGTTCATCCACCCAAAGGCGTTCAGGTGCTTGTCCTTGAACTGCACCGACGGCCAGAAGTGACCGAGGCTCTGCTGCCGTGTCACGGCCGGCTGCTCCCACGGCGTCTCGGTGCTGAACCGGAACGTCCAGGAATGGTCACGGTGCGCGAACGAGTTGATCTTGCGAACGCCCGGCCGCGGGCCTCCGCGGACTTCGAAGTCTCCCGTGCAGTGGAGGCCCTGCTCGTAGTGCCCGCCGTAGTACATCGCGCCCGAGAGCGGGTTCCCACCGGCACAATCCCGATAGTCGAACACCGGAAAGCGGGCTCGATAGGTGAGGTCGAAGCCGTACCGCGGGCCGTCGTACGTCATCCGCAGTTCTTCGAGCGGCTTCACGACCGTGTAGGTCATGTGCCCTTCGCTGAGCTTGTCGAAGGGACCGTTCGCGGCGCCGGCCGGTAGCGCGACCTTGTTCGCCCACGGCATCGGCACACCGTCGATCACGAGCATCGTGCTGAAGCGGACGTAGTCTCGGTTCGTACTTGCGTGGATATGATTCACGCCGAACACGTCCGCCTCGCGATCACAGATCGAGAACCAGAAGTTGTCGCTCCAGAGGCCGGTCTCGGCGTCGGGCGCTTGATGCAGATATTCGTCTTCCGGAGTAACCAAGTCCTGTTCCTTTCGTGGAAAATGCTGCGTGGAACTCAGCGACGGCTCTTCTGCTTGAGCTCCGTCATGAAATCGCGGGCCGCGGCGTCGAACCCGAGGATCTCGATCGTCGACGCCGCGGCCGAGTTACATTCGTAGTAGGCAAAATCGACGCGCATCCCGCCGGCGATCACGCCGTCGGCGGCCGGCTCGCCGAGTTCTCCCGTTAGACGCGCGGTCGTCGCGGCGAAGTCGGGCACCACAAAGGCGATGTGATGCAGCCCCGTCCCGCCCGCGTCCTGGAACTCACTGTGGATCGAGGTTCCGCCTGCCGGCTTCACCAGTTCGACCTGGGTCACACCAAAGAAGCCGAGGGAGATATCCAGCACACCATCCGACGGCCCGCCGCGATGACGACACCCCTCGCCCATCGCCACGCCTTCCATCCGCTCGAAGTACGAAACCCCGAAGGTACGGCCGAACCACGCCTCCGCCTCTTCGAGGTTGGGTACGACGTAGGCCACCTGGAAGAAGTGCGGAGCCAGATCTGTCAGTGCGCTCGCCATCGAATCAGAAGGGTCGTGCGATGACCTTCACGCAGCCGCTAGTCTTGTCTGCGGCCACCTTGAAGGCTTCTTCGAGTTGCTCGAACGTCATCACGTGCGTCACGAGGTCTTGTGCCGGAACCTTCCCGCTCGCCATCCAGTCGAGACACAGCTCGTAGTCGGCCTTGTGGCCGATCACGCCGTGGTTCAGACAGAAGAGCAGCTGGACGTCCTTCAGGATCGCCTGCCACGAGTCGAGCGGCACAAGGTCGTCCCAAAGACCGAGAACGACCACCTTGCTCGCCGGACGAACGATCTCGAGCGCCTGCCCCAGCGTGGGTGCGTGACTCCCGACGGTCTCGACGACGAGATCCGCACCGCGCCCGCCCGTCTCTTCGAGGAGCCGTTCGACCAGGTTCTCCGTGCCGCTCTCGACGATGACGTCGACGCCGAACTTCTTCGCGAGCTTCTTCTGCGCGTCGTACTTCGCGGTGATGATGACCTTCTCGGCGCCAAGTGCCTTCGCGGTCGCCGCCGCACAGAGACCGAGGACCCCGGCTCCGAGAACGACCACCTGCTCGCCACCAACGATGCCCGCGCGCCGAACGGCGCTCACCGAGCATGCGTACGGCTGGACGAGGGCACTGATGTAGGTCTCGATGCCGTCGGGCACGTGATACAGACCGCGCTCTGTGAACTTGAGGTAGTCGAAGAAGCCTTCAAGGCCCGGCGCCGCGATGTTCTCGCACTGCGTGAAGAGACCGGTCGTGCACTGTGAGCAGTATCCGCACGAACGGCTCTCGAACTGATCGACCGTGACACGGTCGCCAGGCTTCACCCGGGTCACGCGCGACCCGACTTCTTCGACGACTCCGGCGAATTCGTGTCCACCCGCTCCCGGCATCGGGAACTCCATGAGCTTCGTCGCCGGGCCGCCGCCCGTCCACCAGTGCAGATTGCTGCCGCAGATCCCGACGCCCTCGGTGCGGATGAGAACCGCATCGTCGCTGTCGATCTCGGGCTTCGGAAAGTCCTCGAGCCGAATCTTGTACGGCTCGACCAGTACTGCTCCGCGCATCGTTGCCATCATCTTCTCCGTTGCGTCTCTCTACGCTCTCGGCTCAATCGCCGCGACGCGCCGAGTCCTCTTGAGAGCTGAGCGATGCGAAGTCCGTCGCCTGCTCGGTAGGCGCGTGCTCGGTACGAGCACTCGCCAGGAAGTACTGCTGGAGTGACCGCAGCCGCTCCCCGTCGCCGTCAGCCCGGGCCCGCGTGGCGAGCCCGAGCAGCGCGCCATGAAGCGCGTGATTCTCGGCCAGAAGCTCCCCGAGCACAGCCTGGGGCGCCGGCGGACGTGGAGCCGAACCACCCAGCTCCGTAAGGAGAGTCCGAGCCGCGTCACTATCGGCCCGAACAGCATCGTTCGTCTCGGCCGAGATCGCTGCCGGTAGACCATCCAACAGCGCCGCAAGCACTTCAGCCTGCGTCTGCGCGCTCGGATCCTCCAAAGCCGGAAGGATCGTCTCGCGCACACATCGCGCCATTCCTTCGATCAACGTCTGCGTCGGAAGCGTGCGCGCCGTCATGACCCCACTCCAATCGCCTTGGCCAAGGACGGAACGGCTTGCTCTCCGAACGCGCCGATCTGAACCAGCCTGAGGTCGGACGTCCGGCCATCGGCGAAGGCGCGCAAACCCGTGAGCCCGACCAGCGTCGCCTTCAGCTGCTCGAGGGTCTCGTAGAAGGACACCCGCTCCTCATCGATCGCGATGCCGGACTTCTCGGTGTACCGCTTCGCCATCCCATCCGTGATGCTGCACCAGCCGGCCAGGTTCTCGAGTCGGGAGAAGGCGACATCCACCATGGGGTCGCCGATGAACGCGCGCTCCCAATCGAGAAGCGTGACGATCTTGCCGTCGCGCCACACGAAGTTTCCCATCCGAAAATCGTTGTGAATCAGCGAGAGCATCGGGGACTTCGGACGCCGCTCGTCGAGCCAGGCCAGGATCTCGCGAAGAAGCGGGTAGGGTCGGAGCTCGACGCGATCGAGGATCTCGCGACAGCGCTCGAGTTCGAGGGCTCCCGGATCCATCGCGTCCGTCGGCACGCCGAGAAAGTCGAGGCCGAGGGCCTTCCAGTCGAGGGTGTGCATCGCCGCCAGCATGTCGGTGAACTGGCGATGCATCTCCTGCCGGACATCATTCGGAATGGACTCGTCCCACGGGAGCGGGATCTCCCCCTCGACGAACTCCATGATGTAGAACCGCGTCCCGAGCACCTCGCCGGTGTCCTCGAGCCATAGGGCCTTCGGCACGGGCACACGAGTCGCCTCCAGCGCCCGCAGAATGCGGAACTCTTTCGACGCATCGTACGGCTCGAGCACGCCGCCCCGCGGCTCCCGCCGAACGACCAGATGCCCCTCACCGCCGCGCCACTTCGCGCGCGCACTCCACGTCTCGTACGAGAACCCGCCGGAGATCCGCGAGAGCTCGTGGACTTCCGCGGGCCCGTCGGTCTTCTCCGCGATGAAGCGGGCCAGTGCCTGTCTCATATCGCTCATTGTCTCACCGCCTTCGCGTCAGAACTCCAGCTTGCGCTCGTCGAACGTGATCAGCTTCTCGACTTCGACCTTCCCGATCACACGGCCGTCGGTGTCCATCTTGCTGATCCACGACTCGCGCGCGTCTGCTGCGATCTCGAGCCGATCGCACAGAGCCTCGAGGAACTTACGACGGAGCTCCGGCTGCTCTCCGAGTTCGACGCGGCCGACGACCGTCACGGAACCAAGCCCCGGCACGGCGAAGCAGGCCGACATGCGCGGATCCCGTTCCCACGCACGCGTCTTCGGGCGGTTCGCGGTCGTCGTGACGTAGAGGACGTCGTCGATCACGGCGTGGGAGACCCACACCCCAATCGTGTGACCGTCCTTCCGAGCGAACGTGACCACGCTGCCCGGCGCCTCCTCGATGACTTTCCACGCGTCGGCATCTTCCATCCGAAAGAAGTTGAGATCTTCCCAGGCTTCCTGCTCTGCCATGATGCTCTCCTTGTCTCCGCGTCAGGCCATCCAGCGCGGACTAACCGGCTGGATCGAGTACTCGGCCACGCCGTAGCCGCGCTCGCCGGTCTCTTCGACTTCGAAGTCGAAGAACGGCTCGTAACAATCAAAACGGTTCTCGAGGTCGTTCTCGCCGCGATCCCAGAGCTTCACCTGGCCGTGCTTGCGGCCGGTCCGGACGTGAATGACCTCGCCGTCCGGCATCGTGATCTCGTAGCGGAAGGCTGCCGCATCCCGACGATTCTCTTCGGTGAGGATCTCCGCGGTCGCGCCGAGGATCGGACGCGAACCATCCTTCGTCGAGCAGAACCCCCCCACCGGCTTCTCGCCCTCGGGCAGGCCCATGCCGCCGAGTTGCATGATGCCGAAGGCGTTGATGTGCTTGTCCTCCAGCTGGATGGAAGGCCAGAAGTGCGACGGGTAGTCGCCGTGCTCGGGCTCCCAGGGCAGCTGGTCTGCGAAGCGTGTCGACCAGGAATGATCGCGGTGCGACCAGCTGTCGAGTTTCCGGGTCTCGCCTTTACAAGGGCCGCCGCGAATCTCGAAATCGCCGGTGCAGTGCATCGCCTGCTCGAAGTGTCCACCGTAATTGTGGAAGCGGCCGAGCGGGTTCCCGTTCACACTGTCGTGGTAGTCGAAGATCGGGAAGCGGCCGCGGAACGTCTGGTCGAAACCGAAGCACGGACCATCGAACTGGATCCGGATCTCTTCGTGCGGCTTGATGACCTCGTAGGAGAGGCGACCGTCGGTCCACGGGCCCTGATCGACTTCGACGCCGAGGGGAACCTTGTTCCCCCAGAGCTGCATCACACCGTCGATGATGTAGAGCGCTTCGTAACGAGCGTATCCCTTGTTCGTCAGGTGGAAGTGATTGATGCCGAAAATGTTGGCTTCGCGGTCGACGACGCTGACCCAGAGGGTGTCGCCCCAGAGCAGATGCTGGATCTCCTGGGGACAGGCGTGTCGGTATTCGTCTTCTGGGTTCACCATTCGCTTAAATTCTCCAAGTACCGTTCACTTCAGCAGGTAGCCGCCATCGACCACGATGGTCTCGCCGGTGATGTACGAGCCGGCCGGGCTCGAGAGGTAGAGGACGGCGTTCGCGACGTCGTCCGTGCTCGCCCAACGGCCGCCGAGAGGCACGAGGTCCTTCGGGTCGCCGAGTTGGTTGGTGTCGATGATCTCTTTCGTTCCTGGAGTCGCGACAATACCCGGGGCAATCGCATTCACGCCGACGCCGTACTCCGCCAGCTCCAGCGCCGCGGACTTCGTCAGCATGATCACGCCCGCCTTGCTCATGTTGTAAGCGGCGACGCCGGGGCCCGAAGGCCGCAGGCCCTGAATCGATGCGATGTTCACGATCCGGCCGCCTTTACCGCCGTCGGCCATCGCCTGTCCGACCTTCTGAGTCGCGACGAACGCCGAGCGCAGGTTCAACGCGAGGACTCTGTCCCACTCTTCGAGCTGCAGTTCGAGGAAGCTCGCGAACGGGTAGATGCCCGCGTTGTTCACCAGGATCTCGGGAACCCCGAGTTCCTTCTGCGCGACCTCAAGCCACGCGTCGATCGACTCGACCTTGCTCATGTCACCGCCGACCGAAGCGGCCCGGCCACCAAGCGCCTTGATCTCTTCTGCGACCGTGTTCGCGGATTCCGCGGACAAGTCCTGCACGGCTACCGCCGCGCCCGCCTCCGCCAGACATAGAGCGATCCCACGTCCAATTCCTTGGCCTGCGCCGGAAACCATCGCAACCTTCCCCGCGAGGGAAAACCGTCGTTCTAAAGCCGTCGTCATCGAGTGCCTCCTGCTGGAACCGACTTGGGAAGGCCCAAGGCCCGTTCCGCAATGATGTTCCGCATGATCTCCGAAGTGCCGCCGCCGATCGTGTAGGCGCGTGCGTCGAGGTACAGACCCTGCCAACGCCCGCGGTCGAGCGCTTGCGGATTACCGCGGCCGATCGTCGCGTACGGACCCTGTAGATCCAGAGCGGTGTCCATGATGCCGCGTCGGAACTCCGACGCGGCGAGCTTGCCGATCGAGGACTCCGGGCCGAGCGCCGCTCCTCGGAGCTGCTTCGTGAGAACCCGGTAGCCCGTGTACTTGAGCGCCTGCTTCTGAATGTAAAGCTTGGCCAACTGTTGGCGGACGACCGGATCGTCGAGTCGGTCGCGCTGTTCGGCGAGGTCCCGCAGTCGACCGAGCGACCGCTCTAGCTCTACGACGCCGGACAGGCCGCTGCGTTCCGCCGAGAGTGTCGACCGGGCCACCGCCCAACCCGCGTCCATCTCACCCACGATGTTCGCGCGCGGGATGCGGACGTCTTCCAGGAAAATCTCGCTGAAGTGACTCTTCCCCGTGATCTGCCGGATGGGCTGAATGCGCACGCCTTCGCTGCGCATGTCCATCAGCACGTAGGTGATCCCGCCCTGACCGATCGGCTCCTCGCCGGTGCGCACCAACAGGAAGCACCAGTCGGCGATCGGACCGAGACTCGTCCAGACTTTCTGGCCGTTCACGACGAGCGCGTCGCCATCGACGACCGCGCGCGTGCGGAGCGAGGCCAGATCGGAGCCGGCACCCGGTTCCGAGAATCCCTGACACCAGATGTCCTCCGCGCGCAGGATCCGGGGCAGATAGTGCTGCTTCTGTTCCTCACTACCGTGTTGGATCAGAGCGGGGCCGAGGATGTTGATCGCGATCGTATTGATAAGGGCCGGCGCACCGGCGCGCGCCCCCTCCTCGGCGAAGATCACCTGCTGCGTTGGCGATGCCTCACGGCCGCCGCAGTCCTTCGGCCAGGCGAGTCCAACGTATCCCGCCTCGCACAAACGCCGCTGCCACGCGCGCGAGTGATCGACCGCCGCCGCCGGATCGGACGGAAGTCGTCCCACTTCGGCGAGGTTCTGCTCGAACCAGGCACGGAGCTCCGCGCGGAACACTGCGTCTTCTGTGGAGTCGTTGAGATCCATCGTATCGTTCAAATCAGGCGCGCCACACTGGCACCGTGCTGCGTTGCGTCGGCAATCTGTCGCGGCGCGAACGCCGAACCGACTAGATAGAGCTCGGGGACCTTGCCTTTGAGCTCGCGATAAAGCGAGTCCTCGCTCTGTGCGCCAAGGCTCAGAACGAGAGTGTCGACGTCGTCGATCGTTCCCTCGACCCCGGTGTGCGCGTTCCGCGTCCCGACGCGCCCGCCTTCGAAGGAGTGGGCACGCGTCGAGGGATGGATGACGACCCCGCCGGCGTAGAGGCGATGGAAGATCTCGCCCTGCGTGTAGCGGTCGATCTGCGAACCGGGCATCAGCCACTTCTGCACGATCTCCACGCGCTTGTTGTGGGAAGCGAGATGGTCGGCCACGCCGGGGGTGATCATGTGATCGTCCTCTGATGCGATCACGACATGGTCACCTACCGGCACGTCGCCCGAGAGCACCTCTGCGAAGTCGACCACGTTCGGACCGGAGAAGCTCGCGCGGCGCGGCGTGGCGCCGGTCGCGACGATGACGACGTCGGGTCGGTCTGCGAGCACATCCTCGCAGGACACGCGCCTTGCGCAGCGGACGTCGACGTCGAGCCGACGAAGCGCCCCCGCGAGGAAATCGGGGAAGTCCAGAAAGGCGGCGCGCCCGGGGGTCGACGCCGCGAGGCGCATCATCCCGCCAAGTTCTTCGGCCGCTTCGACCAACGTCACGCGGTGGCCTCGCGTCGCCGCAACGCGGGCGGCCTCGAGGCCGGCGGGGCCGCCGCCGATCACCCAGACCCGCTTCAGAGTCGCCGCGGGTTCGTCGTTCCATTCGAGCTCGTGACCGACCATGGGATTCACGGAGCACAACGGGGTCTTCACCTCCGCGTGGACGACCTTGCCGATACAGGTATTACAGCCGATGCACTTCCGTACCTCGGCGGTACGCCCTTCGCGGACCTTACGCGGCATCTCGGGATCCGCGATGAGCGCTCGCGTCATCCCGACGAGGTCGACCTGGTCTCGCACGAGGAGGTCGGCCGCCACCTCCGGATCGTTCACCCGACCGGCGTAGAGCACCGGAACCGCAACCGCCTCGCGAATCGCCGCCGCATGCGACGCAAAGCCTGCGACCGGAACGTGCACCGGAGAGATGTAGCTCGGTCGGCCGTACGTCGAGCCGACGTCGACGCTCAGGTAGTCGATCTCGCAGGCGGCGCAGATCGCAGCCGCCATTCTCTTCATGTCTTCGAGATCGTATCCGTCGTCGCGATACTCGTCGGCACAGATCCGAAGTCCCACGGCAAGGTCCGAACCGACGCGGGCACGCACGCCCCGAACCGCCTCGACGACGAAGCGAATCCGGTTCTCTTCCGACCCGCCCCACCGGTCCGTGCGCTGATTCGTGGTGGGCGAGAGGAACCACTGCGGCAGCGCCTCGTGCGCACAGTGAATCTCGACCGCATCGGCCCCAGCGTCACGAAACCGCTCCGCCGCGATCGCGTACGTCTCGAGGATCCACTCGATCTCATCCTCTTCGAGCGCGTGCGGGATCGTGTCCATGTTGAGCGTCATGGACGCCGGCGACGGACACATCAGCGACTGCAGATGCGTCAGCTGCATCACAGCCACGGCCCCGTGTTCATGCACTGCATCCGTGAACGCGCGCACACGAGACACGAATTCCGGGTGCTCGTACACTGCGAACGCTACCGCCCCGGTGCCTGGCAGAATCTCATCCGCCCGGCCCGGGGGCAGCGGCGTTGGCAGAAGCCACGTCTCGTTCCCGATCCACCCCGCCCCCCCACGCGCCCTCCGAACGTGATGCTCGATGAAAGGCGCATCCGGGAGTCCGTCCGCCCGACCCGAATTGATCGAGTAGGTCGTCTCTACGATCCGGTTCGGCACCCGCATGGGACCGATCTGGATGGGACGGAACAGGTGGTCGACAGCGGTCAAAGAACTACTCCGACTTCATCCCGATGTTCTTCCAACTCACGATCTTCTCAATGTCGAACTTGAGAGCGATTCGGTTGGGGGTGAAGAGCGATCCCGTGAAGAGCCCCTGCGCCTTCGGGCTCGAGTAGTACCGCTTGCCGTGCTCGATGCAGACCTTCTCTACGATCGCGCGGTCCTCGATGACTTCGGCCTTGGCCTTGATGGTCATGCCGCCACCGAACGGCAGGCCAAGTCCGTTCGACGAAATGCACAGGCCGGTGCGAGCGTCGCGGCGGAACGCGCTTGCCTTCACGCGCCCGTTCACACTCGTGCTCCAGACCTCACCGTCGATCAGGCAGTAGACGTGCACCGTGACCATCGGAAAGCCGACTTTCGTGAGATGCGTGACGAACATCTCGCGCCCCGCAACGAGGAGCTCCTGCTGCTCGTCCTTCGAAAGCTGCGTCTCCGGATGCTTGTTCGGGTCGCCCCACTTGTCCACGAGGTCGGGGTCGATCATCGCGAGCTGCTGCTCTTCGATCCAGTACGCCTTGTCCTTGTCTTCACTCATGTCGCTGCTCCTCCGTCTCAGGTGATGAGGTAGCCGCCGTCCACGACCAGCGTGGCGCCGGTAATGTACGAGCCGGCTGCGCTGGCCAGGAATGCGACCACGCCGCCGATCTCCTCCGGTCGCCCGACGCGGTGGAGGGGAATGCGCTCCTCGAGCTGCTCCTTCAAGCCGTCACCGAATGCTTCCTGCGTCCCCTCGGTCTCGATGCCGCCGGGGCAGACTGCGTTCACGGTGATATTGTCCGGCGCGAACTCGAGCGCGGCGGACTTGGTCATCATGTTGACGGCGCCCTTTGACGCCGCGTAGTGGCCAAGGCCGACGAACGTCGGGTGCATGGACTCGATCGAAGAAATGTTCACGATCGACCCACCCTTGCCGGCTTTCCGCATCGCGCGCGTCGCCTCGCGCGTGCAAAGCATCGCGCCGCGGACGTTCACGGCGAAGACCCGGTCCCACTCCTCGACCGGCATCTCCGCGATCGGGTTCGTCGGATATATCCCAGCGTTGTTCACCAGGATGTCCACTGCGCCGAGCTCCGCCACGGTCCCATCCACCATCGTGGCCACGTCGGCCTCGACCGAGACGTCACCCTGGATTGCAAGCCCCTTTGCACCCGCGTCTTTCACGAGTCCCGTCACGCGCTCGGCCTGCGCCAGGTCCAGGTCTGCAACCGCGACGTCCGCGCCGAGTTCCGCCAAACGCATCGCAATGCCACACCCGATTCCCGAACCGGCGCCGGTGACAATCGCCACCTTGCCGCGAAGAGAGAAGAGCTGATCGAGAACTTCGGGTCGCATGGCTGGGCCTCCTCAGGGGTTTCCGTCGGCGCCCGGGAGCAGAACGACGGCCTGACCGGTCGTCGTGATGTCCCCGCGCTGATTGATCGACCAGATGTCGCACCGTACGGCGTGGCGCTTGCCGTCCACGGGCTCGTCGAGGAGGAACTTCTCCCTCACCGTGCCATGGCACCAGCTCGTGTCCCCGAGCAAATTGAACGTCGGGTACTTCTGCGTGAGCGTGTAGAGGTGTCCGTCGTCGCCCATCCAGTTCTGGAGCATGTGGACGATCCAGCTGGTGCGCTCGTAGCCGGCTTCGTAGGCGCCCGGGAGACCGAGGATCTTTTGGGAGCGCTCGTTCGACCAGTGAATCGCGACCGGCGCCTCCGGGATCCCCTGCTCGTTGATGAACGGTAGACCCGGATGCTTGTCGAACATGTCGAACGCGAACTTGTGTCCGACGAACCAACCGCTCGCGCCCTGCCAGCTCTCGAAGGCGAACTTGCTGATCTGGGTCGTGGGTCCCTTCACGACAAAGGGGATCTCCTCCTCGAGTTGGACCTCTTCCCAGTGGAGCGTGTCGGCGCCGCGACGTTTCTCCTTGCGATAGTCGCCCTTGATGCGCTCGATGTCGTCGGGCGTGTACATCGGGAGTTCGCGCTTCTTGAGCGTGCTCGCCTTCTTCGCGCTCGAACGCTCAAACCGGTGCCACGAGGTATCGTACCGTCCGAGAGGCTCGCCCTCCGCGTCCACGATCTCGGTCTCGTAGTCCATGACCGCCGCGCGCCCACCGCCGAACTTGCTCGGGATGATCTCGACCTTGCGCAGGTAGCTACTCGAGTCGAGGACGTCGCCCTCACGCATCGAGCGGTTCCACTCGTATTTCGCGTCGCGCCAGATCGTGTGGCAGCCCGGGAAACCATCCGAAGCGCCATTCGAGCGCTCCATGTAACCGCTGATGCTTGCCGGCGCGATCCGCGCGCCGTGCCGAGTCGACTCGGCGTACTCGCGATCGATGTACACCGGATTGTCATCGCCACAACCCAGCGCGAACCGGTTTATGGTCTCGCCACTGAGCTTGAGCGGTCCACGGCGATGCATTGTCGAGCCCTTGCGCTCCACGCCGATGCGGGAACGTAGCTTCTCGACGCCCTCGTCGGTGATTTTTCCGAACGACAAACTCATCCTCCTTCCGCCGAGCCGGCTTCGGCCTCGAGCTTCGCTTTGATGTCCTCGACCAGAGGACCCTTCTGGATCTTCCCAGTCGGGGTTTGCGGCAGCTCGCTGACGATCTCCAGCCGCTCGGGGATCTTGTGCTTCATGACTTGCTTCGACGTGAGGAACTCCCGGAGCTCGTCCAGCGTTACGGCCGAGTCCCTCTCGAGTTCGAGATAGGCGCAGACGCGCTCGCCGAGCCGATAGTCCGGCATGCCGACGACGGCGGCCTTCTGAACACTCGGATGCGAGTGCAGGAGGTCCTCGATTTCCTTGGGGAAGATCTTTGTTCCGCCCCGATTGATCTGTTCCTTCTTGCGGCCCGCCATGTGGAGGTAGCCGCGCTCGTCGACGAACCCGAGGTCGCCAGTGAAGAACCACCCGTCGTCGTTCCGGGTCTCCGCCGTCCGCTCCGGATTTCGGTAGTAGCCGAGGAATAGCGTGGGGCCTCGGAAGGCGATCTCGCCGACCTCGCCCTGAGGCTGCTCGCGAGCGTGATCCGCGGCGAAGATCTTCAACTCGGCGCCGGGCACCGGCATCCCGACGGTCTCGCGGATGATCTCGTGCGAGTCGGTCGGCATCGTTCGGGTGTGCAGGATGTTCTCGCCCATCCCGTACATGTTCCCCACGCGCACGCCGAAGTGCTTCTCGATGTCCGCCATCAGTTGCGGCGGGCATTGCGAACCGCCGACGCCGACGCTGTTGATGCAGCTGGTGTCCGTCTTCTCGAAGTCCGCGTGATGCAGAATGCTAATGAGATGAGCAGGCGTGCCGGAGATCGACGAGACCCGCTCGTCCGCGATCAAACGCAACGTCTGGGACGGTGAGAACCTCTCGACCAGAACCATCCGCACCTGCCGCAGGAGCAGCTGGTAGGTGCTCAGATGGCCGAACGAGTGCGTCATCGGACTATTCGCCAGCAGTACGTCGTTCTTTGAAGACGGGTCGGCTTCGGTCTGCATGTCGGCGAAGCGCTTCAAAACCGACAGCATCGTGTTGTGCGTATGCAGGAAGCCTTTCGGCGCACCTTCGGTGCCGGACGTGAAGTTCAGATAGAAGACGTCGTCCGCGTGGACCGGATGAGCCTTCTCGTGGGCGGCCAGACCGTCCGTGCTCGCGAGAAGCTCGTCCCACGATAACGCCCCCGACGCCTCGCCGCGCACGACGACGACATGGTCCAACTGGGGCAGCTCCGGCTGCAGCGCCACGGCCGCATCCGCGTGGGCAAAACCGGCGTACTCTTGCGGCAGCAGGATCGCGCGGGAGTTACAGAACTCGAGCATCGATGCCATCTCGCGCTCGCGATAGACCGTGTGCATCGGCTGAATGACAGCACCGATGCGCGACAAGGCGATCTGTGAGACACACATCTCAATCCAGTTCGGCAACTGGACGGTCACGATGTCGCCCTTGCCGAGGCCGAGCCTCGTGAGACCCGCGGCGGCGCGCTCGGCCATCGCATCCCACTGTGAGAACGTGACGCGACGATCGCCTTCGATGAGCGCCACCTGATCCGGCGCCTTCTCGACGGCTTCGGCGAAATAGTCGTGCAGGGTTCGGTCGAGCCACAGCTCCTGCGAGACGAACCGTTCGCGATATTCAGGCGAGAACTGCGGGAACGCGGTCAATGGATCACCTCTTGGGCGACGAGCTCCTCGACTCGATCGGAACCGAGACCGAGGACCTCCTTGAAGACGTATTCGTTGTGCTCACCGACGCGGGGAGAAGGTCCCGTCAGGGCGTCCGGCGTTTCGCTGAGGTGCCAGGGCGTCCGGTAGACGGTCTCCCGCTCGCCTTCGAAGCTCGGCAACTCCTCGACGAGTCCGCGCGCCGCGAACTGCGGCCAGGTCGTCAGTTCTTCGATGCCGAGAACCGGCGCGACAGCGAGTCCGACCACCGCGAGTCGCTCGACCAAGGCGTCCCGCTCGTGGCCCGCGGTCCACGCGGCCAACTGCTCGTCGATCTCCGAACGCCTTGTGCGACGACCTTCGGCTGTAGCCAGTGTGGCGTCCATCGCCCAGGAGGGGGCTTCGAGAGCACCGACCAACGCGACCCACTCCTCGTCGGAGTCCACCGCCAGAGAGATCCAGCGATCGTCGCCCGATGTCGGGTAGATGCCGTGCGGCACCATCCGGTCGTGCTGATTCCCCTGCGGCCGCGTGGATGCCGACGGGTCGAACTGATGTCGCGCGAGCAGCGCTCCCGACAGCGTCGTCGCCGCTTCGATCTGCGAGAGATCAATGGCCTGCCCCTGGCCCGTGCGTTCGCGATGATGAAGTGCTGCGAGCGCAGACACGACCCCTTGAATTGCCGCGTTCGCATCCCCGAGGCCGATGACCGGCAAGCCGGTGGGCCCGGTCTCGGCGTACCCGATCGCGTTCTCGATCCCGGCGAATCCGGTCGCGATTGTCGCGAACCCGCGCAGGTGGCGCAGGGGACCGGTCTGTCCGGCCATCGCCATCGAGAGACCGATGATGTCCTGCTTCACTCCGCGCAGATCGTCGTACCCGAGCCGCAGACGCTCCATCACGCCCGCTGCGAAGTTGTCGAAGACTAGATCAGACTCCCGGACGAGCGAGAGTACCAACTCGCGGCCCTCCGGCTTCTTCACGTCGACCGACACCGACAACTTGCTGCGGTTCGCGTTGTGGAAGAACCGACGCGCGTGCTTCCAATGCCGCATGAAGTCGAGGCGGCCGGCGGTCTCGACCTTGATGACCTCCATGCCCATGTCGGCAAGGATCTGGCCGACCATCGGACCCGCCCAGTTGAAGCCGAACTCGACCGCGCGGTAGCCCGCGAGCGGACGCGTCCGCCGCGGACCGGGCACGGCCGGGACATCCTCGCTGCTCGAAGCGTCGACCGGCGCGATCTCCCCGTGCTCCCCGAGGCGCGGGATCGGCCCGAGCGAGTACGGCGTCTCAGAGAGGCGATACCCCATTCCGGGGATCCGCAAATCCGCGCCGCCCATCCGCGCCGTCGTCCAGAACTCACGTTCTTCGAGATGGCTGCTCGCAAGTACGTCCGGCGGTTCGTTGATGGGTCCGAGAACGAGATTGGCCTCGCGTGCCATGACCGCGAGTTCCGCTCTCGTGTGTTCGAGCAGCCAAGGGATGAAGTGCAGGTCTACTTCCTCCGCACGTTCAAAGCCGATCGCGACTCCGTCCTGAAACACCGGATCGGCCTTCGCCCACTCCGGATCGCCCATTAACTCGAGGAAGCCCGACCACTGCGCGCGCGTCTGTGTAGCGAGAAAGATGAATCCGTCGCCGCAGGGATAGAAGCCCGAGGGATAGATGCCCCCGTGACGTTCGAAGCCGCGCCGCATCCAATCGCCGCCGCTGCCGAGGATGAAGAGCGACATGCCTCCAGCGTAGTAGGCGAGGACGTCGGCTTCGGAGACGTCGATCCAGTGGCCGTTCCCGCTCTTGAGACGCGAAAGGAGTGCCGCGAGCACGGCCCCGGCACCGTGGAGTCCCGCCTGCAGGCCGGGGAGCTCCGCCGGAAACGACAGAGGCGTCCGCCCAGGCTCACCGAGGATCACGCTAATCCCCGAAGCTGCACACACGTTGATTCCCTGTCCGGGCATGCCGGCCCAGGGGCCCGAAGCGCCGTAGGGCGACAACTGAATCGAAATCAGATCCGCGCGCTCGCGACCGACGGCATCGATATCGACACCCAAGCGATTCTGCGCGGGCGACAGCAGGTTCGTCACAAAGACGTCGGCGTGCGACGTCAGGCTCGAGACGATCGCGTTGTCGGCGTTGGGCTCGCCCGTGAGACGCACGCTCTTCTTGCCAGCGTTGAGATAGCCGAACATCGCACTGGCTTCGCCGTCGATCGTGCCCTCGGGGAACGGTCCCCAGGTACGTGCGACATCCCCTTCGGCCGGTTCGACCTTCCAGACTTCGGCGCCCAGATCGGCGAGCACGCGCGTGCAGAACGGAGCCGAAACACCTTCGCCACACTCGACGATGCGGACGCCGTGCAAGGCGCCCCGGGTTGACGGACGAGCCCTCAGTGGCCCGCCCCCCAGGCGATCGAGAGGTGCTCATAGCCGCGCAGAAAGAAATGCGGGCGCAGCGCGGTCGGGCCGTCCGGGTCGAGGCGAATGCCGGGCAGACGCTGCGACAGGGTCTCGAGCGCGATCCGCCCTTCGAGCCGCGCGAGCGCCGCGCCGAGACAGAAGTGCACACCGCCGCTGAACGCGAGGTGCGACGCGCCGTTCTTGCGTCCCGGCTGGAACTCGTCGGGGTTCGGGAACTCGCTCGCGTCGCGATTGCCGCCGCCGTACAGGAGCTGGAGATGCGCGCCCTTGGGCAGCACGACTCCTCCGAGTTCGAGCTCTTCCTTCGTGCTCCGAAAGAGCCCCTGCACCGGGGACTCCATGCGCAGAACCTCTTCGACCGCGTCCGGCACGAGGCTCGGGTCCTCCGCCAGCGCCCGCCACTCGTCGGGCCGCTCGAGGTAGATCCCGACCATGTTGCTAATGAGACTCGTCGTGGTCTCATTCCCGGCAACGAGGATCTGCTGGAGCATGCTCAGGATCTCACCGCGCGAAAGCGGTTCCATCCCGTCCGCGCGCGCAGTGAGCAGGTCGCTCAGCATGTCGTCGTGCGGATTCTTCGCACGCTCGTCGAGCATCGCGTTCATGTAGTGCTGGAACGCGACCAGGCTCCGAGCGCACTCGATGTCCCGTTCGAGCGGAAGCGGCATGAGGCGCGCCGTGATGTCGTCGCTCCATTGCTTGAACTTGGCCACGTCCGCGGTCGGCACACCGAGGATCTCCGCGATCACCGTCAGCGGCAGGGGCACAGCGAACTCCGTCGCGATGTCCACGCGACCCGCGTCGATGAAAGCATCAACCAGACTGTTCGCCAGCTCGCGGATGTGCTCCTCGCGACCCGCGACGCGCCGCGGCGTAAAGGCCTTGTTCACCAAGCTGCGAAAACGGGTGTGGACCGGCGGGTCGTTCGTGACCAGAGTGTCTACCTCGCCCCAGCCCTCGGCGAGGACTGCCTTCACTTCGTCGGGGGTCTCGGTCCCAACCGTCACCGAAGCCGAGGAGGTGAAGCGCTCCGTGTCCCGCAGGATCGTCCAGATGTCCTCGTACCGGGTGACGATCCAGAGGCTGAAGGCCTCACTGAAGAAGACCGGCTTCTCGGCGTGCGCCTGCGCGATCGTCGGATACGGGTTCGCCAGCTGCTCGGGGCCCATCGGGGCGTACACGAACGGCGGAGTGCCGGCCTTCTCGGCCTCAGCGGTGCGATCGTCCTTCCCGTCTTGCGCCATGATCTCGTTCCCCCGGTCTGGCTCGATGCTGCGAGTCGATCGCTGCGGCTCCGTGCGCAGGGCGCGCGTGAGCGGCTGGAACCGACGAACAAAGCAACCCACCGGCCAGCGCGGCGAGCCTCGAAACACCGAGAACTCGGGGGCACGTGCGGATCGCCCGATGCGCAATTGCATCGACAATGCATCGCGGCATCGAAGCCCGATGCAGGCGTGCCGGGGAGGCGTCTTTACGACGCAGGTCGTCAATGAGAGGCGGGCGGCGGGATGCCGTACTTCTTCATCTTGCGAACGACCGACGACTGGTTGATCCCGAGGCGCGCGGCGACCTCGTAAGTCGATCGGCACTGCCGGGAGGACTCCACCAGGATCGACCGCTCGAACTCCTCGATCCGGGCTTTCATCGACGTCGGCGGAGCGTCGGCCGGGACCTCCGGCGACGGGGTCTCGGTCCCGTGCGTCTCGCTCCCAGACCGGTCCAGGACCTCGCGGACGTGCCGAAGACCGATCTCGCTGCCCTGGCAGGTCAAAACGAGGCGGACCAGGAGGTTCTTCAGCTCGCGGGCGTTGCCCGGGAGCGGATCTTCCATCAGACGGCGGACGGCCTCCGAGGCGATGACCTTGTCGGTGCTGAACTCCTGATTGTAGCGCTCCAGCAAGCTGTGGATCAGCGCCTTCAGGTCTTCTTTACGGTCCCGCAAGGGCGGTACCACCAGTGGAATCGTCTCGAGGCGATACAGGAGGTCGGCGCGGAATTGGCCGTGGCGAACCAGGTCGCGAAGGCGGCGATTCGTGGCCGCGATCACGCGGACGTCCAAGCGCCGCTGGCCGGTCCCCCCGACCCGCGTGAGCATCCGGTCGTCCAGGATCTTGAGCAACTTCGCCTGGGATTCCTTGGGCAATTCGCCGATCTCGTCCAGAAAGATCGTCCCGCCCTCGGCCGCCTCGAAGTAGCCCGTCTTGCCGCCGCGCACCGACCCGGTGAACGCGCCCGGCTCGTACCCGAACAGCTCGGATTCGACGAGGGACTCCGGGATGGCCCCGCAGTTCACCTCGATGAACGGCTTGTCCGCGCGACGACTCAGGCGATGGATCAGGCTCGCGAGAATGCCCTTTCCGACCCCAGTCTCGCCCTCGACCAGGACGGTGAGGTCGAAATCCGCAATCTGGAGGACCGTCGAGACGATGCCCTCCATGATGGGGCTCTTCACGACGAAGTCTTCGAAGCCGGCTCGCGTGAGCCGCTCCTGAACGACCGAGGGCCCCTCGGCCAGAGCTTCTTCGCCGAGATCGTCTTCGAGTTGGCGCTTCAGGTAGTTCAGTTGCGTGATGTTCCGGACGTTCAGAATGATGCTCTGCAGCGTCCCGCGCTCGCCGAAGTGCGGGCTCGCGGTCACGAGCATCAGCTCGCCCCCCGAGATGTTCACCAGCGTCGTCGCCGGATACGAGCCGTTGAGCACCTGAAGTGCAGCGGAATTCCGCGTCATGCCCGGCGCGCTGCGCATGTCGTCGATCGTGCGGCCGATCCACTTCGTTCGGTTCACACCCGTAATCCGCTCGAAGGCACCGTTCATTTCCAGGAAAGTCCCCTCGGGCGAGATCAGGCAAATCCCATCGTACGACGCCTCCATCACCGCGCCGAGCAACTGCTTGGATTGCAGTGCCTGCTCCGCGGTAGACGGATCGCTGGTCGGGACTTCGCTCTCGGCGGGAGCACCCCGGGAGGGGTCAGTAGGACGCACCAGCCGACTATGGAATCCCCACCGAATCGTTGTCAACGGTGGGAAAGCCGATTGACAGTCGAGGTCCCTTCATCGTAGTGCCGCCCGGTACCCGCGACCTCGTCGCCGCCCACCCCAGGATCCGAGATGAGTGAGAAAAACCTGAGAATCCACCTGCGCGCGCGGCCCGTAGGCAACCCCACAGAAACCGATTTCGAGTGCCGAGAAGCGCCGATTCCCCAAGCAGGGGAAGGGCAATTCCTGATTCAGAATCTGTATATTTCGCTCGACGCCGGGTTCCGGCAGTGGATGAACGAAGGCTCGGGCGACGAGTACATGCCGGCCATGGAAATCGGCGCTCCGGTGACCGGCTTGATCCTCGGAAAGGTGATCGAGTCGAAGAATCCCGAGTATACCACGGGCGAACTCGTCATGGGCCGCACCGCCTGGGAGAGCTATTCCCTCGCAGACGGCACCGACTACATCACCAAGCTCGAGGCCGACCCGCAGGTGCCGCTCTCCGCCTACATGGGCCTGCTGGGCGCGACGGGGCTCACCGCCTATTTCGGGCTGACCGACATCGGCAGGCCACAGCCCGGTGAAACCGTTCTGATCAGCACGGCCGCAGGCGCTGTCGGCAACGTCGCATGCCAGATGGCAAAGATCCTGGGTTGCCGGGTCGTCGGTACGACGAGCAGCGACGAGAAATGTAAGTGGCTCGTCGAAGAGCTCGGGATCGACGCCGCGATCAACTACCAAGCACCGGGCGGCATCGCAGCCGGACTCGACAAGCACTGCCCGGACGGTGTCGACGTGTACTTCGACAACGTGGCCGGCGACACGCTCGACCAAACCCTCGCGCGGCTCGCGCAGGGAGCTCGCGTCGTCCTCTCCGGCGCGCTCTCCGCGTACGATCAGGTCGAGCCGCCCCCCGGGCCTCGGAACATGTTCAAGGTCATCACCGCCCGCGCCCTGCTGCAGGGTTTCATGGTCACCGACCAGGTCGAGCGCTATCCCGAGGGCATCGGACAGCTCGGGGCCTGGCTCAAAGAGGGCAAGATCAAGAACGTCGAGCAGATGATCGACGGCGTCGACAAGACTGGCGACGCGTTCTGCCAAATGTTCCGCGGTGGAAACCGCGGCAAGCTCGTCATCAAAGCGTAGAGCACATCATGAGCGACGAGAACCTGCGCGACCGACTCGCCATCCAGGACCTCCTCGTCCGGTATGGGACGTCCCTCGATGCCAAAAACTGGGAGCGCTTGGCCACGTGCTTCCTCCCTGACGCCGTCGCCGACTACGGAACGCTCGGCGACCACAAGGGATACGACAAGATCGAGAAGATCTGTCGCAACGCCCTCGAACCGCTCGACGGATCACAGCACTTCATCTCGAACTTCGAGATCACGGTCGACGGCGACGTGGCAAAGAGCTGCTGCTATCTGATGGCGCAGCACATCCGGAAATCCGCACCGGGTGGACCCCACTTCATTCTCGCGGGGGTGTACCGCGACGACCTCGTTCGCACGAGCGACGGGTGGCGCATCAGTCGACGCGAACTCGCGACGACGTGGACCGAAGGCAACCCATTGGTGATCGGATGAAAGACCTCAAAGGCAAGAACGCAGTCATCACCGGCGGCGGTTCCGGAATCGGTCGCGGCATGGCCCTCGCCTTCGCTGAAGCCGGCATGAACGTCGTGCTCGCCGACATCGAAGTCGACGCGGCCGCGTCCGTCAAAGCAGAAGTCGAGAAGCTGGGCGTCCGGGGGCTCGCCGTGAAGACCGACGTGACCCAGGCAGATTCGGTGGAAGCTCTCGCCGACGCCGTCTACACCGAATTGGGCGCGGTCCACCTCCTGTGCAACAACGCCGGCGTCGTGGCGTTCGGCTCCATGCATGACCTCACACCCGCCGACTGGAGTTGGGTCCTCGCCGTGAACCTTCACGGCGTTGTGAACGGGATCCAATCGTTCGTGCACCGCATGAAGAAGCAGGACGGCGAGAAGCACGTCGTGAACACGGCTTCCACCGCCGGGATGTGGCCGCACCCCGGCCTCGCACCGTACGTCGCGAGCAAGTACGCCGTCGTCGGGATCTCGGAAACGCTTCGCATGGAAGGCGCCGACTACGGCCTCAGCTGCTCCGCCCTCTGCGCGGGGAACACCAACACGAAGATCGTGATGAGCGCCCGGAATCGGCTGCCCGAGTTCGGAGGACCCGAAGAGGCCGACAATCCCGCCGTTCAATCCATCATCGACGAAGGCATGGCACCGGAACAGGTCGGCCAGATCGTTCGGCAGGGCGTGATCGACGACCTCGAGTACATCTGGACCCACCCCGATATCCGCGAACTGGCCGATGCCCGGCTCGACGCCGTGCGCAATTCGCTCGACCAGGCCCAGAAACGAAACGCTTGATCGACCTGCCATCCGGAGTGTAGTCCCAACGCACTATGGGACGAGCTTCCTCCGTCCCGCGCGCCCGCGCCGCGCGTAGGCCCGCGGCCGAACGACGCGCCGAAATCCTTCGGACGGCGATGAAGGCATTCGCGCAGAAGGGCTACCGCGAGACCGGCACCGCGGACATCGCGCGCGAAATCGGGATCAGCGAGCCTACGCTCTACCGGTATTTCGACAGCAAGCGGGAGCTCTATCTCGAAGCGATCGAGCTCGGCTCCGGTGAGATCCTCTCTCGCTGGCACGAGATGGCGCGGGAGAGCGCCACGCCGGTAGACGCGCTCATCGGCCTCGGCATCTGGTACTTCGAGGACCTGCAGCGGGACACGTCGACCCTCATGCTCCGGGCTCGGGCAGAGATCGAAACCGAAGATCCCGAAGTGAACGAGAAGCTTCGTGCGCACTTTCTTGAGACCTTCGACTTCGTACTTGGCCTCTACCAGCAAGCCGAGAAGGCGGAACTCATCCCCGCCGGACTCGACCTACGTGCCCGGACATGGCTGTTCATCAGCCTCGGAAGTCTGATCGATCGCACCGAGCTCCTGGGCCTCCGCGAACGGCTCGACATGGCCGAAATCGGGCAGGTGATCACCGCGCTCGCGCCGGAACTCGCGCCGGCACCTCCGACCCACTCCGCGAAGGGACGCTGAGGCGGACGCCGCGATGCGGGTCTCGACCGCCCTCGCGCTCCTGTTCGTGCTCGGTTGCAGCTCCGCGGCGACCGACTCCACGCCGCCGGCCACCCCATCCGCATCGGACCCCGCGGCGAAACGATGCCTGTCAATCTCGCGGATCGATCGCAGCGAGATCGTCGATGACAGCACGATCCTGTTTCACATGCGCGACGGCGCGATTTGGCGAAACGCGCTGCCGCAGCGCTGCTACGGGCTCCGGATTCAGGGCGGCTTCGGCTACACGACGCCACTCGACCGGCTCTGCGACCTCGACCTCATCCAGGTACTCGGAGGTTCGCTGAGCGTGTGCGGCCTCGGACGCTTCGAGGCGTACGAGCACCCCTTGGGCGTCGAAGCCAACGAGTTCAACGCGCAACCGGACTAGGACCCTGACCCAAGATCGCTCACGACGACCTGCCGCCGATCCATCCTGGGTCAGGCGCCTAGTCCACCGGCGGCGGTGCGCCTTCCCTGCATCGAAATCCGCAATCGTGGCCCCGTGCACCTCGGCGAGGACGCCATCCCGCTCGCCCTCACTGACACTCGGCCAGTGTTTGGCCGAACAGCCCACGCTCGTGAGCGTGAGGGCCATCAGGAGGGCCGGCCCCTGTCGACGTCGCCATGTTCCGCGCATCGAATTCCCGGTTTCAGCCTATGTCACGTGCCCGCAACGCAAGGAAAGTGGCCTGCCTTCGACCGTTTCGCGTTTCGGCCGGGGTGCAGTACGGGGGACGCCGGACCACGGCGCCCCCGCCAAAAGGAGACCAGATGCGCACCCTAGCGACGAGATGGATGACGACCACTCTGGGATTGATCCTCCTCATGAGCCCCGGTGTTTCCGCTGCGGCGGCCGACGGTTGGACCCCTGCCGACTGGATCGACACCGAGACCATCGAGCTCGGCACGACCGCCCCGGGTGAAGAGCTCTACTCGTTCCCGGTCTGGCTCGTGGTGATCGACGGCGACGTCTACGTCCGACTCGGAAACCGCGCGGCCGATCAGGTGAACGAGAGCACGACCAAACCCTACATGCCGGTGAAGATCGCCGGACAGAAATTCGCCAAGGTCGAGGGCATCCCCGCTCCGGACAAAGCCGAGCAGGTCGAAGATCTCATGGCGGAGAAGTACTGGAGCGACCTCTTCATTCGCTTCTTCCCCCACCCACTGACACTGCGCCTGGAACCCCACTGAGCTTCAGCCCGGCTCCCGGCAAGCCGCCACAAACTTGACCGGGGCGAGGTAGCGGGGATCCACCCAAGCTCGCTTGACGAGCACGGAGAAACCGGAGCAACGTCCGGCCATGAACAATCGGCGGAAGGGACTTCTCACGATTCTGCTCCTCTTTGTGCTGTCCTCTTCGGCGACGGCGGTGGAGCAATGCTCCGAGAATCAACCGGAACGACAGGTCTTCTGGGGGGACCTGCACGTCCACACCGCCGTATCCATGGACGCGAACATGTTCGGCACCCGGGTTCGTCCGGACGAGGCGTACAAGTTCGCAAAGGGCGGAGCGATCCAGCTCGATCCCCGAATGCCCGAAGTGAAGCTCGAGCGCCCCCTGGATTTTGCGGCGGTGACCGACCACGCGTCGAACTTCGGCTCGGTTCACCTGTGCACGACGCCGACGTCCGAGGTCTACGACTCCGAGCAGTGCAAGGCGTACCGGGAACCGTACGACATGAACCGCGGCAGCCTCCGCCAGACCGTGCGTGACCTATTCGAACGCATCGGCGGCTCGCTCTCGTCCCCAGCCGTGTGCGGCGAGGACGGCGCCCGCTGCACCCAGGGCGCCTCCACCGTCTGGAAAGAGACCCAGGACGCGGCAGCGCGCCACGACGACCCAGCCCCTTCCTGCAAGTTCACGACGTTCGTCGCGTACGAGTACACCGCGACCCCGGAACTCACGAAAGTCCACCGCAATGTGATCTTCCGTAACGACAAGGTGCTCGATCTCCCCATCTCGTACGCCGACGAGCCGGACGCGATCAAGATGTGGAAGCGACTTCGCGCCGAGTGCATCGAGGCAGGGACCGGCTGCGACGTGCTCGCCATCCCCCACAACTCCAACCTCTCCAACGGCAACATGTTCGCGATCGACTACGGCGACGCCAAGACGAAGGAAGAACAAGCCGAGATCGCGAAGCTCCGCGCCTCGATGGAACCGCTCGTCGAAGTCATGCAGATGAAGGGCGACTCCGAGTGCCGCAATGGGATGTGGAACGTCGTCGGCGCGGACGAGCTCTGCGATTTCGAGAAAATGCGTCCGAAGGACACACCCGATTGCGAAGACGGCACCGGGAAGGGAGCGCTCGCGGGCGACGGCTGCGTGTCCCGACGTGACTTCGTACGGTACGCGCTGACCGAAGGCCTCGCCGAGGCTGACCGGATCGGTGTGAACCCCTACGCGTTCGGCCTGATCGCGGCCACCGACATCCACGACGGCACGCCCGGCACGGTCGAAGAGTCCCGCCTCGACCTGCGGATGAGCCGGCCGAGCGGACAACCGGGGATGAATCCCGGCGGGATCGCGGCCGTCTGGGCCGAGGAGAATTCCCGAGAGTCGCTGTTCCGGGCCATGCGCCGACGCGAGACGTACGGCACGAGCGGACCTCGCATGAGCGTGCGTTTCTTCGGCGGTTGGGATTACCCCAAGGAACTTTGCAAAGACGCCGCTCTCGTGAAGAAAGGCTACGCGGGCGGCGTCCCGATGGGCTCCGACCTTCCCCCCGCGCCCAAGGCCGCCAAGGCACCGGGCTTCGTCGTCTCGGCGCTCCGCGATCCGGGAACCGACGAACATCCGGGCGGCAAGCTGCAACTCATTCAGATCATCAAGGGCTGGATGGGCGACGACGGCAAAGTCCACCAACGGGTCTTCGATGTCGCGGGTCGTCCGAAGAACGGGGCCAAGGTAGACACGGCCACGTGCAACCCGATCGGCACCGGAGCCGACTCCCTTTGCCGCGTATGGGTCGATCCCATCTTCGACCCGAAGAAGAGAGCGGTCTACTACGCCCGCGTCGTCGAGAATCCCAGCTGCCGTCAGACGGGCTGGGCATGCAAGGCCGCACCGCGCGATGCGAAACCTGCATGGTGCACCGACGGAAGCGTGTCCCTCACCACCCAGGAACGCGCCTGGACCTCCGCGATCTGGTACGCGCCCACGGGCTGAAAGTCCGCAACGCAACGCAAAACGGGGGGGCCGGACACGATGTCCGACCCCTTGTTCCGTTGGAACGCGAAGAGATGCGCTCCTATTTCAGGAGACTTCCCGTGCGAGTCACGAACGCCCACGACGCGGACCCGTAGGCTCCCGGCGGCGGAGCGGGCACCGCCGGACAGACGGCCGGAGCCGGCGTCTGCTTCTCCCCGAAGAATCGAACCGTATTGTCGAACTTGAACTCGGGATCGCGCGCCGTCGCCGCACTGCACCAGATGTCGCCGGTGCCGAGTTGCAGACGAATCCCCATCTCGTCCTGCGGGGCGTTGAGCAACTCGTAGAGACCGTTGCCCTTCCCCTTCACCGTAAGCTTACCCTGGATGACTTTGACGGTCGTGATCGGTCCGTGGACCCCGTTCTTGTCGAGGTACTTGTAGCCCGGCGTGCCCGGATTCCCGGTGCGCTGCCAGTTCGACGCGGGCAGAGTCAGCGTCATGACGTCCGTCAGAGCGCCGCCGACTTTGTAAACTGTGACCACGGCACTACCCCCGCCACTACCACCGACTGTCGGATCGCCGTCGCTTCCCCACGGTGCCGCTTCGACCCCGCTCGGGAGCGCGCCCTTCTTCGTGGACTTGAAGGACAAGCGGCGTTTGTTCGCCGTGATCGGCGGCGTCGCATCATCCCGCAACTGGAACGTAGTCGCCCGAATCGGGGCTTCCGCCGCAGGCGGCGTAGCCGTCGGCGTAGGCGTGGGAGACGGCGTCGGCGTAGGTGCCGGCGGCGTGCTGCCCGAGTCGGCCGGGTCCGAGCCCGCGTCGATCTCGTCGCGATCGAAGAAGCCGTCTTCATCGCGATCGACACCTACGCGCGTACCGGAACCCGGCGGTACGCAGGTGTACGTCAGTTCCTGACCGGCCGTCTGCGCCTCGGCGCGAAGTGTCGCATCGCCGAGGATCTGACCCTGCCGATCCATCTGGAAGTTCCCGCCCGGCAGGCGGACCGCGCCGCGGCCCTCGCCGGCGATCGTGCCCTTCACCACCACGTCACATTCACCCACTGCCGCCCGCGCGATCATGAGACTGATCCGCGTGTCGACGGCGAGAGCACTCGAGTCCGCAAGAGTGATTTGCTGACCCACGATCGGTTTGTGGTCGGTATCGAAGGCCAGACTAAAGGCCTCGAGGCTTCGCTGCTCGATGTCGTTGATCGAGAACAGGGGGCTTGAGAGGAAGCGGAAAACCGTATCGACACTGCCATCGTGCAGGAAGCCGGAGGCGCGGACCTGGGGGCCGGTGTGCGGGAACGAACCGCTGACGATACCCGTCGGCGACATTCCGAACATTCCGACCTTCTGATACATGTTGCGCATGTGCGCGACCTTGAAGGACTGAGTTTCGCCGTCGAACGTCGAGAACCCGTCCGCGCCGAAGAAGCCCTGCGCCGGGCTCAACGTGTGACAACCGTCACAGTTGAAGACGGAATCCGTCACGCGGCCGAAGAACAGATTTCTCCCCTGCTGCTCCTGTGTCGTAAGGGAGTTGTCGAGGGCGCGAATCGGATTCGGCGGCAACTCCACCGTAAGAATGAAGTCCGCAAAAGCCTGCATCTGCGACGTCGAGAGCTCCGCCGAACGACCGACCAGGCCCACGAACGCGGGATTGAACTTCTTGAAGGCCCCGTCCTCATCGAAGACGTTGCCGCCGGGGTCGTTGCCCGCGGTCCGATCGCCGCGCCAATGCATCGAGCCGTGCGTCGACATGCCCCGAAGGGTCTGCGTCGTCATCGGCCCCTTCAGCGGATGGAAATCCTTGAACCCGCTGATGACCGGGATCCGGAGAGGCAACGGGTTGTTCAGGATGTCGGCCTCGTCCGGGTTGCCGAGGTCCCACGACAGGCTGTCGAAGTCAGCAAAGATGTGACACGACGAGCAGGACGCCTCACCGTTGCTCGAGGTCTCGTTCGCGTCGTACAGAAGCGGTCGTCCGTCGACGACGGACGCCGGCTCCGGGCTGAAGATCGACACGTGATCGATCTCCGAGTTCGAGATCGTGTCGATGACCGAGATCGAGTTGTCGAACCGGGTCAGCGCGTACAGCCGATCGTTTGCCTCGTCCAGGACGAGCCCCGTCGGACCACCGCCCGTCACCGGGATATGGCTCGAACTGCTGGGCACGAAGGTATCGTTCTCCAGCTCCGTCGTGTCGAAGATGCCGATCTTGCTCGAACCGAAGGCCGCCACGTACAGCGTGGCCCCGTCGGCGGAGATCGCCATGCCGAGCGGGGTCGCAAGGCTGTTCTCCTTGGTGCCCGGAGCGCTCGGCACCACGGCATAGTTGATGTGCTTGTTCAGATGCCGAGGCATGACGGCCGCACCGTCGATCACCGTGATACGGGCCTCGTGGAGATGGCCGCGAACACTCGTGCTGCCGAAGAAGGCGCCCGGCCCTTCGAAGCGGACCTCGTTTCGCGCCTCCGTGTTCGTGACGTAGAGCTTGCCGCTCGTCGGGTGGACGATCGCGTTCATGTTGATCGTACCGACGCCGGAATGCTCGACGCCGCTCGCGACCGGCGGAAAGACCGTCGCATCGATGCCGAAGAAGTCGAAGTCGGGGAGATCGAAGCGGATCGCGGCGCTCCAATCGCGAGCGAGCTCATCCTCCCAGTCTCCGGTGACGGCGTTCTGGCGGACGATGAGTCCAACCTCCGGACCCGTAACGAAACCGGCGTGCTGATTGGGCGCAGGGAGGCCACCCGGCATCAGGGTCCCGCCGACATTGCACGAGCCCACACCCGCGCCGCCGTTGCAGACCGTTCCCTCGCTCAGAGCTGTCGTCCGATTGCCCGAATGGAAAACGCCGACCCAGACGGTGTCCCCATCGGTGGCCAGCGGACGGGGCGTGTCCCCGAAGAACGTGAGAACATCGACTTCGTCGCCACCCATGCCGGCGCCGAGGTTCGTTGCATCGAAGATCCAGACGTCGGTACGTCCAATGCTCTTGGTGGTCAGCAGCGGATCGCTCGGATTGTTCTGCCCGCGGTGAGCCGCGGAGATGAACGCGACGTTGCCGCCGCCGCCGGCGAACACCATGTCGCGCGGCTCGTCACCGACGAGAAGCGTACGCGTGACACGTGGGGGGTTCGAGCTCACGTCCACGACGCTCACGCTGTCGGAGAGGTGATTCACGACCCAGACTTCCGAGTTGCTTCGCGCGGCAACCGCGACCGGCTCCATGCCGACCACGACCGACCCCGAGTGGACCAGCGTTCCGCCCGACACGTCGAAGATCTCGAGGCGATTGTCGGGCGTATTCGTCGCGAAGACCGTCGTCCCGTCGGGCGAGATCGCGAGCGGGCGCACCTGCCCCGACTCGAAGTTCACAAACTTCTGCGCCTGCGCTGGGTTCGGCAACAGGAACGCGAGAGTCGCGAAAACCAGACAAACACCTCTCGACGAGGAAGAGCGGATCCGATCGCAAAGCATTCAGGTTCCTCCAACCCGGCCGCGCACTATCCCAAAGAGTGGATGGGGACGCACCGGTCACTATATCATGCCCGATAGCACACTCGCGGGGCAAGGAATTTTCGGCGAGGATGTCATCGAAAACCCGGCTAATCCGGCCTCTTTCCCGCCGGCTCCCCTAGGACAAGGAGTGTCGGATCGACTCGGCCGCCTCGGGGGCCCTAGAGGACCCCGCCGAACCAGATTCGGCCATCGAACGACTGCCGGAAGATCCCGTTCGACCCAACCCCGACGAAGTTGTTCACGTGGAAGGTCACCGCGTGGAAGGACTCGGGGGTGGTCATGCCACCGGAAAAGAAGGTCTCGCCGTCCCGCGACGTGTAGGACGTACCCGAGTTCCCCATGAGCACGAAGATCCCGAGCTCATAGAGGACCGTGTTGATGTTTTTCACATTCCGGATCGAGACGTCTTCCCAGGTCTCGCCGTCCTCGGAGCGAAGAACGCCACCGCCCGAACCCACCGCCAGATAGTAGCCGCCGCCGTAGGCCACGTCCGCGAGATCCGACTCGATCTCGAACTGCTCGAACGTCCACTCGACAGCATCGCGCGAGGTCACGAGAGCACCGGCGTCGCCAACCACCACGAAGAGCCCGTTCCCCCAGGCCACTCCGAGCAGATCCTCACCCGTGTGGCTGTCGGCGGTCACCCAGCTCTCGCCGTCGAGGGAGACCAGAAGAGCGCCACCGTCGCCCACGGCGACGAATCGACCTCCACCGAACGCGACGTCCTGAAGGACGTTCTCCGTCGGGGACTCTGCACGGGCCCAGCTCCTCCCACCGTTGATCGAGGAGACGATCGAGCCGCGGCTACCCACCGCGACGAACCGATCCGCACCGAACCCGACGCCGCGAAGCGTGCCGCCGACGACGGAGTCCTGCCCGTCCCAGCCCCCCCCGGTGTCCGAGGTGAAGACCCCACCATTGACCCCCACCGCGACCAGGCGTCCATTGCCGCTCACGACACCGAACTGCGTGGGGCCAACGGCCGGTGCACTCTCTCCTCCACCACCGCAGCCCAGGATACAGAGCGCGGCGACGACCAAGCCTCTTTCGACAAATCGCTTCATTGGGGAACCTTGAAAATGACAGCAGAAATGGGCATGTCTCGCAATCAACGTGAGCCTCGTCCGACTAATCGTCTACTCCGACTACCTCTGTCCGTGGTGCTACAACGCCAGCGTCCGGCTGCGGCGCCTCGAGGAGGAAATGTCCTCAGATCTCGAGATCGTGTGGCGCTCCTACCTGCTGCGCCCGGAACCGAAGGCACGCAATGTCGAGAAGTTCCGCGCCTACACCCAATCCTGGGCCCGACCGGGAGAGGAAGAGGACAGCGGCACCTTCCGGCCCTGGGCGAGCGACGCCCCGCCGCCGACGCACAGCGTGCCCGCCCACGTCGTCGCCAAGGCCGCAGCGACGCTCGACCCAGAGTCGTTCCACAAGATGCACGACGCTCTCCTGCGGGCCTACTTCACCGACAATCGCGACATCAGCGACGAATCGGTGCTCGAGGCCATTTGGAACGAGCAGGCCTTGCCGCGCGACGCCTTCGCCCGGTCTCAAAGCCCAGAGATCCTCGCAGAGACGCTCGAGGATTTCGCGGAAGCGCAGAGTCTCGGCATAACGGGCGCTCCCGCAGCCCGACTCGAAGGAAACGAAGCCTTCCTGACAGGCGCCTTGCCGGTTCCGATGTATCGCCGGTGGATCGAGCGACAGATCGCCGCGCGCAGCACCCCCGCGACCCACTGAGCCGACCCCTCTTCCTCCCGACCCCCGGATCCTGCTAGCATCGGTGCCGGCTCAATCGGTGGAAACGTGATGATGGAACAGTCGGTGATCTCCCGCCTGCTCACCTGCGTGGTGTCGATCGCTCTCGTAGCGATCCCTGCGCGAGTTGCGACCGCCCAAGGCTATGGGCCGTTCCTCGAGGTCTCCAAGACCGAGACGGGATTCAGCATCGAGGCCGAGGGCGCGACGCTCCCGCAGGTACTCTCGGCGATCGGCGAGGAAGCCGGATTCAAAGTGCAGGACTCGGGTGCCGAGCGCCCGCCGATCGACGAGTTCCAGGTCCGCGACGCAACGCTCGAAGCGACGCTTCGGCAGCTCCTGGGTACCTCGAACCACCTCATCGTCTATCGCGGAGGCACGAACGAGAAGATCGAGGCCGGCAGCGTCGAGAAGATCATTCTGCTGAGCCCCAGCAAGCGCGTGCGCGCGGCCGACCGACCGGCGTCATCTCTCGCGGGCCCCGAGGTCCAGCCACGAGAACAGATCCCCATTCGCGCTGCCGACGCTCCGCCTGCCGACTCCGGCGCCGAAATCACCGACGACGATCGGCAACGCGAGGAGCAGCTCGTCTACGGCGAGGCGCTCCAAGAGGCGGAGCGCCTGATGGTAGAGCAGCTCGGTGTCGATCCGAGCGATTTTGCCGGCATCGAGCCCGGCGTCGCATCCGGCCTACCCCCGGCGATTCTGCAACAATTGAAAGACACGGCCCACGCGAACGACGACGCGATGCTCCCTCCAAGCGCAGTCGCACCGGTGGACTGACGCGCCGGGGCGCCTCCGCAAGCACGGCCGCACGAGCCTCGGCCTCGCGATCTCAAAGCGCTTCGCAGAGCTCATGGGCGGCGAAATGTGGGGGAGAGCGAAGTCGGTCACGGATCGGGAAGGCACGTCGCGAGGAGCTCGGCCGTCCCGGACACCACCGTATCTTCGGGTGCACCGCCGCGGATCCATTCGTATATGGCCTGCAGATGATCCGGAGTGAGCTCGACGACCCCATTACCGCAAACCTCGGTCGGACAGCTCGCCGGGGCCGCGATCTTCGCCGCTTTGTACAAGCCGGACTCGTTCTTCTTCACGACCCCACCCGCCTCGACGCAGAACCACTCGTTCTCGACGCGCCAGTGCACGCGCACGAGATCGTTCGGGCCACCCAGCTCCCAGGGCCAGTTCTCACCCTTGGCGACGATCTTCAGCTTGCCACCGTTGCCACCCGGCTTGAACAACACGGTGCGAATGCGCTCTGCGTTTTGTCCACGTACTTGTAGCCGCTCGTACCGGCCGGATTCCCGAGTCCCTTCCAGCTGAGCGGGTCCAACTGAATCAGCTCCGTGCGTCCGGCACCGACACCGTTCTGCCCTGTCCGCTCGACGAGCAGGGCCGAACCCGCCACGGCGGGATCATGCGTCGGGTTGAGCAGAATCTCGTTCGACGCGCTGAAGATGAACTTGTGCTTCGCCGGGTCCTTGCGCGTGTCCACCAGCACCGACTTCGCGCCGATGCCGGCCTGACTCTCGTGCGCGGCCGCGGGAGCGAGCCACGGCGGGGCCAGGAGGACGACCAAAAATGGCAGTAGCGCGAGGGCTCCGACGGTGTCTGAGCACGAGATTCGCATCGATGGCTCAGTACGAAAACCGCCCCCTGGGAGGAAGGGGGCCTGCTCTAACGGCCGAAATGCGGCCCCGGCGCCTCGCCATCATGGCGCCGAGCGGAGCGGGACAGCCTGCGTCCCGCTCCGCTCGAAGCAATCAGGTGCGGCTCGCGATGTACTTCGCGTAGCCGTCCGCGAGCGCTCGCAATTCAGGGTCCGCGGCGAATTTCGGCTCGAACTGCTTGCGAGCCTGCTTACGCTTCTCGGGGTAGTACTCGGTCGGCCAGAAGCCTTCGTGGGGCTCGTACGACTTCAGGACGTTCCGAGCCACTGTGGCCTTGTGCACCTCATCGACGCCATCCGCGATCCCCATCGTCGGCGCTGCCGCGTACATCGCCTGAATCGGCGTGAGGTTCGTCGTGCCGAGAGATCCCAGGATGTGCAGCGCGTTGAAGGAGACCTCCCGTAGCACTTTCGCCATCGTGAACTTCACGGCGGCGATGTCCGTCCGGGTCTCCTGCGTGCTGGTGTTGTCGATCTTCCAGGCCGTCTCGAGAACGAAGAGGCGGAGCATGCGAATCGAGGCGTAGGAGTCGGCTATCTTCTGCTGCACCATCTGGTGCTCACCGATGGTTTTTCCGTGCGACTCGCGGCTAAGTGCGCGCTCACACATCATGTCGAAGGCGAGCTTGCATTGGGCGATCGTGCGCATCGCGTGATGGATCCGACCACCGCCGAGTCGGCGTTGCGCGAGAGTCCGCGCTCCGTCTTCCGGGCCGAGGAGGTGATCGAGAGGGATGCGCACATCGTTGTACTTGATGTGATTGTGCGACCGCGGCTCGGGCATGATCTCGACGCCCGGCGTCTTGCGCGGCACCACGAACATGCCATTCGTGCACATCACAAATAGAATGTCGGCGACGCGACCCGCGCTGGTGAACCACTTCTCACCGTTGATGATCCACTCGTCACCGTCGCGCTCGGCAAATGTCTTGAACAGCCGCGGATCCGAGCCACCTTGCGGCTCGGTCATCGAGTACGCCGACCATATCTCCTGGTTGAGCATCGGCTTCAGCCAACGCTCCTTCTGCTCATCGGTGCCGTACGCGGCGAGCATCTCCATGTTGCCGGTGTCGGGCGCGGCCGCACCGAAAATCTGCGGAGCCGAACCGTACCGACCGAGGATCTCGTTCAGGAGGCCCAGTTTGAGCTGGCCGTAGCCAGGCCCGCCCAGCTCCTCGTCGAGGAAGAGCGCCCAGAGGCCCTGCGCCTTCACCTGATCCTGGAGCGGCTTGACCAGCGCCTTGATCTTCGGGTCCTTCGACCGCACGGCGTAAGGGAAGATCAGATCGAGCGGCTCGACCTCTTCACGGCAGAACTTCTCGACCCAATCGAGCTTCTCCTGGAACTCCGGCTCAGTGGAAAAATCCCAACTCATTCGTTCGCTCGTACTTTCTCGTCGGCAGTGGACGGCTGCTGGCAGGCGAGCGGCTTCCGCGCGGACCGCCGCGCTCGGCTTCCAGCTTCTTTCTGAACTCTGGGGTGATCTCGAATCTCAGCCGACGGGAGCCCGCCGACGTGGATTGGATACCTTGGAGGAACAGCCTCCTGCTGTCCAGATCAGTGCGGTTTCCGGCGCATTCCCGGGCTCTGCGGTCGCGGGGAGGCAGCGTGGGCGTCCGAGGGGCCGTTTCTCACCGAAGGGGCTCGGCCGTATAACGACGCATGAGCTTCTTCCCAAAGCGCCACGCGAGCGGCGAAACTCTGCGCGAGATCCTCGAACGTGGCTCGCTGGTGCGCGCTCCCGGCTGTTTCGACGCGCTGTCCGCCCGGGTCGTGGAGCAGGCCGGGTTCTCCGTGGGCTTTCTCGGCGGGTTCTCCGTGGCCGCCGCCCGGCTCGGCCTGCCGGACGTAGGCCTCCTCAGTTACGGCGAGATGGTCGAGCAGGCGCGTGACGTCTGCGCGGCGACCTCACTGCCGATCATCGGCGACGCCGACACCGGGTACGGCAACGCGATCAACGCCGAGCGGACGTTGCTCGGCTGCACCCAGGCCGGCCTCGCCGGCGTGATGATCGAGGATCAGCAGTGGCCGAAGCGATGCGGACACACATCCGGCAAGTCGATCGTCGATAGGCAAGAAGCACTCGCTCGTGTCCGCGCCTGCGTCCGCGCCCGCGAGGAGCAGAAGCTCGACGTGCTGCTCATGGCGCGAACCGACGCCAACGCGACCGACGGCTTCGACGAAGCGCTCTGGCGCGCGCAGGCCTTCGCGGATGCCGGGGCCGACATCACCTTCCTCGAAGCGCCTTCGAGCGTCGAGCAGATGGAGCGATACTGCCGGCTCGTACCAGGCTGGACCACCGCGAACCTCGTCGAGGACGGCAAGACGCCCTGGCTCGAGCCAGCGCAGCTCGAGGAGATCGGATACTCGATCGTACTCTACCCGGTCGCGCTCCTCCTCCACAGCGTCTTCGCCCTGCGCGCGGCCGCCGACGGCCTCGCAGGCGGCGTGTCCGACGGCAGCTCACGCGTGAAGTTCGACCAGGTCCGAGACCTTCTCGGTTGGGACGAGTACGAACGAAGACTGCAGAGCATCGAAGCCGACCCGAACGACACAAAGAAGCCCTGAGGCGGAAGCAGCCATCCTGCGCCGCGAACACTCGACTCCGAAGAGGACCGGGCCTGCGCCCGTCCCCCCAACCAACCGACCGAAAGGAAAACGATTATGCCTCGCCTCCGCCAAGTCGCGAAAGCCGACGCCCATGACACGGCCAAGACAATGTACGAGCTTCTCTTCGGAGGCCGAGACCCGGTCGAATCTCCGGGCACCGCGACCGGAACCCCCGGCAACTGGTGGACCGTCTTCGCCGGCGTGCCGGACTGCTTCGACCACACCCTTCAGGGCTTCGCCTTCTACCGAAACCCGAACCGTGAACTCTCACCGCAGCTCCGCGAGCTCGCGCAGACCCGCACGGGCTACGCACGCGGCAGCCAGTTCGTATTCTCCCAGCACTGCAAGGCAAGTCGTGAGGTCGGCCTCAGCGAGGAGCAGATCGCGTCCCTCCCTGCCTGGAGTGTCGCGTCGTGCTTTTCACCGATCGAGCGCGCGGTTCTAGCTTACACCGACTGTCTCGTACTCGAAGGCGGCCGGGTTCCGGATGCCGTGTTCGACGCGCTCCGCGCGGAGCTCAACGACACCCAAATCCTCGAGCTCACGTACATCACCTGCACGTACGACATGCACGCGACGATGTGTCGGGCGCTTCGCCTCGAGTACGACGACGTGGACGACCGGGTGACCGAGGTCGCAGCCCCCGAGGGCGCGTCGATGGACGTCATGGCCGCGGTAGCCGACGTCGACGAATGATGGAGGCCCTGTAGGAGGGCGTCTCGCCGAACTACTTCTACACCGAGGCGGCTCACGTTCGCCCGTCGGGACACCGTTCCGTTCGTAGGCTAGGCAGCGTTCATGGATCGTCCGAGGAGGGGCGCGCGTCTCGTCTCGGGGCCCTGCTCGATTGTCTTTCCTGTGACCGAGGCGAGATGCCCGAGAGCCACCACCCGAACAAGCGCACGAAGTCCTTCACGTAAGAATCGGTTCCGTTCGACCGAGGTGAGGAGCGCCCCGCTGCACCGGAGAGAGCGCCGGGCCGACTCCGAGACGTGGGCTGATGCGCACGACCGGGACAGGGGAGCGCCGAAGATCAGGGCGATCCACCGAAGGCACCCCCGACCAGGCGCGACAAGAGTGGCGATTAGGGAAACCGCCGAGATTCAAGAACTTCCCTATCGATCCCGCGGAGGGAAATGAGAAGTTAGACGACCCGGCCTCGACTGCTAAATGATCGGCGCCCAATTTGAGACACTGAACCCCAATCCGAGGACTCCCATGGCCAACCCTTTCGACTATTCCGGCAAACGAATCGTGATCACCGGTGCCTTCTCAGGCGTAGGCGCGGCCACCGTGAAGCTCCTCGCCGAACTCGGCGCGAGCGAGATCGTCGCGCTCGACATCAAGAAGCCGGACGGGCCGATCACGTCGTTCATCGAAACAGACATGGGCGATGCGGCGGCCGTCGCCGCCGCCGCCGCTCAGATCGACGGACGCGTCGACGTCCTTTTCAACAACGCGGGCGTCTCCGCGGTCCTCGGTGCCGAGAAGGTCATGTGCATCAACTGGCTCGGCCTGCGTCAGCTGTCGGTCGCGCTCCTGCCGAAGATCCCCCAGGGCGGCGCCATCGTGAACACCGCGTCGATCGCCGGCGGACAGTGGCCCACGCATCCTGATGACGTCATGGAGGCGATCGCCGTCGAGGGACGCGACGAGTCGCTCGCGTGGTTCAAGAACCACGCCGAGCTCGTGGGTGACGGATACGCCTTCTCGAAGGAGTGCGTGCAGGTCTACACGATGAAGAGCGCCAAGCAGACCCTGGCCTGCGGAGTCCGCACCAACAGCGTCTGCCCGGCCCCGATCGACACGCCTCTCCTGCCCGAGTTCAGCGCCTCGATGACCGAGAAGACGATCAACTGGACCGTGGAGCAGTGCGGCGGAAAGATCGCCACGCCGGAAGACATCGCCATGCCCCTTGCCTTCCTCGGCAGCGAGGCCGCGCGCTACGTGAACGGCGTGAATCTCAACATCGACCGCGGGTTCAGCTCCTTCATGACGACGGGCCAAGTCGACTTCACCGGGCTCGCCTGAGTCCCCCTCCGCAACTCGGCCGACCCGAGGGCCGATGTGACCGATCCGGGCGCGGCCCATCGCCTCGCCATCCTCGGTGAACTTGACCGCATTGGAAGGAAGATTCGTCACGACCTGCCGAACTCACCCGAGAAGCCCGCGATGCCAAGCCCGACGAAGCAGGGGAGCGTCGCCATGCAAGCCGCCAGAGTCGTGGCCCTCCGCCACTCGACCCCGGACGAGCCGCGTCGCGAAGTAGGCACCAACCCCTTACGCGAGAATCGACGTGAGCTTCACGATCAGAAGACTCGGAACGATGGAGACTGCGACGATCCGCAGGAGGAGTGACAGCCGGTGTGCGATCTACGGCAGGCATCTCTCATGCAGCGTCGCGGTGGCAACTCGATCAAAGTCCCGGTTGGTCGCGGCAGGATTCGTCGTAGGCAGAGAAGCGAGCCTTCCTGCGAGAACGATCAACCGAGTGGGGCATCGACTTGAATAGCGCCTGCGATGCCGAACGCCATAGTCCGGGCGAATGAACCTCAGTTTGCAGTGACGGATACCGCTTTCAGCGCGCGCGCCTCATCGAGGGCTTCCCGAAGCTGCCGTGCCCAACCGCTGAACACGCGGCGGAGATCGCTCCAATTGCTGACGGGCGAGCTGTAGTAAAGGCCTCCGGCGCCCGCGCCCGGGGACTGGACCGCTCGGCGATCGGCGATCCGAGCGAGGGTCGCACCGGTCACGGAATCGTGGAGTTCGGCGACGAGGGTGAGTTCCCCTGCCGACTGAACGAAGACCCAGCTCGTGCCCGTCGTCGACTGCGGCGGCGCCTTCACGACGAGGTCGATCAGCTCGGCCTCGAGGGAGAGCACGTCGGGTCCGGTCTGGTCTACGAGCTGATACGAGCTCTTCGCCAACTCCTCAGCGAACGCCTCGTAGAAAAGCTTGTCCGCCCGCGCGATCTCCTCCTTCGTCAGCGGGAAGTTCGCGCGGCTCCGGTCGTACTGGTTCCCCTTCGGTGGGCTCTTGTAGGAGATCGAAACCAGGTCGAGCTTGACCTTGTCGTAGCTCGCCAGATCCGCGCCCGGCCGAAGGTAGGCCGCCGCCATGCGTGCGTCCTTCACGCGGTAGAGCCCGTCCACGGTGACATCGCCGGGATCGAATAGAGGGGGCGACGGGACTTTCTTCGTGCCCGCGCACGCAGCCAGCACCAGGAATCCTACGACGAAAATCGAGCGACGAATTACCAAGGGACCTCCTCCTTCGACCGCAAGAGTGGACCCCACCGGCCCGTTTCGCAACGGGTTCCTCGGTCGAGCGCTCCGGCTCTGCGCCCGCTATAAAGAGGCGCTCCCTTGCCCCACGCAATCGTCAAAGAAGAACTGGAACTGCTCGCTCAGGTCCGCGAACGCCTCGAGGCTCGCGCCGCGCGCGGCGATGACAACCGTAACGCCGCGGCGGAACGGAGGATTCACACCGAGCTCGAGCGGATTCGAGAGGTCATGCGATCCGGCGAGGAGGACAAGGACCGCTCGTCGCTCCTGGAGCAATGGCATCATCAGTCGGCTCTTCTAGAACAGCTGCGTAGTGCCCGCGCCGTCCAGCCGGTGAACCCCGACGTCCCGTACTTCGGACACCTCCGACTGCGCGAGGAGGGCCGCGAGTGGGATCTCTGCCTCGGACGGACGAGCTGCGTCGAGGGGGGGCTGCGAATCGTCGACTGGCGCGACGCGCCAATCGCGAAGCTCTTCTACACCTACCGACAAGGCGAGGACTACGAGGAGGAGATCGCCGACCGCGAACGCGAGGGCGAGATCGTCACCCGGCGGATGGTCGCGATCGAGCGCGGGGAGCTCCGGCGCATCCAGGCTCCCGAGGGCGACTTCTCTCAGAATCCCGAGGTCGACGGTGACTGGGCACATCGCGAGCTCGCAGCGCCTCGTCTCGCCGGTGGCGAATCGGCGGCGCTCCGCGTTCAGGGGACGGATGCCGCCGAGGCACGCCTCGGCGGTGGCGGCCCGAGCGGGCGCCCCGCGGATCGCCACCTCCCCGAGATCACCGGGCTGATTGATCCCGAGCAGTACGGACTGATCAGCCGACCGTCGGCCGGCTTCCTCATCGTGCGCGGTACCGCCGGCTCCGGAAAGACCACGGTCGCCCTCCATCGCGTCGCCTTCCTGGCGTACGACGATCCACGCATCGACGGGCCCGACACACTCGTGGTGATGTTCTCGCGGGCGCTCCAGAAGTACGTGAGTCATGTCCTGCCGTCGCTCGGCCTTCACAACGTCGAGCCGCATACCTACCGCAGCTGGGAGCGCGGCGTCTGCAGGCGTCACTTTCCGCGACTGCCCGGGAAGGAACGAGACGACACCCCCGCGGTCGTGACACGTGCGAAGCTCCATCCGCTCATGGGCGCGGCGCTCGCCCGCCACGTCGAGCGCACGCCGGGTCGCTCCAGCCCCGAACAGGCCGTCGAGGATTGGGCGTCCGTCCTGACGAACCGCGACCTGCTCCTCGAAATTCGCGACGAGCTGGGCAACGATTCGTTCTCGAACAACGCGATCGACCGCATCGTCGAATGGAACGAGAAGCACGTCGGCACCGTGCACGACTTCCTCGCCGGCGAGGAACCCAACGCCGAGCTCGATGCCGAGGACGACGCCCTACTACTCCGCGCCTGGCAGCTGCGGGTCGGTCCCCTGCAGGGCAAGGGGCGCCGACCGCTGCGCTTCCGACATATCGTGCTGGACGAGGTGCAGGATTTCTCACCGCTCGAGGTTCAGATTCTTCTCGGGTGCCTCGACCCCAAGGGCAGCATCACGCTCGCCGGGGACACGCAGCAGCACGTCATCGAGAACAGCGGCTTCACCTCCTGGGCCGAGTTCATGGAGCACCTCGGCGTCGACGGGCAGGAAGTCGAGACGCTGAAGATCAACTATCGCTCGTCCGCCCAGATCTCGAAGTTTGCCTTCGACGTCCTCGGAGACCTGCGCGAAGACGACGAACTTCCGCCCAGCAGCCGCCAAGGACCGCCCGTCGAGATGTTCCAGTTCACCGACACGGGCGCGTGCGTCTTCTTCCTCGCCGATGCCCTCCAGGCCCTTTCCGACGCGGAGCCGATGGCCACGGTCGCGCTCATCACGCCGTCACCGGAGATCAGCGCCCAGTACTACTCCGCGCTCGCCCGTAGCGAGATTCCGCGCCTCCGCCTCATCCGCGAATACGACTTTAGCTTCAAAGCCGGCATCGAGATCACAGAACTGGAACCCGTAAAAGGGCTCGAGTTCGACTACGTCATCCTCCTGGACGTCAACTCCGTCCACATGCCCGAGACCCCGCGCGCCCGCCGCGGCCTCCACGTCGCCGCCACCCGCGCCATCCACCAACTCTGGGTCATCAGCACGGACAAGCCCTCGCCGATTCTTGCGGACGTACTTTAGTCTCGGCTCTTCCCACTCCTACCGAGCAAGCTCGGCGCCGATTCGGTCGAGGTGAACGGCGGCGCCGCCTAGGGTGAGTTCCAGGACCTTGGTCCAGCGGAAGTAGCGGTGCAGGGGGTAGTCGGTGTCGACGCCGATGCCGCCGTGGAGATGTTGGGCGGCGTGGGCGACGCGCTGGCCGGCATCGGCGGCCCAGTACTTTGCGATTGCGAGTTCGGTTGCGGCGTCTTCGCCGGCACCCAGACGCCAGGCCGCCTGGCGCGAGGTCAGGACGATGCCCTGGGTGTCGACGTAGGCATCCGCGGCGCGCTGCGCGACCGCCTGGAAGGTCGCGATCTTCTGACCGAACTGTTCCCGTTCGGACACGTGCGCAGCCGTGAGGCGGAGCGCCTTGTCGGAAACGCCCGCCTGCATCGAGCACGTGCCGGCGATGGCTCGATCGATCATCCAGTCGACGATCGCCTGGCCCTTGTCCGCCTCACCGAGGACGTCAGCTTTCGCCACGAGCGCACCATCGAGCGTCACCGCCCACTGCGGTTCGTGGCTCGTCGTCTCCACCCGCTCGAGCGACACTCCCGACGCCGCCGGGTCGACCAGGAACACGGTCACGCCGCCGTCGGTCGAGGCCGGAACCAGCATGCGCTGCGCCGCACTCGCGAACGGTACGAACCACTTTTCGCCATCGAGGCGGTAGCCCTCCCCTTCGGGAACGGCCTTCGTCGCGAGAACAGCCGGAACGAACGGCTCACCCGGCTCGAGTAGCGCGCCGGTCAGAACCACGTCACCGGCGATGACTCCGGGCAGGTCGCGCGCACGCTGCGCATCCGAACCGAATTCGGCGAGCGGCAGCGCGCCCAACATCACGGTCGCTTGATACGGAAGCGGCGCAACGGCACGGCCGATCTCCTCCAACAGCAAGCAGGCTTCGAGCACGCCGAAGCCGCCCCCGCCGTCCGACTCGGGCAGAGCCACACCGATGAGTCCCGCCGATGCCAACTCGGCCCAAACGTCGCGAGCGAACCACTCATCGCTGCGCTCGATCGCACGGAGGCGATCCGGGGGCAGCTTCTCTTCCAGGATTTTGCGCGCGAGTTCTACAATCGCACTCTGGTTCTCGTCGAGAGTCAGATCCATTCTACACTCCTACATGCGCGGAACGCGCGGCATCCCCAGGCCGAACAGACAGACGAGGTCACGTTGGATCTCGTTCGTACCGCCGCCGAATGTGAGAAAGAGCGTGCCCTGGTAGGCGCGTTCGACGCGCCCGCGCAGCACCGCGCCGCGCGAGCCCAACTTCAAATACCCGGCCGGCCCAAAGACCTCGAGAAGCGAGCGATACGCCTCACAGAAGAACTCCGTGCCGTAGACCTTCGTCACGCTCGAGTCCGCCGGATCGAGCTGCGCCGCCGAAACGACCTTCCAGTTGATGAGCTTCAAATACTCGAGCTTGGCCCGCACCTTCGCGAGATTGCTTCGAACCCACGGCTCGTCGATCACGCGCGTGCCACCCGGCCGATTCGTCTCTCGCGCCCAGGCAACGGTGTCGTCGAACACCTGCGCGATCATCCCCGGAGGACAGATCGCGACCCGCTCGTAGTTGAGCTGGTTGGTGATGAGCTTCCACCCACCGTTCTCCTCGCCCACGAGCGCCGAAGCCGGCACACGCAGATCTTCATAGTACGTCGAGGTGGTTCCCGACTTCACGATCGTGCCAATTTCCGTCCAGGAGAAACCCTTCGCGGAGGTCGGGACGGCGAAGATAGAAATCCCTTTGTGCTTGGGAGCATCCGGATCCGTCCGCGCCGCGAGCCAGATGTAGTCGGCGTAGCCGGCGAGGCTCGTGTAGATCTTCTGACCGTTGATGACCCACTCGTCTCCGTCCCGCACGGCACGCGTACGAAGGGAAGCAAGGTCGGTGCCGGCGTTCGGCTCGGTGTAGCCGATTGCGAAGTGGAGCTCGCCCGCGAGGATGCGCGGAAGGAAGAAGTCCTTCTGCTCTTGATTCGCGTAGGCCATCATCGTCTGCGCGACCGCGTTGATAGTGAGAGCCGGAACCGGCGCGAGCGCCCGCCACGACTCGTCGTAGAAGATGAACTGATCGACGATGCCGCGACCCTGGCCACCGTATTCCTTCGGCCACCCGAGCCCGAGCCAGCCGTCGCGGCCCATCTTGCGCACTGCCTCGAGGCAGTGCGGCCCACCGGTATTCCCCGCGGCGACCTCCGTCATCACTTCCTCGGTCATCAACTCCCGGAAGTACTGACGAAGTTCGCGACGAAGGGCGTCCTGTTCCGCCGTATACGCAAACTGCATCTCCGAACGGTACGGAAGGAGCGACCGCACGTCGAGCGCGGCTGGTGGGCGCTAGTGTGCCGCGCTAGTACCGGCTCGGACAATGCCATATGCCGGAACCCGAGATGGCTTCCGAAGACCATGGCGACCGCGAGGACCCCCTGCGGTTCACGGAGAAGTGGCAGGAAGAACTGACGCTCGACGACGGCACCAAGATCAGGCTGCGACGGCTTCGCCAAGGAGATCGACCCGCTCTCGTAGCGGCGTTCGACCGACTCTCTCCCGAATCTCGCTACTGGCGCTTCTTCACCTCGATGCCGCGCATCCCCGCGCATGTGCTAGACGGCCTGATGCAGGCGGACGATGACCACTTCGCAATCGTCGCGACAGGCGTCACCGAGGGAACAGCGGAAGTCGAGGGCTACGGCATCGCGCGGTTCGCACGCCTCTCCGACGCACCCGATACCGCGGAGGCCGCCGTCACCGTCGTCGACCAGATGCAGCGCCGGGGCCTCGGCTCACGGCTCCTCTCCTGCCTCGTCGAAGCCGCACTCGAACGCGGCATCACGAAGTTCCGCGCCGAGGTCCTGCGCAGCAACGCAAAGATGAACGCGCTGCTGCATGAGTTCGACGAGAACGCACGCCCCATCCACGTCGACGGTCCCATGGCGGTCTACTTGGTCGAACTCGGCAGGGAACCAGCGGGGCCGCTCTTCCGATTGCTGAACCTCGCCGCCAAGGGCGTCCAGGTCGTCGTCCGCCACCTCCCCGGCATGCACCATACACCCGGCAAATACCCCCGTTGACCACGCAGCCTTTCGCATGCGGCCGTTCGCACTATCGTTCAAGACCAAACTAATGGTACTTCTGAGCCTCGAGGGACTTTTAGTGCATCGGCACGAAATACATCCGGTATCCGCATCGCGCATACTCACCGCAATCGGGATCCTCGCTGCATCGACGTGGCTCGGCTGCGGAGACGGGTCATCGTCCGGCACGAGCGCCGCGCCGGTGGTCGATCCTCCGACGAATCCCGAGCCGCCGCCGACGACTCTCCCCGTCGAACCACCTCCGGGGACCGGCTGTGACGCCGGCGTCGCGTTCGACGGAACGTTCGACGCGATCCAGACGATCGTCTTCGAACAGCACGGATGCACACAGGAGGTCTGCCACGGCGACGCAGCCGCCGGCGGCCTCGCCCTCTCGGCCGACGTCGCCTACGACAACCTCGTCGGCGCGCCCGCAACGATCGGTGGAACCCGAATCACCTCCGGCAGCGCGCGCCAGAGCGTTCTGTGGATGAAGCTCGCGGCGGCCGCGCAACCCGACCGCTACGCGGTCGGCGGATCTGCGATGCCGATCGGCTCCGCGCCCGTGTCCGACGAGATCCTCGACCTCTTGCGCGTGTGGATCTTCGGCGGCGCACCGGAAGTCGGAACCGTCGATCAGACCGAGCGATTCATCGACGGCTGTCTACCGGACCCCACGCCTCTGAACATTGCGCCCCTGGATCCTCCCGCACCTGGTGAGGGCGTTCAGTTCGTCATGCCAACCTTCCCTCTGGGCCCCGGACGCGAACGGGAGGTCTGCTTCGCCGCCTACTACGATTTCAGCGATCAAGTTCCGGCCGAAGCGCTGGACGAGACGGGCACCCGCTTCCGTTGGCAGAAGGTCGTCGCCGGACAGGACCCGCAGAGTCATCACCTCCAACTCCTGTTCTCGGGCCTGATCGACGCCGAAGTCACGGACTCCGTGTTTGGCGAGTGGACCTGCAAGGGCGGCCCCCGCGCGGGCTATACCTGTGATCCGCTCGACATCAGCAGCTGCGGCGACGGAATATGCGGATCCGTCGTGGAGGACTCGATCGCGTGCGCCGGATTCGGACCTCCCACCCGCCAACTCGACGGCCAAAGCGGCCAGTTCGTCGTGGCAAATGCCGGCCAGCCCCGCGAGGAACGCGCCTTCCCCGACGGCCTGTACTCCGAGATTCCGCTGGCCGGCGTCTACTTCTGGAACTCGCACTCGTTCAATCTCACGACTCAAGTCACGTCGATGGATGCGCGCATCAACTTCCACTTCGCGCAGCAACAAGACTTCGAGATGATCCGCATCCGCGCGATCGACAACATCTTCATGCCGAACAACCTCCCATACACCCGAGAGCGGTTTTGCGCGGACTACGTCGCCCCCCGCGGCGCCCGTCTGTTCATGCTGAGCTCCCACACCCACGGTCGCGGCGAGCACTTCACGATCGAGCACAACGACGGCACCCTTCTCTACGAGAACTTCATCTACAACGAGCCGACGGAGCGCTACTTCAATCCGGCTCTCAAGTTCGATTCCGCAGATCCCGCCGAGCGAACTCTCCGCTACTGCGGCGTGTTCAACAACGGACTGGGCCCAGGCGACGAGCCCGACCCGACGCTCGTCACGCGTCGATCGAAGACGCCGGAGAACGCATTCGCCCCGTGTGTCGTCGTAGCCTGCGCCGAGGGGCGGTTCGGGGAGCCCTGCGCGGGTGTCGGAGACGACGCGACGTGCGACTCCTCACCCGGATCGGGCGACGGCAGCTGCGACGCGTGTCGGATCTCCGGCGGCGTCAGCACCGAGAACGAGATGTTCATCATGACCGGCCAGTACTACCTGGTCGTCGTCGATTAACCCGCCCAGTTCTGCCGGCCGACCGGGTCGGTCGACCGAGCGTGCTCAGCGCCGACGAATGGAAAGCCGGCGGGAATTGCTTACCCGGAACGGGGCCGAAGTCTGTTCGCCCCTCTGCACCTCTCCATCGCGCGCAACGACGCGCACGCGAGCCCGCGCCGTCGCGGCTCCGGGCGGTATGGTCCAAACGTACCAGCGCTGATCCCCTTCGAGGTCTCCCACCAGCTGTTCCCAGGTCTCCCCGTCGTCGAGCGAGAACCACACCTCTTGAGAGATGATCGCGACGTCGTCTTTCGCAGACCACTGGATGAACATCGCGCGCCCGGTCGCGTACGACGCAAAGCCGCTCGGGCGCCAGATCCGCGACACTTCGGGCGCCTCACTCACGGGCGCCTCTAGAGTTACGGCCACCAACCCTTCGTTGTTCGTCATGTCGTCGTCTTCGAGAAGCCCCTGCGGGTTCCAGTGGACCCTGAGCGTGTAGTCACCGGGCGGCACGTCGGTGACGTCGATCCACTGGCAGTCGATCTCCCGCGGGTAGTGGTCGGCCCAACCCACCTGCAGGCCCTGGTTCTCACAGTAATAACGGCGTCCCATCCGGGTGCTCCGACTCGATGGCGTCGTGTCTTCGAGGCAGAACCCCTGCTTCCGTCCCGGCGCGACGAGCATACCGTCATCATCGAGCAGCTCGTAGATCGAGGCCTGCGCGAAGTGGAAGTGACCGTGGCACTCGCTGAACTCGAACAACTCTGGGAGATCCTCCGGGTTTCCGAGGACGAGATCCTCGTCGCCTCGGTTATGAATCAACGCATCGAAACGCAGCAACCTTCGGATGCCGGGCCCACCGACGCATGCCTCACTCGGATCGAGGACACAGTTGCCGGAGACCGGCGCGAACTCGTCGCGTCGAATGTGTTCCTGCGGAGGATGAAACACGCGGTTCTCGATGAGGACCGAGCTCTCGATCCGCTCGACGTCCAGCTCCAACTCCGGACCGGCCCATGCGTGCACGGGTGCGAGGAGAGTCGACAGAGTGCCGGCGAGCACCAGGGCGTGGCGCATCGGAATCATCGCCATCTATAGAACATACAGCTCGCAGAGCCGTCAACGGACGACGTTCACCGGGGCTCCGGCGAGAAACGCACGCACGTTGTCGACGGTCGTTTTCATCAGCCGCCGACGCGCCGCCAGCGTTGCCCATGCGATGTGCGGGGTCACGATACACCGAGGAGCCGAGAGCAGGGGATTGTCCGACGCTATCGGTTCGCTCGAAGCGACGTCGACCGCCGCACCTCGCAGGACGCCGCGCTCGAGAGCGTCAGCAAGCGCGTGCTCATCGACGAGGGGGCCGCGCGCCGTATTGATGAGGAACGCCCCCGGCTTCATTCGCGCGAGTCGGCCTCGACTGACGAGTCCTGCGTTGTCGGCCGTGAGCGGGCAATGCAGACTCACGACGTCGGCGCGAGAGAACAGTTCGTCGACGTCGCACCATTCGAACGGTTCGTACCCGGGCTCTTCGCGACCACCGCCGGGGCGTCCACTCGCCAGCACCGGCATGCCAAAGGCATGTGCCAGCCCGCCGACCCGCCGACCAATCGCACCGAACCCCACGACACCCATCGTGAGACCACTCAGCTCGACGGGAGAGGTGCTCCAGAAGCAGAAATCGGGAGAGGCATTCCAAGCGCCTTCCTGGACCGCTCGGTCGTGCTCCCCGACGCGAGAAGCGAGTTCCAGGACCAGCGCGAGCGTGAACTGTGCGACCGACTCGGTCCCGTACGATGGGACGTTCGAGACCGGGATCCGCCGTGCCGCCGCGGCACCAACGTCGACGACGTTGAATCCGGTCGCGGTCACGGCGATGAAGCGCAGCTCCGCCAATACGCCGATCATCTCAGCCGACAACGGGGCCTTGTTGGTTACGACGATGTCGGCGCCACGCGCGCGCTCCTCGATCTCGCCCAGTGTCGACCGGTCGTGCACTTCGAGGTCTCCGACGCGCGCGAGGTCGTCCCACGGGTTGTCCCCCGGATTCAGCGTGTAGCCATCGAGAACGACGATGCGGGCCATCAGTCTCCTCCCACGTTCACGACCACCGTCTCTTCGAGGAGGATCGGAGAAGGGAGCGGCTCGTAGGGCCAAGGAACGGCTCCCGCGTCGGCGAGCAGCGCGGTGACAAACGCATTCTGCCGCCGTCGCGCCTCGGCCACGGGCACGTCGCGATTGAGAATTGCGAACGTGACCTTTCCGAACCGCCTGGTGCGAGCTACCCCCGCGAGCGACGACGCGCCGAGCGAGCCGTACGTCCCGGTTTTCCCGACGACAGAGCCCCGCAACTCCGGCGACGAGAAGCGCCGCTGCAGCGTCCCACGATCGCGCCCCGCGACCGGCAGAACGTCTGTCAGCACCAGCCCGTGCTCGCGGAGTTCACGCTCCAGAGCCTGGTACAAGGCGACCGCCGCGCGCGGGCTCAGCCGATTGGTCTTGCCCGCCCCCGCCGCGTTCGTGATCACGATTTCGTCCGCCATCGCCTTTGGCACGCTCGCGCGCGCGACACGCTGAACCGCTGCCGGCCCTCCGACTCGATCGGAGAGCGGATGGAAGATGTTGTTCGAATACCCGTTCAGTTCCTTCAAGATGCGTGGCAGCGGGGGCGACAAGTGGACGAGAATTGTCTCCGTCGCCGGAGCGGAAGCCGCCTTATTGTGTTCGAACACGACGGAAGGCTTGCCGTCCGAACCGCGCCGCTCGTTCGCCTCGCGCCGAGCCGCCGAGGAGATCTTGCCGCGGAGCACCGCGCCGAATCGCTTCCCGGCCGGGTCGGGCTTCCAGTCATAGTACAGCGGCCCTTCGACGCGGAGCCTCCCGGCGACCCGACGGACCCCGATGTCCCCGAGTTCGCCGAGGATGTACGCCGCACCCTGTGGAAGGAGAAAGGGATCCCCCGCCGATTCGACGACCAGATCTCCCGGGATCACACCCGCCTCGGGCGCCGCCCCGCGGAGTTTCGTCACAAATCGGTAGTCGGGTCCGAGGGTCCGCAGAAGAGCCAGCGTCGAGGGCACCTTGCTCACGGACGCCGGATGCACGGCGCGGTCCGCCGCCACCGACGCCAAGACCGTTCCATCTTCGGCGACCGCAAACACGCCCTGCCCAGTGCCCACGAGGCCCTCGGCGAGCGCCTGATACCGAGGTGCCTCCGCCGACACCCCGGCCCGTGCAGAAGCCGGCGCCCCGCCGGACACGACAATCAACGCGGCGAGCGCACACCAGAGGAACGTAGTTCGAGTCACGCGTCCAATTCTCAGGGGATCAGTCCGGCACGGCGACCGGCCGCGATCGACGCGACCGCTTCGATGCGCCGAACGGCGCGCTGCGCCTCTTCGGCGAACGCGGCACGACGCGCCGCCAGGTCCTCACCACCTACGTCCACGAGTCCCCGATTCTTCGCAAGCTTGAGTGCGGTCTCGAACGAGACGCGGGAGACCGACTCCGCACTATGAATGCGGCGCTGCAAGACGTACTGCTTTCCGAGACCCACGCAGCTCGTGAGAAACGCGCCCTCATCGAGTTCCTTGTCCGTAGGCTGTTGCTCGAGCGCATCGGCGACGACTTGATACGCCTCGACGTACGGGCGTAACACGCGATGCGAAAGGAGCGGCCGCATCCGACGGGCCAACGCGTGGATTTCATCCGGGCCGAGCCCCATGGCGCGGCTCCATCCGTCCGCCCGCAGGTCGAGATCGGCACCGAGTTCGGCGCGAAAATCTTCCTTCTCGGGAAAGAAGAACTCGAACTTGAGCAGATCGCGCAGCCGAAGAGCCTCTTCCAAGAACTCCGTCCGTGCATCCTCGACCTCCGGCTCGGCCGCCCGAAGAAGGGCCAACTCGGCAATGGCGCCCGCGAGGAAGAAGTGGATGATCGTGTTGCGATAGTACGCAGCCGTCAGGTGTTGATTGGTCCCGATCGCGTAGACCGGCTCCGGGCCCTCGGCGAAGCAAGAAACCACCCCGGAATCGACGAGCGCTTCGAGCGCCCGCTGCAAGCCGTCGTCGGAGCCCAGTTCGAATTCGTCGGTGACGGGGACGTCGCACTTTTCAACGTACTCGAGCATTGGATCGAGTACGAGCCTCGTTTCCCCCAACGAGAGGGCCCGGTCGCCGACGCCGAGCAGGCCCAGCGTGACGAGAGACGTGGCCGTAACCGGAGTCACGCGGTCGATTCGGACCGCCACCTCGAAGGCCAGCTTCTGAATTGCGAGGTTCTGTTCCTCCACGGGCGGCTCGCAGGCCACATCGGGCGCCCCGAGCGTTTCGCGCAACGACACCGGATCGCCGAAGCTGATGTAGATCTGGCCGTAGCGACTCCGAAGAGAACGAATCATCTTTAGGAGCCAGCCGAAGCTCTCCTTCTCCTTCTTCGCGCCGCGCTGCTCGGCGACGTAGTCGCCCACGTCCTGAATCTGGTCGTAGGCAATCGAGACGGGGATCAAGTAAACGTCCTCGGCCTTCCCGCGCTTGTAAGCCTCGGCGACGTACGCCATGAGTCCCATCCGCGGCGGCAGGAGTTTCCCCGAACGAGAGCGTCCTCCCTCAATGTACCACTCGAGGGAGAACCGCTTCTCGATCAAGTAGTCGACGTACTGCCGCAGCACGAACTTGTAGACCGGGTTGTCCTTAAACGCCCGGCGGATGAAGAACACGCCGCTGCGGCGAACGAGCGGCCCGATCGGAAAAAAATTCATGTTGATGCCACCGGCCGTGTGGTTCGGCGGATGGCCGTTCTCGTGCAGCGCGTACTGCAACACCAGGTGATCTAGGTTCGACTTGTGTGAGGGGAGGAACACGAGCGGGTAGCGCTGCGTCAGTTCGTAGATCTGCTCGAGTCGCTCCCGATCGTAGTGAAGCGCATCTCCGTACCCCTGCGTGTAGAGCGAATGGATCAGGTGGGCGCAGAGGTCGATGACGTGCGGGCTGTGCGTCGCCGCGATCTCGCGGAGATAGCCCCCCGCCCGTTGTCCGACCTTCTTCTCCGTCTGTCCGATCTCGCGCGCGAGCTTCGCGACGCCCACACGGAATCCGGCTCGGGCGAGGATGTCCTCGCGGACGAGCTTCGGCACCTTGTACTTCTGGCCGCGCAATCGCCGCTCGGCCCGCTCGAGCGCCAGTGCGGCCTGACGCTCGACGAACTCGGCGAGGCTGGTCGTGTGCGAGACGTCGGCTCCGCTCTGATGACGCCACCGATCCCGAAGGTCCGACACGGTGGCCGGCTCGCCGCACACGACATGGCAGAGGTGAGGCGATCGGTTCCGGATCCAGCGTTGGCGTAAAGGCCCGGGGTCCCGCGGATCGCCGACCGTCAGGAGCTCCCTCACCGGGTTTTCGCGCTTGCCCTCGACCTTCTCCCGGTCCCACGCGACGCGCAGGGGCGCGAGCAGAGCTTCGTCTCCGGAAGCCAGCACGGCTTCGAGCGCACCGTCTCCACCGTGGCGCGCTCCCCGCCTGCGGGACGGCGGCAGATGCACCGTCTCCACGGGCGGGCTGGAGCCGTTTTCGGGTCGGTGCTCCGCGATCCAGTCCGCGAGCACCTGGCGCTCGAGACCGCTGCACGCATCGAGGAGGAACACGACCCGCTGCCCCGGCTCCCCGGACCACCCGCGGGACTCCGAATGCGAAATTTTGCCGCCTCCGGTCGACCCGGAGCGGACCTCACCCGTCGTGCTCATGCCCCCCTCTTGGAACAACCTCGGGCTTTAGTCCAGGCTGGAAGCCTTTCCTCATCCGAGCGACCGCGATAGCGTCCCGCAGACGGCTTTGGCGACGAGAACTGCATGTCGGCGTACCCCGAACTCACACGCGAGATCGAACAAAGTGAAGAAGGCCCCGAGATCGCGGCTTTCTTCGATCTCGATCGAACCCTGATCCAGGGATTCTCCGCTCTCACCTTCGTGCGCGACGGGGCGATGCACGGCCAGTACGGCCCGATCGACCTCGCCGAGCTCGCGATGGCGGCCGCGAGTTTCGAACTCGGTACGATCGACTTCTCGTCGTTCCTCACCGGCTTCGCTCGACTGCTGCGTGGGATGTCCGAATCGGAGTTCGAGAAGGTCGGGCGCCGCGTCTTCGAAGAAGACCTCGGTTCCCGCATTCACCCCGAGGCGCGCGCGATCGTCGATGCGCACCGGCGCAGAGGGCACACCATTGCCGTCGTCTCGTCAGCCACGCGCTTCCAGGTGGAGCCCGTCGCGGACGACCTCGGAATCGAGCACGTGCTGGCCTCGCGCCTCGAGGTCCGAGACGGCCTCCTCACCGGCGAGATCATGAGCCCGAGTTGTTACGGCGAAGGCAAGGCGATTGCGGCGCGCTCTCTCGCCGAAACTATCCCGATCGATCTCGAACGAAGCTATTTCTACACGGACTCGGACGAAGACCTGCCCCTGCTCGACATCGTAGGAAACCCGCGCCCGACAAACCCCAACGGCAATCTCGCGAAGATCGCCGCGCGACGCGATTGGCCGGCGATGCAGTTCACGCACCGAAGCCGGCCAGGGATGGCAGAGGTCGTTCGGACCGGCCTCGCCGCCGGAAGCCTCATCCCTTCGCTCCTCCTCGGCCTACCGGCAGCCTACCTCACGGGAGATTGGCAGCGCGCGGTCAACATCACCGCGTCGACGTGGGGCGAACTCGCTACGACATTCGCCGGTGTCGAAGTCCGGGTGAGCGGAGAAGAACATCTCTGGTCTCATCGCCCCGCCGTGTTCATCTTCAACCACCAGAGCGGGCTCGACATGCTGCTCATCTGCAAGCTCCTGCGACGTGACTTCGTCGGCATCGGGAAGAAGGAGCTGCAATCGAACCCGATCCTCGGTCCCCTCATGTCGTTTGCCGGCACCGTGTTCGTGGATCGGACGAATCATGACAAGGCGATCGAGGCGCTCGGCCCCGCGGTCGACGCGCTCCGACAGGGGATCTCACTCGCGATCGCACCCGAAGGAGCACGAACGACGACGCCGCACCCCACGCGGTTCAAGAAGGGTGCGTTCCGCATGGCGATGGAGGCGGGCGTTCCCATCGTGCCGATTGTGCTGAAGAACACGCTCGACGCGCTGCCGAAGCACTGGTTCTTCGTGCGGCCCACGACGATCGACGTGGAAGTCCTACCGCCGGTCGATACGAGCGACTGGAAGCACGAAGATCTCGCCGAACGCATCGCCGAGATCCACCAGAGCTACGTCGACGTCCTCGGCTGAGGAACACGGAGGAATCGGCGTCAGCTCGTCGTGAGCCATCTTGGGCCAAGCTCCTAGCGACGACCGGCGTCGAGCAGCTTGCCGACCTCGCGGATGGCGACCTGGCGCTCGAAGTACGACGCCGCCATCACGCGGCTCCGAAGCTGGTCCGGCGCGATCTCGAGGGTGTCGCAGACGTTCATGTAGGAGAGCGGCCAGCTCTCGTCCTTCGAGGTCATCCAGCAGCGAGCTTTCCGGTACATCCGCTGCTCCTGCTCGCGACACGCGCCCCGATACTTCAGGAAGTCCACGACGGCGAGTTGCAGGACGGCCAAGGCGAGGCGCGGTCCGGGGGGCAATCGGGGGCTCCGGGCCCAGAGGTCCTGGAACTGGGACGGAAGGGCGGTGTCCGGCTGGAAAAGCTCGGCGTGACGGTCTTCGATCAGGACGGCAGCGGCTGGGGGCATCACGTAGTCCTCATGATTGTCGAGTCGAGTGGGGGAGTCTCTCTCGCTACCGGATTCGATGCCTGACCGTCTGCTTTGGGAAAATCGTTGCGGTGCGCTTTATGCCCCTCGGGACGAGAAACTTGACTGCCGCCATAAAATCTTGAGAAAGCTGGAGAAATGAGAGCCGGAAAGAACTTTCTCCTCTCCGCCTGCCTCCTCGGATTGGCCGCCTGCGGCGATACGAAGGTGGCGGGCATCGCCCCCGCCGTAACGCTCGCGAATCTGAACCTGATCCATGGGATCTTCTGCCCGCCGGACAGCGACGCCTGTCGGCTGCCGGACCGCGTCGATCTGATGTTCGAGTTCGTCCGCGGCAGCGGCTGCCCGGACGTCGTCACGCTGCAGGAGATCTGGCCGCCGAGCGTTGCGTTGATCGAAGAGGGCGCGGGCGACGTCTGTCCGTTCCCCTACGAGGTGATCCTCGGCGCGACCCAGAGCGGCGTGGACGACGAGCTCGTGCTCTCCCGGTACCCGGCCGAAATCGTGGAGCAGCAGGAGCTCTACCTCGGCTTCCGGCGGGTCCTGCTCACCCGAATCGATCATCCCAACGGCCCCCTCGACGTGTACTCGACACACCTGGCTTCCGGAGCGGACGGTGGACCGAACCCGTGCGGGGTCGATTGTCCTCCCGAGTGCGTCCGCGCCGGCGCCCCGACCGTACGGGATTGCCAGGCCGTGCAGATGGCCCGGTTCATCGAACGGACCCACGATGTGCCCGAAGCCGCCCTCGCCGCGGGCGACATGAACGCCCCGCCGGGGTCATTCACCTACCATCAGTTCGTCGATCGAGGGTGGATCGACACCTACATCGCCGCCGGGAACGCCGAATGCGACCCCGAAACGGGTATCGGCTGTACCTCGGGGCGCGACGGCGACACCCTACCCGAGCTCGAGTCTCCGGAGCTGAACGTGAACCGCCGGATCGACTACGTCTTTCTGATTCCGGCCGCCGACGACGCCGCGTGCCAACCGGTTCTGTTGCCGGCGAACGGCCTGGGTCCAGGGACGCAGCTCTGGGCCGAGGTACCGAATGCGTTTTCGCCCTCCTGCGGCCCGTTGCCCGACCCCATCTGCTGGGCCTCCGACCATACGGGGGTCCAGGTCGCGTACGGCTGCTGAACTGACTCGACGGGGTTTGCGGCGGGGTTCGGAGGTGCCCACCTTCTTTCGGCCCGCGAAATCCGGCAGGATGAACGCGCGTCACCAAGGCCAGGAGAGAGAATGATGCGGAGCGGTTGGGCACTCATTGCAGTGATCGGGTTGGTCGTAGGCAGCGCGCCCTACGCGGCGGCACAGTCGCAGGGCTGCACGTACGAAGGCCAGCGCTACGAGGAAGGCATGACCATCTGCCAAGCCGGCCTGAAGCAGAACTGCGTAAACGGCACCTGGCAGAGCCTCGACGGGGCTCGGTGCGGCGCCGGGGACGATCAGCAGGTCGAGCCGTCGGAGGGTCTGCAAGTGCTCCCGCAGGGCGGGTTCGCCGAGGATTAGCCGGGGGCCTGCGTGCCGGCTCAGGCCGGTTGCCGCGGCTCTTCGCGATTCAAGACGAGCAGCAGGGCGGCCGCGACCAGCGCGAGCGTGAGCCCGCCGAAGGCGAGCGCGTCGAGCAAGGGATCTCCGCCCAACTCCATGTGCATGGCGGCCGGTACCGAGCCCACACCCTCGAATGCTCCCACTGCGATATCACCGTTCATCTCGTCCACTCCCGTTGCGTCGCCGTCGATCACGCTACGACGGGACTGCAACTCCGGGGCCAGCCGTCGCTGCCGGAACTCGGGGAGAACGAGGGTCCTCTAGCGCCTTGGACGTCACAGACGTGACGGAGCGCCACAGCGGGTAACGCACCCCAACCCCGACGGCGGTCCGATTGACGGCGCGTCGCTCCGCGGACTATCGATCGGCAGTGCCGGACGAACGCAACGTGGCGCCGATGCCGCCCCGGGTCGACTCGCGTCTGCCCTGGGTCGGTGCGGGCATCCCGCTCCTCCAGAACCCGACCCGGTTCTTCGAGGAGCAGCGTCGCAAGCTTGGGGAGACGTATCTCGTGGACGCCTTCGGAAACCGGCTGTTCTGCGTCTTTTCCCCCGAGGGCGTGCGGCGGCTGTACGAGCTGCCGGAGGACGAGGCGAGCTTCGGCATCGCCACCTTCAACCTGCTGAAGGCGAAGGTGCCGATCGAGATCTTTCTCGGCCGCCGTAACCGGCCGCACGACCTCTTCGGAAACCAGGAGGTCGAGCGGTACGTCGACGTGCTCGAGGAGGCCGTCGACCTAGAGCTCGAGGAGCTCGGCGACAGCGGGCGCTTCGAAGTCTTCGACGAGATGCGACGCCTGGGCCACCGACTCGGGCTTGGGGCCTGGGCGGGTACGGAGGCCGCGTCGCCCCGCTACCTCGACCGGCTGATTCCCCTTTTCAACCGTCTCGACAGCGCCGACTCCTTCGTCCAGCCCATCCAGGGCTTGATCGCGCAGGCGACGAAGCAGGCGCGGGAGCGACGTGCGCAGCACGGGATCGAGGCCATCCTCGGCGAGATCCTCGCCGAGAGATGCCTGCGGGAGAAGAGGCACGGCGACTTCCTGGATCAGATCTGGGACTCGTTTGCAGACGTGCCGGAAGACGAACGGCCGGTGCAGGTCGCTCGCGACGTAATGGTGCTCCACATGGGCGCGCAATCGAACCTCTACGCCGCGCTTGCTTGGACCTTCGTAAACGTCATCTTGCGACCGACGTTCCTCGAGCGCATTCGCGACGGAGACGACGTCCTCCTCGAGAAGTGCGCCAACGAGTCGATTCGCATGGCGCAGCGATCCATCACCCTTCGGCACGTGCTAGAGCCGGTCGAGATCGACGACGGGCGGCAAACCTATCGCGTCGGCCCGGGCGTGTTGATCGCAACCATGCTGTCCGTCACGAACGTGTCCTGCGCCGCCGGCCTCGAAACGTTCGAACCCGATCACTACCAGGGCCGCCGCCTCGCCCCCTCGGTCGACGTGCCCACGAAAGAACTCGTCAGCACCTTCGGCCACGGGCGACACTCCTGCCCCGCGCAACGCTTCGCGATCACCGCAATTCGCATCTCCACCCGCCGCCTCCTCGAACGCTTCGACTTCACCCCGGAGTTCAGCGCAGCCGAACCCAAACGCCGCCAACTCGGCGGCGTCGCAAGATCGGAGCGACCTTGCCCGGTGAGGTACGCACGGCGGCACAGGGGACGTTGAGTCGACTTTGGGAGCGGGTCGGGGACTACGGGGTCGTCTTGTTCGAGGCATTGGGGACACACTGAAGTGTGTCCCCAATGCTCTCTATGCTCCTAAAACCTGTACGAGAGTTCCGCGCCCCAGGTGCGCCCGACGGCGAAGTAAACGCTGTCGAAACCGAGGGGGGCTACGGGGATGGAGTCGGTCTTGTAGCGCTCGTCGGTGAGGTTTCGGCCCCAGAGGGCGACCTGGGCGCGGTCGTCCAAGAAGTCGTAGGAGAGGCGGGCGTTTAGGAGGCCGACGCCCCACTGGTTCGACGACTCGAGTTCAGGACCGTTGATGTGAACGGAACTGCGGTAGTACCACTCCACGCGCGGAGTCAGCCATCCGGTGAGCCACTCCGCCCCGCTCGTAATCGGTAGCGAGTACTGCGCAGCCAGGAACGTCGTGAACTCCGGGACGTTGTTGAAGCTCTCGCCGCGGCGGTCGAGGGGCGAGTCGTCAATCTGGCTGGTCGACAGAAATTCGTCGTACTCCGAATCCAGGAGACCCACGTTCCACGTCAGCTGCAATCCGTCAGTCGGAAGACCGAGGAACTCGATCTCCGCCCCTTTCACAGTCGAACTCGCCGCGTTCGCGTTGATCGCCTGGATCATCAGACACGTCGGATCCTCCGGCGTTGCACACGGAACCGAGATCAACGTCAGCACCTGCTGATCCGTGTAGTCCGCCAAGAAGAACGATGCGTTCGCGGTCAGCCGCCGATCGAACCAGACCGTCTTGAAACCAATCTCGTACGACTTCACGTGCTCGGGGTCGAACGTTGGCGGCGGCTTGCCGGGAGGAAAGCCACTCCCCGTGCGCGCGTTGAAGCCACCGCCCTTGAAGCCCGTCGAGTACGTGAAGTAGCCGAGCAGATGATCGAGGGGGGCGGGCATGTACTCTTCCGGCAGCGTCATCGACAAGCTCGCCATCGGCGTCCACGCTTCAAAGTCCTCACGGTCGTCCGTGTCTTGCGTGACCTGGCTCCGCAGCACGGGCGCGCCCTTCGGTGATTCGGGATCCAGGAGCTCGTAGTTAAAGATCCGATACCCCTGGCTATCCTTCGTCCAACGAACACCCCCCGTCAGCCCCATCCAGTCCAGGACGTCGTACGTCGCCTGGCCGAAGACGCCGATCGTGTAGTTGTCCACCTCGCGGTTTGCGACACTCTGCGCTCCGGGAACGAACGGCCCGTCGTAGAACGCCGCTGTCCCACTGTTCTCCTGCGCGTCGTCGGACAGATAGTACAATCCGCTCACCCAGGAGAGACGGCTGTCGAGCGCATGCCCGTTGACCTGCAACTCCTGGCTGATCTGTTCGGACTCGAATGGCTCCCCGTCGATTTCGAGCGGCCCGCCGGCGATGTTGATCGCAAGGACGCCGTTCTGCGAGGCGTCGAAGTCACGCCGGGTCGAATCGGTCTGCCTGCGCCACGCCGTGATCGACTTCAACGTCAGCTCATCGATCGGCCCCAGCTCTCCGATGTCGTACTGGAGGGTCCCCCACACGCCGTAGCTCTCGAGGTCCTGGATGCCGTGCACGTCTTCGTAGACCGTGTCCGGCGCCGCCGCCTGCGCAGCCTTGCAGTTGTCGGCGAAGCCCGGCGAGAGACTCTGCGTCGCCACGTCGCGCACGAAGAAGCAGTTCGCCCCTCGCGGACGAGCGTGGTTCTTCGTGTAGTTTCCCGAGACATCGATCAGAAGATCGTCGAGCAACTGAAAGCGGAGCGCCCCCTGAAAGTTCACCGAGTTCTGATTCGACCAGTACTCGTCACGGAACTCGTTGTACGTGTAGCCGCGGTTCTTCAGCGAAGCGAAGGACCAGCGCGAAAGAACCTTGTCCTCGTAGAGCGGCAGATTCAGCACCGCGCGTGTATCTATTCGCCCAAGATTGCCTGGACGCACCAACGCCCAGCCCTCCAGCTCTTCGGAGGGCTTCACCGTGGTGATGTTGATCGCGCCCCCCGCCGTGTTCTTCCCGAACAACGTCCCCTGCGGCCCGCGCAGCACTTCGATCTGCGCGAAGTCGACGACGTCGAGCACGCTCCCGGCGGCACGCGCCATATACACACCGTCGACGTAGATCCCGACACCAGGCTGGTTCGTCATGATGGTGTCGTTGATTCCGACACCTCGGATGAACACCCGAGCCGTCGTCGACGTACCGCCAGCCGAGTCGAACTGAAGGTTCGGAACGAGTTGGGTGATCTGGTTGATTCGGGTGATTGTCGAGTCGCGAATCGCGGCCTCGTTGAGCGCCGTCACGGAGACGGGCGTGTCCTCGAGCAGTTCGTCGCGGCGTCGCGCGCGAACCACGATCTCCTCGATCCGCCTTCGCTCGTTGGAATCAACGCCCGGAACCGGTTCGCCCGCCGGAACGGCCGCCTGAGCCGCCGCCGCATCGACTTCATCCTCTGCGCCGCCGCCCGAGGCCTCCGCCTCGATGGCCCGAATCGCTTCGTCGGTGGCCACCTGCGCGATCGCAGGGGTCGCCAACGAGGCGATCGCAAGAAAGATCGGTATCAGCCTCATCGCAGCCTCCAAAGTTCGCCTTCCTAATCCCATGGATGAACCCCGGAGGTCGAACGATCAGCCGAAACGGCCGGAACTTGCGACACCGCCACTGGAGGGGCAAAAGGTCATCAACCCGCGCGCCGTGGGTGCACTACCAGGAGGACTCTCGATGCCACTCGATGAAGACGTGAAACAACTTCTCGCCGTGATGGCCCCCCCGGGCGGGCCCGAACTGCACGAACTCGGTGTCGAAGCCGCCCGCGAGGGAATGGCGGCCGCGTTCCTGAGCGAGACTCCGGAAGAAGTGTCGAGGGTCGAAAACCGAACCTTCGCCGGCCCCGACGGTGACGTCGCCCTCCGTATCTACTGGCCCGCGGGCGACGGCCCGCACCCGGCCCTCGTCTACTTCCACGGTGGCGGTTGGGTCTTGTGCAATCTCGACACCCACGATGGCCCCTGCCGATCTCTCACGAATCAGGCCGGCTGCGTCGTGGTCTCGGTCGACTATCGCCTTGCGCCCGAGAACAAATTTCCGAAGGGGCTCGACGACTGTGAGGCCGCAGTTCGGTGGACGGCCCAGAACACCGCCGAACTCGGCATCGACCCCGAGCGTATCGCCATCGGCGGCGACAGCGCCGGCGGCAACCTCGCCGCGGCCGTCGCCATCTCGAACCGCGAGAACGAGGGGCCGTTCCTCTGCCACCAGCTGCTCGTCTACCCGGTCATCGACTCGCGACGAAACACGCCTTCGTACCAGCAGAACGGCGAAGGCTACTTTCTCTCGGCTGCTGCGATGAAGTGGTTCTGGGAGATGTACCTGAACGACGAGTCCGACGGCGAGAACCAACTCGCTTCGCCGATCCGCGCCGACGACCTCACGGACCTTCCGCCTGCGACCGTCATCACTGCCGAATTCGATCCCCTCCGCGATGAAGGCGAGGCCTACGCCGAGCAACTCGCCGCCGCCGGGGTACCTGTCGACTCGAGGCGGTGGGATGGAATCATCCACGGGTTCTTCGGAATGAGCGACATGCTCCCGAAGGGGAAGGAAGCCATCAGCTACGCCGCCGCCCGCCTTCGCGAGAGCTTCGGCGGCAGCTGAGCAGGGCTTCTTCGGAACGAACGGCGGTGCGAGCTTCGAGAACGAAGAGCAGACCCTGAAGATCGCCCACCTGCGGAACCTCTATCAGAAGGTCAGAATATTCGGCATGCCCGATGTCGGGTTCTTCAACGGCGGCAACAATGGGCATACCGGCGCTCAGCGACGCCGACGCCAACGAAGGCGAGTGCGGCGGGCTGCGGCGGAACGCAGACGTGCGGCGACGGCCACGGCGCCGCCAGCCGGAGCGAGATCTGTGACGGCACAGACGATACGACGTGTCCGGGTGTCTGCTCTGCGAGCTGTGGCTGCGGTGTGTGTCCGAACCTGCCGGATCCGACGTGTCTCGACGCCGGCAAACACAGCCTCCAGGTCCGCGACAGCACGATCAACGAGCGGGACGTCTTCAAAGCCAAGGCGCCCTGACCGGACGCTCCGACTTGCCCCCTTCGGAGGCCGCCCCTATGGTCGGCCCCAAGCGGGCAACAGATGCATCGGATCTCGAAGAACACGCGTGGGATGGCCTTCATGGCCGCCGCACTGCTCGCGATCGCCTCGGGATGTTCCGATGCAGACCTCGGCTCGACGTCGAGCCCACGGGGCGATTCGCCCATCGCGTTCACGGTCGCGGCCGACACCGAAGGCGACGCGTTCCGCATCACCCCGGCGACAGCGCTCGCGGGAAGCCGGGTCTACGGCGTGATCGTGACGACGTCGATTACGGACCCGAGTGGCACCGCCCTCCGGCGCGCACCGGACTTCGCCCGTCGCACCGGACTCGGGGCGACGGGAGGCGACGGCCCCGAAGCGCTCTACGACGACGATCCCGAAGCGATCGGGAACCCCTATCCCGAAGAACGGCTCGTCCGCGCCGACGGAACGATCCACGTTCCCGACCGCTACGTGATGCGCGCGGTACCCGACACGGCCAAGCTGGACGCGGCCCGGGCCGCGCTTCGTCGCGGCGCGAACCAGCTCGAACGACTCCGTGGGTTCAGCACCACCGCCCCGATTCGAATCGCCGTGTCCGCGCCGGTCGACCTCGCCAGCGTCGACGCCCAGTCGCTCCTTCTGTTCGAACGCACGGACGGGGCAATGGACACCGCAGGACTGCTTCGCGCGGGAGAGAGCCTCGGCGTCTCTCCAAACGACGTCGCGATCGCTTTCTCGTTCCCCACGCAGCCCATCGCGGACGATCTGATCTCCGTGCAGAACGCCTTGCGCGAACGAGCCCGCAACCTCAACCAACAGGTCACGCTCGTCGATCCGGACTCGCGCGACGCGCTCGCCATCGGCGTCTTCGGCGCAGACGACCCGGAGTTCGCGGCGTTCTTCGAGGAGGCGACGGCCGTCGCGGCCGTCGCCGTCGGCCTGCTCGCTTCGCCCGACTTTCGGGGCGTGGACGGCATCTGGAACCCCGCGTGGGTCTCCGGCGCGGAGGCTGCCCCGGAGACCGAACTCGACTTCGTCCTCACGCTTCCCACCACGGGGAGCTCTCCCTACCCCGTCGTACTCCTGCAGCACGGATTCGGAGGCGACAACGGAATCGTCTTCGATCTCGGACCGGCGCTGGCCGAGCTCGGTCTCGCCTCGATCGGGATCAACGCGGTCTCGCATGGAACGCGTGGAAGCCCGCTCGATCTCCTGCGCGCGCGCCCCTTCCTAGCCCGGGACATCTTCCGACAGAGCATCGCCGACCAGATGGCGGTCCTTCGTGCGATCGAAGCCGGCATCGATGTCGACGGCGACGGAAGCCCGGATCTCGACCCGACCCGGATGAACTATCTCGGCATCTCCCTCGGCGGCATGCTCGGCGCGACGCTCGTCGCAGTCGAGGAGATCCTGCCGGTGGCCGTGCTGAACGTGGCCGGGGGCCGCGTGGCGTTCCTGGGCCAGTCGATCGGCCTCCGCGACCTCGTGGGCGGCGAGCTCTCCGCTGAGGTCGGACTCGACATCGACGACCCGGACTTCGAGATCTACCTCCAACGCACTCTCGAGACGGGCCAGCATGCGATGGATCCCGTCGACGGATTGAACTTCGCGCGCCGGTGGTTCCTCGATCCGTTCGACCCCGAGAGGGCCCACCGGGTCCTGCTGCAAGAAGGCATCGGCGACGAACTCGTAGACAACGAGAGCACCGAAGCCCTCGCAACCGCGGGCGGACTCCTCGCGAACCAGCCGATGAGCGACCCACACGGTGTGTCCGGCCTGTGGCGCTTCGATCCGCCGGGTGGTCACGGGATTCTTGCCCGCGACGACGTTCAGGCGCAGGCGTTCCGCTTCCTCGCATCCGACGGAACCGAGATCATCGACCCCGCTCCGTGACGAAGCCGCCCCCCCCCGCGTCGCCTCCGGGCATCGAGGTGGGCCGCTCACACGCCACAACCCTAGTCGAGATGCCCGTGTGGTCGAAGCGGTTGCCCACCATCACCCCGTCCACTACATCCATCTCAACGCTCGACCACTGTGGTTATGGCTCGGAAATCGCTCTTGTTTCTCGCCCTCGTCGCCACGGTTTTTCTCGTTGTACGCGGGGCCGGAATCGACTTGGCCTCGATGGTCTCGGAACTGCGCCCCGGCAGTGGCGCGAAGTTCCCCGAGAAACGCGCTGCTCCGAAGCTCCGCGCGCTACGATCCCTGGGCAACAACGCCGACAGCTTCGTCCCCGAGCAGCTCTTCGAGGACCTAGAGTTCCGCAACGTGCTGTTCGCCACGCAGGCACGAGAAGACGAACCGCTCTACATCCTCGAACAACAGGGCGCCGTCTGGGCGCTCTCAACGGACGGCAGCGGCACTAGGACCAAGGTCCTCGACCTCGAAGACCGCGTCTTCTACGAGCACGGCAGCGAATCCGGCGCACTCGGACTCGCGCTGCGCCCGGACTCGAACGAGCTGTATCTCCGCTACGTCACCCAACGCGACGGCATGCTCTACGACCGCGTGTCGCGCTTCGACTGGCAGGACGGCGAGGTCGACGCCGCGTCCGAAGAGGTCCTGATCGACCAGCTGCATGAATGGCACCGGAAGCGGAAGTTCGGCGAGCACTTCGGCGGAGGCCTCGTCTTCGGACCCGACGGCTACCTCTACGTCGCGCTCGGAGACGAAGGCTGGGTCCCCGAGCGGGACAGCCCCCAGAAGATCCACAAGGACCTATTCTCCGGCATCCTGCGCATCGACGTCGACTGCACTCCGGGCAAGAGCCATCCGCCACCTCGGCAACCCGAATCCGGCACGACCCGCGGCTACTGCATTCCCGACGACAACCCGTTCGTCGGCGTTCCCAACGCGCTCGAGGAGTTCTACCTCATCGGCTTGCGAAACCCGTACCGCTTCTCCTTCGACCGCGAGAGCGGCCAGCTGTGGCTCGGCGACTCGGGGTCGGACTTGGCCGAAGAGGTCAACATCGGCGTGCCCGGCGGGAACTACCAGTGGAGCTACCGCGAAGGGGTCGACAAATACACAGCGAGTTTCCTCAAGGGGACGAAACCGCGGCCCTTCATCGGCAAGGAGCAGCCTCCGTTGTTCGCCTACCCGCACGGGAACGGCAACAGCTGCATCATCGGCGGCTACGTCTACCGCGGAACGGAGCACCCCGACCTGGTCGGGCGTTACATCTTCGGCGACATCAACTCCGGGCGGATCTGGGCTCTGCTGTCCGACGGCGCCGGCCAGGTCCTGAGCGTCGAACGTGTCGCTCAGGTCACGCCGTACTCGCTCCTCTCCTTCAGCGAGCGGGCTGACGGTGAATTGCTGCTCGTCGGCCGCGAGTCCCTCGGCATCTCGAAACTCAGCGAAACCGATCGGGACCAACGACCCCCGCCACCGCTCTCGAAGACGCGGCTCTTCAAGGATCTCGTGACTCTCGAGCCCGCGAACGGCGTCGTCCCATACGAACTCAACGTCCCCTCCTGGTCGGACGGGGCGGTAAAGCGTCATTGGGTGGCGATTCCCGGAAACGGATCGAACACCGGCGGCAAGGCAAAGCGCGATCGCGTACTGTACCGCCGCAAAGGGCCGTGGGGCTTCCCCGCCGGCTCGGTCTTCATCCAGCACTTCGAGCTTCCCATCGACGAAACGGACCCGAGCCGCACGCAGCGCGTGGAGACCCGCATGCTCGGGCTGAGCCGGCGCGGGGGTGCGTTCACGGCCTCGTACCGATGGAACGACGACGGCACCGAGGCGTTCCTCGTCACTGAACGCGCGACCACGGAGGTCGCCGTCCGAACGAAGGACGGCGGCAAACGGATCGAGTCGTGGACGCATCCCGCGCCGTCCGATTGTCTCACCTGCCACCACCTGGGCGCCGGCTACGTCCTCGGCGTGAACGCTCGCCAGCTCGATCGGACGACGACCTACGGCGAAGACGGCACGGCGACCCCCCAACTCGAAGCCTGGGGACAGGCCGGCATGTTCACGATCAGCGAGCTCATGCTGCGCGAGCCGGATCAGAAGGCGTTCACCCGCCTCAAGACGCTCGCCCCGCCGGACGCGGAGGGTGCGAGCTTGAACGGCCGCGCGCGGTCGTACCTCGATGCGAATTGCAGCTTCTGCCACGGACCCGCCGGCGCCCTGTTCGACCTACGGCGCGAAGCCGCACTCGATCCCCTGCTCGATCGCCCCGTCCGGCACGACTTCGGTCACGAAGGCGCACGCCTGATCGTACCCGGGGACCCCGAACGTTCCCTGCTGTACCAGCGGCTCGCGTCCGAAAAGCCCAGTAAAATGATGCCCCCCCTCGGCCGGAGTCACGCCGACCCTGCGGGCGTCGCGCTCATCCACGAGTGGATCGAGCAGATGAAGCCCACGAACTAGTAGGCTGTTGAAAGCTCGGTCCGGAGTTCTTCAGCGACCTGCTACGGCTGATCTCGCGGGACGGCCCGATCGTCGGTGAGGTAGCCCAGCGCCTGAAGGTTGCGACGGGTCTCCTCGCTGATCCCGGTAGGCTCGGTCGGCTCCTCGGGCGCAAATCCAGCCACGATCTCCTCGACGCGGCGACGCATCGCGGCTGTCCGCTCCGGATCGCTCGCCGCGAGATTCGTCGTCTCCCCGGGATCGGCCCGCAGATCGTAGAGCTCGTCGAGCGAGTCCGGGAGAGACAGAATGTACTTCCAGTCCCCGACGCGAATCGCCTTCTTTTCGTAGCCGTACGCGATCGACTCGCTGAACACCTCGCGCTCCGGCGCCTGCCCGGAGGTGATCGCCGGGACCAGACTCGTTCCTTCCATCGTCGTCCCGGGCGGAAGCCCCATGACGTCCAACACGGTGGGCGCGAGATCGCGCAGCCCGACCGCGCCCTTCACCACCTGCCCCGCCGGGAGATCTCCTCCTGCCATGAGAAAGACCACGGAGAGCAGCTCCTGGTAGAGGCTCTGGCCGTGGCCGAGGCCGTAGATGCCGCGCGGATCCTCTCCGTAACGACGATGCGCGTCGGCGTGCTCCCAGAACTCCTCGCCATGATCGGAGAAGACGACGACGAGCGTGCGACCCGTGAGATCGAGCTGCTGCAGGGCATCGAACACGACGCCGACTTGTTCGTCCGCAAACGACGTCTGCGCGTCGTAAAGCGCCGGCCCGAAGTTGTCGTAGATGTACCGATAGCCTGCCTTGTCCCGATCGCCCATCGCCTCGAGGACAGACGCATCGGTGAACCGCGCCCGATGCTCCTTCGGCAGCAGGCGATGGTGCTCGTGCGGGTCGGTGTAGTGAAGATACAGGAAGAATGGGTGCTCTCGATTCGCACGCAGGAAGTCGACGCCGTCTCGCGAGATCCGATCGGCACTCGCATGTGCGTAGGAGAAGCCCTCGAAGTGGTCGTCGATCCCGTAGCCGGTGAACGCGTTGGCAACGAAGGCCTGCGTCACCTTCCCGCTTCGGCGCAAGATCTGCGCGAGGGTCTCCACGTCTCCGAGCCGCACGGGCACGTCGTCCGTGAGGTCCTTCAAGTCACCCGGCACTCGCGCGCCGTGCTGCGACGGGTAGAGCGACGTCAGCACGGTCGACACGGACGGCAGCGTCCACGGCGCGTGACTCGTCGCCTCCTCGAACAGGACACCCCGCGCGGCCAGCGCCTCGAGGCGAGGCGTCGTCGGCTTGTCGTATCCATAGACCGAGGCGTGATCCGGGCGCAGCGTGTCGATGCCGATCAGGACGAGGTTCGTCGGCGGCGCCGGGGGCGGCCAGAAGAACCACCCCAGGCCAAGCACGACGAGAACGAGAAGCGGCCACAGCACGCGCACGGGCACACGGTACTCAATGCCTGCACGAGCGCCAACAACGCGCTCGTCAGGGGCGCGCCGCGAGGCTCTCAATCCAGTCTCGGACCCGCGCGACGCCGGCATCGTCTCCATCGACTCCGAGGCTTGCAAGAGCCTCCACCGAGCCGATGCTCTCGCGAGTCCGCTACGCCTTGCCCCCTTCGCTCGCCGCCTTCTCCCAAGCTTCGTCGTCGACGCGTTGGTCTCTCTTAGTCAACTATATCGTTCATATTCAACAATCAGGGACTATTTGTGGTCAGACCCGGCAACGTCGGCCTCAATCTCGCGCCAGGACGCCACCCGGGTGACCAGCCGCAGCACCCCCGAGTCGAGCCCGGTGACGTCTCGATTCCACGGACGATCGAGGAGGAGGACCGCGGTGCCCGTCGTCTTGACGAGAAAGCGCGCCATCGAAAGGGAATCTTCGACGGCCACGCGATACCGGCGCTCGGCGAGGCTGTCGAGCGGCACCGCTTCGGTCAGGTGCGCCTGGCGACCGTACTTATCGACCGAGGCGAGCGACGCATGGGGCATCTCCATCCGATCGAGCCAACGACGCGTTGCCGCGAGCGTTGCCGGCGGACGACCTGTCACAATGTGCACCTCGTGGCCGAGGGCGTCCCACGCCGCCAAGACTTCGGCGGCGTCTTCGATCGCAAGCATGGACTCGATCGCGGCATCCTCGTGCGCCGCGTCGAGCAACCGATCGCGCTGCGCCTCCGACAGGCCAAACGACTCGCCCAGATCGAACGAGCGGCAGTCCTCGTAGGCGATCTCCTTGGCGAAGAGATCACGCGCCATCTCCAGGAGCATCGCGGTCGTGTCGGCGAGGACGTCATCGACGTCGACGTAGATCGGAAGCAGAGTGCGCGCCATCACGGAAGCTCGGGGACGGGCTCGTCCGAGTCCTCGACGGCGCCGATGGCCCGAAGTCGCGCAACCTCACCCGCGCCGAGACCGAGGAGTTCGCCGAAGACATAATCGTTGTCCTCGCCCACAGCCGAGCCCGTTTGCGGCGTTCGTCCCGGGGTCGCCGTGAAGCCGAGTGGGATGCCGTTCGCGACGACCTTGCCCTTCAGTTTATGATCAATCTCCTCGAAGAACCCGCGTGCCGCGAGCTGAGGGTCCCGCCGGTGCTGGTCCTCGGTGTTCTGTACGACCCCCGCCGCGATTCCGGCCGCCTGAAGACGATCTTGCAGGTCGTAGGCGTCGACGTTCGCGGTCCATTGCGACACGAGGACTTCGAGCTCACCCACGTGGACGAGCCGGTCCGCAAGAGTCGCAAAACGCGGATCCACGGCCCATTCCGGCTGCTCCGCTACGCGGCACAGAGTTCTCCATCCCTCGTCGTCGAAGATCGCAATCGCACACCAGCGGTCATCCCCCGAGCACGGGTAGCAGCCATGCGGCGCGCCGTAGCGAGAGCGATTGCCCACCCGTTCCGGATCGACGCCAATCGCCAGCGCCTCCATCATCACGTCTCCGTACACCGACACCATCGCCTCGAGCTGCGACAGGTTCACGCGCTGCCCCTCCCCGGTTCGACGGCGGTGCTCGAGGGCACAGGTAACGGCGAAGAGACCGTGCATCGCACTCACCGAGTCGGGGTATGCGAAGTGCGTCATGGCGCAGGGCCGATGCGCGAAACCGGAGCTCTTGGCGAGCCCGGACGCCGCTTCGAGGTTCGGCCCCCACGTGACGTACCGCCGACACGGACCATCGTCGCCGAAACCGGACGTGCCGAACATCACTAGATCCGGTTTCACCCGGCGCAGCTCGTCCCAACCGAGTCCCAGCTTCTCGAGCACACCCGGCGTGAAGTTCTCCACGACGACGTCCGCGGTTGCGATCACCTGCTTGATGAGGTCGACGGCATCGGGGTTCGTAAGGTCGACCGCCACGAAACGCTTGCCGGCATTCCAATCCGTGAACCAGGGAGACAGCCTGGATTGAACCCCGAGCTCCGGCGCCCACGGCGGCACGTACTGGCGGGTCACGTCCGGATGGCTCTTCGACTCGACCTTGATGACCTCGGCCCCGCACCACGCCATCGCACGACCAATCCACGGGCCCGCCATTCCCATCGAGAACTCGATCACCCGGAGTCCTTCGAGCGCCTGGGCAACCGCGACCTCCACCTCCAGCCGCGGCCCTTCCTCACGCTGCTCCGCGAACACCTCGTCGTTGTGCTCCCCCACGGTCGGGGGGCGGCGACGAATCGCAGCGGGCGTTCCTTCGTGGCGATACGCTGAACCCGGAAAGCGGAGCGCTCCCCCATCACCCAGGTCCACGTCCACGAAGTACTTCCGCGCCGCGAGTTGCGGATCGGCGACGACTTCCGAAGCCGTCTGCATCGGCGTCAAAGCGAGGTGGCGCGCTTGGCCCTGATGATAGATCTCGGCCACGGAGTGCTTCGCGGTGAGCTCTCCGATGAACATGTCGATGAGCTCGCGATCCTCGATCCGGTTCGCGGACGGGCCTTCCCACAGGGGATTCAGAATCGCTTCCTGTCCCGTCTCTTCGAAGACCCAGCGCGCCACGCCCTTCCAATGTGCGGGGCGGTTCACCATCAGATAGACCAGCCCGTCGGTGCACTCGTAGGCACCCGACGGCACGGACGCGAAGAGCCCCGTGCCCGCTCGCTTCGGAATGATCCCGTCGTCGAGCCACTTGCCCACACCTGTGATGTGGCTCACCGCGGCCACCGTCTCCACGGCCGAGATGTCGACGACCTGCCCACGCCCCGTGCGGCTCGCGTGCAGCAACGCGATCATCGTGGCACCCGCGGCGTTGGTCGCGGTCATGACGTGCGCGTGAGAACCCGCGAGGCGGACCGGCGGATCGTCCGCGTAGCCCGTGACCATCGCCGCACCACCGAGCGCCGTCGCCACGAGATCGGACGACTTCCAGTCGCGGCGGGGACCCGTCTGACCGAAACCCGAGATAGACGTGAGCACGGTCCGACGATTCCGTGCGTGGAGGGCTTCCCATCCGATCTCGAGCGCTGCGAGTCGCCCCGGCGCCTCGCCCTCGATCACCGCGTCGGCGGAAGCCGCGAGATCGAGGAAGCGCGTTCGGCCCTCTTCGGTTTCGAGGTCGAGCGTGATGCCGCGCTTGCTCGTATTCGCGTACAGGAACCACAGCCCGCCGTTGGGATCCGACTTACCCTTCCAGAACGGCGGGAGATCCCGCATCGAGTCGCCGCCCGGCGGCTCGATCAGCAGCACGTCGGCACCCATGTCCGCAAACAGCTTTCCACAATACGCGGTCTTGTGGTCCGCTAGTTCGAGAATGCGACGGCCGACGAGAGCGCCGGAAGCGGAAGGAGCCGGCACGAGCGGTCAGGCCGGCGCGGAACGGAGGTCGGGTGGCCCGTCCCCGTCGAGCACGTGCGCCGCGATGAGTTCCTCGCAGTAGTGCGTATCCCACCACGAAACTTGGAGCTGCTTCGCGCGCCGAAAGTAGAGTTGAATGTCGTACTCGACCGAAAATCCCATGCCGCCATGAATCTGCTGGGCCGCCTTCGTGGTGTCGCGGAAGGTCTTGCACGCAAACGACTTCGCCATCGGCGCCAAGCGTGCGACGGAACGGCCCGCGTCACGTGCCCAGGCGGCCTCCTGAACGAGTACGCGACCGCCGTCGATAGCAGTGACGGCGTCGGCCATGTAGTGCGAGAGCGACTGGAACGCACCGAGCGGCTTGCCGAACTGGTGGCGCTCCTTCGCGTACGCGACGGTCATCTCCAGCGCCCGATCCGCACCGCCGATCGCTTGTGCGGCGAGAAGGATCACGCCGTCGTACATCCCGCGCTTCCAGGTCGCCCAACCCGTCCCGGCTGCACCGATCCGGTCCGCTTCTGAAGCGCGAACGCCGTCGAGGCGGACTTCGAACTGCGCGTCCGAGGCCATCGTCTTGCTTTGCACAAGTTCGACGCCGGGTGCAGCGGGATCGACGAGAAAGAGGTCGATAGCCTCCGCCGGGGTGCCCGTTCGCGCAAGAACGACCAACCGGTCTGCGATCTTGGCGAAGGCCACGTGGCTCTTCGTGCCGGACAGTGAATAGCCGCCGTCCACCGACTTCGCTTCCAACTGGACGCCTCCGGAATCGAACCCGCTGCGCGGTTCCAACCAGGCAGGTGCGAGCACCGCCGCACCCGATGCGATGCTCGGAAGCCACTGCTTCTTCTGCGCGTCGCTGCCGGCTTCGAGGAGGGCCCCGGCTCCGAGGACCGCACTTCCGAAGTGCGGCGTGGGCGCCAGGGCGCGGCCGAGCTCCTCGTAGAGAAGGACGGCCTCCTGCATTCCCTGCGCGGCGCCACCGTACGCCTCGGGCAAGCGCAGACCAATGAGCCCGAGTGCACCGAGCTGCCTCCAGAGATCCGCTGCGCAGCCGGACGAGTCGTCCTCGAGTGCCCGCACGACCTCGTACGACGCGTACTGCTCACAGAGCCCGCGAACGGTCTCCCGCAGAAGGTTCTGCTCGTCGGTGAACTCCAGGTCCATGTGCTGGGTAGAGCATATCTCCCAGGCGATTTCCCGCCTCGCTCGTCACCTCCCCGCGTCGACCTCATAGATCGAAATGGTCGGCTCTGGACGCACGACCCCCCCGAAACCACCGAGCCGCCGGTTCGCACCTAAGCCGGTTCGCCTCCTCGCCCGCCTCGAACGCGGGCCATTGCTCAACATCCCCGACCCGGGGTCCCCCGGGTCGATTCTCCCCAAGCGCCACCAGACGCTGTACATGGTTCAGAGTACCGACCACTGGCTCCCCATCGTCAACGGGCACACCCGGTTCATGCCGGAGTGGCACAAGGCACTCCGCCGGCTGACGGCGGAGCCACCCCACCCCAAGAACCTGCGCACGCTCGTAGAGCGCACCGGTATCCGGTGGATCCTCGAACACGGCGAGGCCATCTCGAAGGTGAAGTACGAGCGGTGGAAGACGCTGGGCCAGAAGAAGGTCCTGCTGCGAATCCTGAGTGAGGACGCAAACCTGACCGTCTTCGGAACGCCGCTCGGTCCGCCGACCGTCCAGCGGTTGGAGCGCGACATCGAACCCGGCGGCCATATTCTGGTCGTTCTCCCCGCGGAGGCACCTAGCGAACAGGGCTCCTATGCGCTGGCCCCGCCTTCGTCAGCACGAGGGTGCGGAACTAGCCTGGGCGAGGGTCACGGCCGAAGTCGAGGATCCGAAACCCGTCGACTGAGCCCACATCCGGGTCAACATGGAAGCCGCCCGGCCCTTCGGATAAAACCGCGTCATGCAACGCACCATTCCAGGGGCCGTCCAAGAGGCTGCCGAGCAGTTCGGAAGCGCCATCGCGATCGAAGAAGGCGACACCCGGCTCAGCTTTTCCGAGCTCGCGGACGCCGGCGTCCGCGTCGCCCGGGCCTTCATCGCCGCCGGGATCGGGCCCGGCGACCGGGTCGCGATCTGGGCGCCGAACATCCATGAGTGGATCCTGGCCGCCATCGGCCTGCACTCCGCCGGTGCGACACTGGTGCCGCTGAACACCCGACTGAAGAAGGCGGAGGCCGCATACATCCTTCAGTCGAGTGGCGCCAAGCTCCTGTGCACGGTGACCGACTTCCTCGGCGTCGACTACGTTGCCGAGATCCAGCAGGAAGACATCCCCTCGCTCGAGGGCATCGTCGCGCTTCGTGGGTCCACAGCGGGAGCGACCGGGTGGGACGAATTTCTCGCGCGCGGTGAATCGGTCCCCGAAGAGAAGGCACGAGAGCGGGCCGCCGCCGTGTCGCCCGACGATCTGTCTGACATCATGTTCACGTCCGGAACGACCGGGAAGCCCAAGGGCGTCATGACGACGCACGGCCAGAATACGAAAGTGTTCCTCGCGTGGTCCGGCATCGTCGGACTCACCGCCGGCGACCGCTACCTCATCGTGAATCCGTTCTTCCACGCGTTCGGCTACAAGGCGGGCTGGCTGTCGTGCATCCTGCGCGGCGCGACCGCGCTGCCACATCTCGTCTTCGACGTCCCGCAGGTTCTCGCCCGCATCGGCGAGGACAAGATCTCGATGCTGCCCGGACCGCCGACGCTCTATCAATCCATCCTGGCCCACCCCGACCTGGCCAAGCACGACATCTCGAACCTACGCCTCGCCGTCACCGGCGCCGCCGCAATCCCCGTCGAGCTCATCCACCGGATGAAGACGGAGCTCGGGTTCGACACGGTCATCACCGGCTACGGCCTCACAGAGTCGTGTGGAACCGTCTCCATGTGCCGGGAAGATGACGACGCCGAAACCATCGCGACGACCTCCGGACGTGCCATCGACGACGTCGAGGTTCGTTGCGTGAACGAGGCCGGCGAAGAGGTCGCGCGGGGCGAACCCGGCGAAGTCGTGGTGCGCGGTTACAACGTCATGAAGGGCTACCTCGACGACCCCGCCGAAACCGCGAAGGCCGTGGATGCGGACAACTGGCTGCATACCGGCGACATCGCCATCATGGACGACCGCGGCTACCTCAGAATCACCGACCGTATCAAGGACATGTTCATCATGGGCGGCTTCAACTGCTACCCGGCCGAGATCGAGAATCTCATGTTCAGCAGCGGGGACTTCGCCCAGGTCGCCGTCATCGGCGTTCCCGACGCGCGCATGGGCGAAGTGGGAATGGCCTTCGTCGTACCCGGCCCGGGCAAGGCGCTCGAGCCGGACGGCGTCATTACCTGGTGTCGTGCGAACATGGCCAACTACAAGGTCCCGCGCTTCGTCGAAGTCGTATCCGAACTCCCGGTGAACGCCTCCGGGAAGGTCACCAAATTCGTTCTGCGGGAACGGGCGAAGGAGGTCCTCGGCGGCTGAAACGCCGCGAGGACCCGACGAACGTTTTGGATCTCGATCCCCTTCTTCGCGCCGCGCGCCTCGACGCCCCGGCCGGCCCCCGGATCGACGTACGAGGAGCGGACCCCGTCCTCCCCACGCGCTACCCGGCAGGCGAAGCCGCCGCAGCCGCCCTCGGCCTGACCGGGGCGGCGGCCGCGCAACTGCACGAGGCCCGAACGGGGGAGGCGCAGAAGGTCTCGGTCGACGTCTCCGGCGCCGCAATGAGCCTGGTCAGCTTCGTCCTGCAGAAGGCCTCGAGCGGCGTCGACCTCACGCGGCACCACAATCCGGCGAGCGGGCTCTACGAGACGCGGGACGGCAGGTGGATTCATCTGCACGGCGGCTTCCCGGCACTCGCGCAAGGCGCGGTCGATCTACTCGGCTGCACCCTCGACGCGAACGCGATCGCCGACGCGGTGCGCGCCCACGACGCTGCCGAACTAGAAGACGCGATCGCGCTGCGCGGCCTCTGTGGTACCGTCGTCCGCACGACCGAGGAATGGGCAGAGCATCCCCAAGGAAGGGCCCTCGCGTCGCTCCCCGTGATCGAGATCGAGCGCATCGGCGACGCGGCCGCGCGACCACTCCCCCCCGGAGATCGCCCGCTCGATGGTGTTCGCGCCCTCGATCTGACGCGAGTGCTCGCGGGCCCAACCTGCGGACGAACTCTCGCTTCCTACGGCGCGGACGTCCTGCGAATCGGCGCGGAGCGCGTGCCGAGCATCGAGCCGTTCGTCATCGACACCGGCCACGGAAAGCGCAACGCGTTCCTCGATCTCGACCGCGACGACGATCGCACGAGACTCGACGAGCTCGTGGAGACCGCAGACCTGTTCTGCCAAAGCTACCGCCCGGGCGCGCTTGCCGCCCGCGGCCTCTCGCCGACCGAGCTCGCCGCGCGACGGCCGGGTATCATTGTCGTGTCGCTCGATTGCTACGGCCACGTCGGCCCCTGGGCCCATCGCCCCGGCTGGGAACAACTCGCGCAGTCTGCGACGGGCATCGCCGACTCCGAAGCGCGCGACGGCCGGCCCGCGCTGATTCCCGCCGCCGCGACGGACTACACGACCGGCTACCTCGCGGCGTTCGGTGCCATGACCGCACTCTCCCGCAGGTGCACCGAGGGCGGCAGTTGGCACGTAAAGGAGTCCCTCTGCCAGACCGGGATGTGGCTCACCCGTCTCGGTACGATCCACGACCGCGACCAGGCTCGCGGCTTCGATCGGCCCGAACGCTTCGTGGCCTCGTCGGACACGGCGTGGGGTCGGCTAGAGCATCTCGCGCCCATCGTAGAAATGGAACACACTCCGGCACGGTGGGACCTTCCGCCGTCGCCCCTGGGAACCCACTCTCCCGAGTGGCTTCGTTGAGGAACCCCTTCCAGTGACCCAAACACCGAAACGCGATCCCCGAATTGTCATTATCGGCGCCGGCCCCGGCGGCCTCTGCATGGCCATCCACCTGAAGAAGGCCGGCTTCGAGAACTTCGTGATCCTCGAGAAGGCCGCTGGCCTCGGGGGCACCTGGTTCCACAACCGCTACCCCGGCTGTGCGTGCGACATCCCCTCGCATCTCTACTCCTACTCGTTCGAAGTGAAGCCCGATTGGTCGCGCCCTTACGCGCCGCAGCCGGAGATCCTCGAGTACCTCGAAGAGTGTGCCGAGAAGTACGCGATCAAGCCCTACTGCCGCTTCGACTGCGAGGTCCGGGGTACGACTTGGGATGAAGACACCGCACGGTGGACGATCGAGCTCCGGGACGGCGAGCGCCTCGAAGCGGATGTCGTCGTGAGCGCCATCGGCATGTTCAACGAGCTGAACTACCCCGAGATCGAAGGCCTCGATTCGTTCGAGGGCACGCGCTTCCACTCCGCCCGCTGGAATTGGGACCACGATCTGTCCGGGGAGAGGGTCGGCGTGGTCGGCAGCGCTGCGAGCGCGGTGCAATTCGTTCCGCAGATCGTGAAGGATGCCGCGCGCGTCGACTATTACCAACGCACCGCGAACTGGGTCATGCCCAAGCAAGATGACCCCTACCCCGAAGACGTTCTGGAACACTTCCGCGCCAACCCGGATGTGGCCCAGGGCGTGCGCGACGAGATCTTCAACCGCATCAACAGCGGCGGCCCGCAGACCTTCGACTTCATCCAGCCGGACATGGAAGCCGCGTGCCACGGGAACATCGCGCTGGTCGAGGATCCCGAGGTTCGCGCGAAGCTCGTGCCGACCCACCCCTGGGGCTGCAAGCGACCCCTCTTCTCCAACGACTACTACCCGGCCTTCAATCGTCCGAACCTGGAGCTCATCACCAGCGGGGTCGAACGCATCACCAAGAACTCGATCGTGGCGGTGGATGGTACGGAGCGCGAGATCGAGACCCTGATTCTCGCAACCGGGTTCAAGACGACCAAGTACCTCTCGGCCCTCGACGTTCGCGGCCGGGGCGGCGTCACGATCGAGGAGGCCTGGAGCGACGGTGCCCAGGCCTACAAGGGGGTCACGACCGCGGGCTTCCCCAACCTCTTCATGCTCTACGGACCGAACACGAACAGCGACTCGCTAATCACGATGATCGAGTACCACGTCGAGCACGCGATGCTGCACATCCAGCGCATCGCCGACGAGGGCCTCGCGTGGGTCGACGTGAAACCGGAACCCATGGCCGAGTACAACGAAGAGCTGCAGCGGGAGATCGCGGCGGTCAAGGTCTGGTTCGCGGGGTGCACCGACTACTACCGCGCGCCCAGCGGGCGCATCGTCACGCAGTGGCCCCGAACCATGGGCCAACACCACGAGATGCTCTCCTCGCTCGACCTCGACGCCTACGAGGTAAAGCGGAGCCCGACCGACTCCTCCTAGGGCCGCCCGGCCTCACTTTGCACCGCCGGTGGCGCCCCGATAAACCCCGCTGATGCAGAATGACTCCACGCCCTACCTTCAGGCGGGCGGCTTCTGGGCCCTGATCGAGGCCCGCGCCGCAGCGACCCCCAATGCGCTCTTCACAGTCGACGAGAACGATCGGCGCGCCACCTTCAAAGAGTACCGCGACGCGGCTGAGCGCTGCGCTGCGGGCCTTCAGGCCCAGGGGGTCGGCACCGACTCGATGGTTTCGTGGATGCTCCCGACGAACTGGGAGTCCCTCGTGCTCGTCGCAGCGCTCTCGCGGCTCGGGGCCACGCAGAATCCGATCCTCCCGATCTACCGCCACAAGGAAGTGGGCTTCATCACAAAGCAGGCGAAGAGCAGCCTGCTCGTCGTCCCCGGTCCCTGGCGTGGATTCGACTACCCGGGCATGGCCGCCGAGATCGCGGCCGATCGAGACGGGCTCGAGGTGATGGTCGTCACCGACAGCATCCCCGACGGAGATCCCGCAACCTTGCAACCGCCCCCCGCCGAAGTCGACGACGGCGGTGCTCCCATTCGCTGGCTCTTCTACAGCTCCGGCACGACCGCGGACCCAAAGGGCGCGCGCCACACCGACATGACCCTCCTCGCCGCCGCGCGGGGCATGAGTGGCGTCCTCGATCTCGCCTCGGACGATCGCGTCGCGATGGTCTTCCCGTTCACGCACGTCGGTGGTGTCGTGTGGGTCTACTCCGGGCTGATGTCTGGGTGCTCATTCATCGTGGTGCCTGTCTTTGATCCCGCAACGACCGTCGACGTCCTCGCGAAGAACGACGTGACACAGGCCACGGCCGGCACGGCCTTTCACCAGGCGTATCTCGCAACGCAACGAAAGCGGCGCGAAGCCGGTGACGAGGCGCCACTCTTCCCGAGCGTGCGCAGCTTCCCGGGCGGCGGCGCGCCGAAGCCGCCGCAGCTCCACTTCGACCTGAAGAAGGAGATGGGCGGCGCCGGAATCGTCTCCGGCTACGGCATGACCGAGTGTCCGATCCTGGTCATGAACTCGGTGCACGACCCCGACGACAAGCTCGCCCACACCGAAGGCCGCCCCTGCCCCGCAGAGGTCGATCTGCGCGTTGTTACGAGCGACGAGTCCGTCGCCGGGCCGACCCAAGAGGGTGAGTTCCGGGTGAAGGCCCCACAGCTCTGCAAGGGCTACCTCGACGAAGCGCTGAACGAAGCCGCGTTCGACGCGAACGGCTACTTCCGCACCGGAGACCTCGGATACCTCGACCGGGACGGGTACGCCGTCATCACCGGTCGACTAAAGGACGTCATCATCCGCAAGGGTGAGAACATCAGCGCCAAGGAGGTCGAGGACCTTCTCTACACCCACGACAAGATCCAGGACGTCGCCGTCGTCGGGCTCCCCGATCCCGACACCGGCGAACGCGCCTGCGCGGTTCTTTCCCTCACCGATGCCGGGCAGCCGGTCTCGATGGACGAGATGGCCGCATTTCTGAAAGAAAAGGGCCTCATGGTCCAGAAGATCCCGGAGCAGATCGAGATCGTCGATCAGATCCCGCGAAACGCGACTGGAAAGATCCTGAAGCACGAACTCCGCAAGAACTACGAGTACACCAAACGAGGAGTATGAACCCGATGCGTCGTCGCCTGCTGCTGATCGCCCTCTTGCTCGTCCCTCTCTCGGTGCACGCAGCTGGGGGAGGCGCCGCCTCCGTCGACGATGCGCGTATCCGAAACGCGGACGCCGAGCCGCAGAACTGGATGACGCACGGCCGCGACTACGCCGAGCAGCGCTTCAGTCCGCTCGATCAGGTCACCCCCGAGAGCATCAACCGTCTCGTCCGCGTCTGGAGCTACAAGACGGGTCAGAAGCGTGGCCACGAAGCCACCCCGATCGTCATCGACGGCGTGATGTACGCGACGGGCGCCTGGAGCGTCGTGTTCGCGCTCGACGCCAAGACTGGCAAGGAACTCTGGCGGTTCGATCCCGAGGTTCCGAAGGCCGTCGGCGCAAAGGCGTGCTGCGACGTGGTGAACCGTGGCGTCGCCGTCTACGACGGCAAGGTCTTCGTCGGAACGCTCGACGGCCGGCTGATCGCCATCGACGCCAAGACCGGGAAGCCGGTTTGGAAGGTCGTCACCGTAGACCAGTCGAAGCCGTACACGATCACCGGTGCCCCGCGGGTCGTGAACGGCCGAGTCATCATCGGGAACGGCGGTGCCGAGTTCGGCGTGCGCGGGTACGTCTCGGCCTACGACACGAAGGACGGGAAGCTCGCCTGGCGGACGTACACCGTCCCGGGCAATCCGGCGGACGGCTTCGAATCCAAGGCTCTCGAGGAAGCCGCGAAGACCTGGTCGGGCGGCGAATGGTGGAAGATCGGCGGCGGAGGCACGGCCTGGGACTCGATGGCCTTCGATCCCGACCTGAACCTGCTCTACGTCGGCACGGGCAACGGCTCACCGTGGAGCCGCGTCCACCGCAGCCCCGGCGGCGGCGACAACCTCTACCTCTCCTCGATCCTCGCCCTGGATCCCGACACCGGGGAGTTGAAGTGGCACTTCCAGACCACCCCGGGCGACAACTGGGACTTCACGGCAACCCAGCACATGATCCTCGCCGACCTCGAGATCGATGGGAAGACCCGCAAGGTCCTCATGCAGGCGCCGAAGAACGGCTACTTCTGGGTGATCGACCGCGTCACCGGCGAGTTCCTTTCCGCGAAACCCTACGTCGAGGTGACGTGGTCCGACGGCGTCGATCCGAAGACCGGCCGCCCCCACGAAACCGGAACCGCGAACTACGACAACGCGATCGCGATGGTGAAGCCGACGCCGTTCGGCGGCCACAACTGGCAGCCGATGTCATTCAATCCCAATACCGGCCTCGTCTACATTCCCGCCCAAGAGGTGGTCGGCGCGTATCGCTTCAACCCCAAAGAGCTCCTCACCGACGAGCACTTCAACACGGAGACCGACCTCGCTGTTTTCGCCACACTCGTCCGCGAGATCGTCGGGGGCCATCTCCTTGCCTGGGATCCCGTGAAGCAGGAAGAGGCTTGGCGCCATCCCTACGCGATGCCGTGGAACGGCGGCACTCTAACCACCGGTGGCAACCTCGTCTTCCAAGGAACCGCGGACGGCCGCTTCATCGCACTGAACGCAACCGACGGCCGAAAGCTGTGGGAGTTCCACGCCGGCAACGGGATCATCGCCGCGCCGGTCAGCTACGCGGTCGACGGGGTCCAGTACGTGACGATCGTCGCAGGCTGGGGGGGTGCCTTTGGTCTGGTGGGCGGCGACGCCGCCCAACAGGCCGGGAACACCCCCGCCGAGGGGGTCGTCCACACCTTCGCCCTGTCGGATCAGGCCATCACGTCTGCTGTGATCGAAGAGATCATGGCGAGCCGCGACGGCACCGTGGCCAAGAAGGAGGACCTCTACCACCGCTGGTGCGCTCGCTGTCACGGCGTAACGGCGATCAGCGGCGGGGCTCTCGTGGACCTGCGCCACTCCGCACCCGACATGAAGAATGCCTTCGTCGCGATCGTGCAGAAGGGCATGCCCGGCGTGGGAATGCCCGCATTCGGGGGAATTCTGACGGAGGAAGAAATCAAGGAAATCCAGGCTTACATCGTCGGGCGGCCTAACTGAGCCGCCGCTACGGGCCCAAAACCCGATGGCAGGCCTGGCGCCGGCGTGGTACTTAAAGAACCTGGCTTTCGGAGCGCGGGCCCGCCGTTACTGCTGCGCCCCTCCACCCGCCGCACGCCCATTATGACGCAGATGAACCTAGAGACCCTCGAGACGCCTGTCCTTAGCGACGCCACGCCGCCCATGGTCACCAATGGCGTCAGCCAAGAAAAGCGCCGGACGATCCGGGCCCTCGCCCGCTCGATCCCGAAGGCGTGTTACGAGAACCCCACCTGGAAGGGACTTCTCTACCTCGGCCGCGATCTCACGGTTTACGCGCTCGGAACCGGCCTGCTCCTCGCCAGCAGCTCCGTGTCGCTGGTCCTCGCCGGTTGGTTCCTGACCTCGCTCGCGATTGCGGCGCTCTTCGTCATCGGGCACGACGCGGCCCACGGCTCGCTGTTCAAGAGCCCTCGCCTGAACTACTTCGTGGGCCAGCTCGCGATGCTGCCGAGCCTGCACACGTTTTCGGTGTGGGCTTACGGGCACAACCGCGTGCACCACGCATTCCCCGGTTGTGAGGGGCTCGACTTCGTCTGGCATCCCGTCACGCTGGAGGAGTACCAGAAGCTATCGCGCTGGGAGAAGCTGCGGCACCGCATGGACTGGTCCCTCTTCGGCGCTGGCACCTACTACACACGCGAGATCTGGTGGAATCGGCTCGTAAACATGCCACCGCCGGACAAGATGGAGCGTGCGTTCCTGCGCGACCGCATCGCCGTCACGACCTTCCTGGTGGTGATGTCCGTCGCCGTCGGTTGGTTCGGCTGGGCGCAGACCGGCACGATCGGTGGCGCTTTGTGGACCTGGACGAAGGTCCTGTTCGTTCCCTGGTTCATGTGGAACGCGCTGATCGGCTGGGCCGTCTACATCCAGCACATCTCTCCGCAGATGCCCTGGCACACCCGGCGTCGCTGGCGGAAGTACGCTGGCCAGGTCGAGACGACCTGCAACTACGTCATGCCGCTTTGGCTGAACTTCTTCTGGCACAATATCTTCGTGCACGTGCCGCACCACGTCGACCCGCGGATCCCGTTCTACAACCTCCCCGACGCGGCAAAGGCTCTGAACAAGGCCGATTCCGACGTGAGTCAGTCCTATCCGTACCGCTTCCGCGAGTACTTCGACTCCACGAAGCACTGCAAGTTGTACGACTTCGAGCGCGAAGCCTGGACCGACTACCAGGGAGCGAACCCGGTCACCGCTGCCGACTATCCGCCCCGCGCCGCTTGATCGCGTCCCACCGTGGCCGCTATCGCCATTCCCATGGACGATCTGGGCCGGCTCCTCGCACGGGACGACATTCGCCAACTCGCCTATCGTTACGCGCTCGCGATCGATAGCCGCGACATCGACACTCTCGTCGGACTCTTCGTCGACGACGTCCAGGTCGGACGAGACGTGTTCGGGCACGAGGCCTTACGCGCGAACTTCGAGTCACAACTGCGCGAAGTCGGCATCACCATCCTGTTCGTCGGGAACCACCTGATCGACTTCCAGGACGACGACCACGCGACCGGTGTCGTCTACTGCAAGAACGAGACGCAGCTCGGCGAGCAATGGATCCACCAGGCCATTCAGTACCGGGACACGTACGAGCGACGCGACCGGCGATGGCTCTTCGTTCGGCGCCGCCACCTGCTTTGGTACGGCAGCGACGTCGGCGCCAACCCGCTGCCCCTCCCCCCGGCCGAGTGGCCGAAGAACCAGGTCGGGATGGGGACGATCCCGCAGAGCTGGGAGAGCTGGCGCACATTCTGGAAGTGAGCGCTCCGAGGCGGCCCGGGAGCCCGAGTCGCCGCGGTCGAGCTGGCGCGGGCTGCCTCTAGGGTACACCAGGCCGGAGCTCTGCGAGTACCACACACTTCGACACCCCCCTATCGACGGCCGCCCCGCAAAGTTCAGAGAAGCTCGGCGTACTCATCGAGGACGGGCAGAACCTCGTCCCGCGCGCCGGCCGGAAGTCGAAGCACACACTCGGTGCAGCCGGATTCCCGATAGTAGTCGAGCTTCCCCGGCTTTGGCAAAACGCCCATCGGCACGACGTGCAAGTCCTTCGGATCGCGCCCCCGCTCCTCGACCGCGCGATGCAGCTCCTCCAGGGACTTCCTGATGCCGGCGCCTCCGATCGGCAACCAGCCATCAGCGAACTCCGCAATGTGCGAGAACAGCCTCGGCCCGGCGCCGCCGCCGATGAGAACCCGAGGACGGGGCCGTTGAATCGGCTTCGGCCACTGCCAACTTGGCTCGAACGAGACGTACTCGCCGGAGAAGCTCGCAACTTCGTCCTTCCACAGAGCCTCCATCGCGAGCATGTTTTCACGCACGAGAGCGCGGCGCCGCTTCACGTCGATCCCGTGGTTCTCCATCTCTTCGTGGTTCCAGCCGTACCCGATGCCGAAGACGAACCGCCCTCCGGACAGGTGATCCAGCGTGGCTATCTCCTTGGCGAACGTGATCGGGTCGTGCTGTGCGACGAGCCCGATACCGACACCGAGGAAAATGTTCTCGGTCACCGAAGATGCCGCGCCCAGCGCGACGTAGGGATCGAGGCTCCGCTTGTACTCCTCGCTCAAGACCTCTTCACCCGTCGGCGCTGGTGTCCGGCGACTCGTCGGGATGTGAGTGTGCTCGGGGATGTAGAACGAGTAGAAGCCGCGCGCCTCCGCCTCGCGGGCGAGAGCCACCGGATTCATCGTCTGGTCCGTCGCGTGAATGGTGATGCCGATCTTCACGAGCGCGCCGCCTTTGCGTTCTTCGCCCACCCGCGATCGTACGGAGACATGAACACCACGCGGAGGCTCATCGACTGGTGCTTCCAAACGCCATCTTCACGCTCATAGCGGTCGTCTTCCACACCCACCATCCAGAAGGGACGATCGCCGGGCATCGTACAGGGAGAGAGAATGTCCCAGCGGCCGGTCGCCGTGTCACCGGCGACCTCGATCTGAGGCTTTACGAAGAAGTGCCAGCTGAACGTCAACGTCGACTCGAGGAAACGGGTACGAATCTCCTCCCGGCCGCGGCTCATTCCCAGTGCGGCTCCGTCCCAAACGGCATCGACAGTGAACAGCGCGGCGATCTCGTCTGCGATGCCCGCCACGCGGTCGGCTTCGAGCAAGCCCTCGTCCCCGAAACGAGAATCTACGAGCTCACCGTAGCGCGCCTTCAGTTGGCGGATGGCCTCGGCGTCTTCGAGCGCCAGAAGGCGAGCCTCCAGAGCCTGGATTCTGTCTTCCATCCCCATGGCATAGCGTTCTTCACTCCTCCGGATCCATCAGAGCGATGAGCCCCAGGAACCCGACGTTGCTGAAGAGGAGCGGGGCCATGAGAGGCGCCCCCCGCAGGAGGCGTTCCTCCACCAGTTCGCCCGCCGGACCCACGCTGCCCCCTAGATGCAGCAGGCTTCCCAACGGACCGACCAAGAGCATTGCGACCATCGCCGCGGCGGACCACCCGTAGTCCGATCTCGTCGGCCGCTCGAGCGCGCCAAGCGTTGCGGCGGCCGCAGTCGCGAAGATCCCGACGCCGACCGGGACGAAGAGCCAGACGTCCGAGTAGTGCAGGTGAGCCGATCACCGACGTCATGCGTCGTCGCACTCGAGCCGAAGCCGCTGAGATGAAAGACGGCGCACGTCGGCGCACGGAAATCGAGAACGGTGAGCGTCCCGGGCTTCGCGTCTCAGTACCACTCATGCCCTGCGTCGCGTACGAGATCCCGTGCTTCGACTCCTAGTAGATCTCCCATTGCGGGTAATCTCCGGCCCTTCCATGTGGAAGAGCGCGTTGCGCTGACAGTCCGGAATGAACTCCTAGACCTGCGCGGCGTGGCACTTCTGGCAGATCGCCGTCGTCGGCGACGCGAGAACGTTCACGCGTTCCACGGCCGGCGGGACACCGCTCTCCCCCGAGCGACCGACGGCCACCATCACGAGCGCGAACCCGAGAAAGACGACCACCGACACAAGCGCCACGATCAACACGCGACTCGTTCCCTGTGCGTCCGACCCCTTCGATTCCGCCATCACGACCTCCGCTGTCGTACGAATTGCAACGATCCGACCCCAAAAAACCGGTCGGCCGCAAGATCTATCGAACAGTGGTTCGGGGTCTGGCAGGATGGGACCCGAGACTCGGATGCAGGATCACCGCTACTCGTTCGAAATCGAAGCAACGCCGGAGGAGATCTGGGCCATTTTCTGGTCTCGTCGCAACGTCGAGCACGGCGACGTGAAGATCGAAATCCTCCACCCTGGCGATGCCGACGGGAACGGCCTCGTCCGACGCACCTGGTTCCGCGTGCCCCGCTACCTGCTCTCCGGCGGGCAAGCGCGCTCGTGGGAGTGGCTCACTGAGGTGAAACCGTTCGAGAGCTGGCGCTACGACGCGGTTGGAAGACCACTGTGGTCCGAAGCAAGCGGCTCGACCCGGCTCGAAGACCTCGGCAACGGTCGAACCCGTGTGCACTTTCGCGAGACCTACCACGTCTTCAACCCGATCTTGCGCTTCTTACTCGAGCGGCGGGTACACCGCGCAATCTCCAAGGACAACGACAAGCTGATCAAGGCCGCCGTCGAGCGTGGTATCGCCGCCCGGCGCAAACGTGCCGCCTCCCCCGCAACTCCGAGGTAGCCCCTCGCCCCCCGGGCCGGCCGAAATCGGCAGAAGCTCCCATCCCCCCACCGCGAGCCGTAAACTCGACGCGGCGCGAAGTGGGCCGTATAGACACCGCTGGGAGGACTGCGGATGCCATACAAAGTCATTCAATGGAGCACGGGGAACGTCGGACGCTACGCGCTGCGCGCGATCATCGGGCACCCGGAACTCGAATTGGTCGGAGTGCTCGTACACAGCGAGAGCAAGGCGGGCCGAGACGCGGGAGAGCTCGCCGGCATCAGTCCGACCACCGGGATCGCGGCAACGAACGATGTCGAGGCGATCCTCGCGACCGACGCTGACTGCGTCTCCTACACGGCCACGGCCGATCTCCGGCCGATGGAGGCCCTGGCCGACATCTGCCGCATTCTCGAATCCGGCAAGAACGTCGTCTCGAGCTCCATCGTCGGGCTCGTTCATCCGCGCTCGATCCCCGAGATGTCGCCGAAGATCGAAGCCGCGTGCGAACGGGGCAACAGCTCCTTCCTCACGAGCGGAATCGACCCCGGCTTCGCGAACGACGCGCTGCCGCTCGTCCTCACCGGGCTCGCGGAGCGCTGGGACCAGGTCCGCATCCAGGAGATCGTGAACTACGCGAACTACGATCAGCCCGAAGTGCTGTTCGAGACGATGGGCTTCGGCAAGCCGATGGACCACACACCGTTGCTCCTGATCCCCGGCTCGCTCACGTTCGCATGGGGCGGCACGATCCGCGTCCTCGCCGAGGGTCTCGGCGTCGAACTCGAGAAGATCGAGGAGATCCACGAACGATGCGAAGCGACGAAGCCCATCCAGATCGGCGACCACACGGTCGAGCCCGGCACGATGGGCGCACTGCGGTTCGAGGTGCAGGGGTTCGTGAACGGACGTCCGGCGCTCATCGTCGAACACGTCACCCGGCTCGACGATGACCTTGCGCCCGAGTGGGCGACTGGCAAGGGCGGCTACCGAATCTTCATCGAGGGCGTCCCGCGGCTTGAGTGCGTGCTCAACATGGAAGACGAGCACGGTGACCACGCGGTCGGCGGGGTCATCCTCACCGCGACCCGCATCGTGAACGCGATTCCCGCCGTCTGTAACGCGAGAACCGGTCCCCTGTCGGCACTCGATCTACCGCTCATCACCGGCAGGGGACTAGAGCGCCGGGACTGACCCGTTTAGGGGACGTCATCACGTCGACACTCTGGATGTTTGCCGCCGCGGCCTGCCCGACCACGCTGCTCGTGACCGAAGCGCCCGGCCAACGACTACTGCGGCTGAGCCCGACGAAGGGACCGCGGCGATTGAGCGCTACTTCCGCCGCGCTTGCACAAACCAGCCGGCGAGCCGGTCTGCCCAGGCCGTAAAGGCCTCGGCCACGCCCTCCCAATCATCGGCGGAGCCCTTCTCCTTGCCGGGCGGCGCGATATACGTGTCGACGGCCGCAGCGAGGAGCTGCCGGTTCGCGGCGTCACGCGCCTCGATCTCAATCATCGCGACGTCGGCGTACGCCTTGAGCTCGTCTGATATCTCATCGTCGGCCGGCATCGGCTGGCCCGCCACTTCAGCGGTGATGATGGAGATCTGGTCGTCCGCGGCCAACGCCTCTGTGATGGCCAGCGACAACCGGAGAACCCCTGGTCCGGCCTCGTCCACGATCTGGAAATCCTTGGACAAGCGGTCACGGACGGCACGGTCGAGAAGCGTCGCGACCTTCGCCAGCTCCTCCTCTTGAACCTCGTCCAGCGAATTCTCGCCCGAGCGCCAGATCGTGACCGGCGGCAGCAACACCTTGCCGTAGGACGACCAGTCCGCATTCGGGTTCGTGTAGAGGTACCCGCGCTCGACCGGCTCGAGGGCCTCGTAGCTTTCGAGGAAACCCGACATCTTCGCGTTGTCGAGCCGTGCGGTCGAAGCCGTGCAGGCGGCGGCCAACAGAACCGCGCCCATGGCGAGAATGGCGTTTCGAGAGAATCCCATCTCCCCGGTCGGTATCACCGACGGCTTTTCGCCTCCAGAGCCGGATGATAGACGCTCTATATGCGAATCGTCGCTCTCGTCCTCGTTCTCCTCGCGGCACCCGTTGCGGCGGAAGCCGCCATCTTCCCCGGCACCTCCGATACCGGCTGGTCCTGGTACGACAAGAGCGACTGCTGCGCCGATGCAATCGCTCTGGCACAAGAGGACAGCATGTTCCGGTGCGAGCGCTCCGGCGGCTTCCCAAGTGCCCGTTTCGGCCTGCGGCGCGGCAACTGCAAGTTCCGGACGAACGTCGATGCCTACGGTGATCGGATCTACCGTTGCTGGGGCAATGCAAAAGTCACCTGCAAGTAGGCACGACGGGCCACGCTCCATGATCGCCTCGCTGATCTGCGCGCTCCTGCTGGCTCCGGGACCCGCCCTGGCTCACGCCCCTCCGAAGACACCGAGGTCGAGGAGGACCGGTGAGCCTTCCAGATCATCCCCTATCTCTGGCTGCCCACCGCGAGCCGCAGCGTATCGCTCAGTGGGGACAGCGCGGACATCGACATCGGACTCAGCGAGGCCGTGGACCTCGTGGGCGAGACCGGCCTCGGCGGGGCGCTGCTCCGCGTCGAAGATCGAGTTCATGGATCCGATCGTCGGCGGCTGCGGCGCCGGCTCGAACCTCGCTTGGAACATCGTGAGCGGTCTGCGGCGGGACATGCCGTGGAAAATCTTCTCGGCCGGCCTGGTCACCTTCGCCGGCTACCGAGCGTACTACCCCCGCGCCTCGAAGGAGTCCGAAGGAGCGACGACCCCCCTCGCCGCGCAGCCCGGAAGCCCCGCGATCGGTCTCGGAGTCGAGTTCTAACCGCCAGCCCTCATGCCAATTCCGATCCTCGACACGCTACGCTCCGTCCTTCGGTTCCGTTCCTTTGAATGGGACCCGGTCGTCCGTCGGCTGAACCGGTGCGCCAGCGTCGAGGACTTCCGCCGGATCGCGCAGCAGCGGCTCCCGAGCGGCGTCTTCGACTACATCGACGGCGCGGCCGAGGATGAGCGCACCCTCGAGCGGAATAGCGCCGCTTTTCGCGCTCTCGGGTTCCGACCACGCGTCCTGCGGGAAGTGGGCGAGCCCGGGTACGCCACGACGATCCTCGGCCGCGACGCGACGATGCCCCTGATCTGCAGTCCCACCGGCTTCGGCCGCACCGCCCATTCCCAGGGAGAACTCGCCGTCGCCCGCGCCGCCGCCAACGCCGGCATTCCGTACACGCTCTCGACCTTGAGTACGCGCTCCATCGAAGACGTGGCCGCCGTCTCGAGCGGATCAAAGTGGTTCCAGGTCTACGTGTGGCACGATCGGGAACTCGTAAAGGAGATGGTCGAACGCTCCGCCGCAGCCGGGTACGAGGCCCTCCTGCTCACGGTGGACACCCCCGTGTTCGGACGCCGCGAACGCGACGTGCGAAGCGGCTTCTCACTCCCTCCGAAGCTCGGTCTCGACACCATCCTCGACGGCATTCTCCACCCTGGCTGGACGTTCGACTTCCTCACGGCGGAGCCCATCATCTTCGCCAACGTGGTCGGCCGCGAAGTGGGCGATGGCTCGACCCCGGTCGCCCTCGCCGAGTACATCAACACGCAGTTCGACCCCGGCCTCTCCTGGCGTGATGTCGAGTGGCTCCAGTCGATCTGGAAGGGGCCGATCGTTCTGAAAGGGATCCAAACCGTCGAAGACGCGCGCATCGCCGCGGACACGGGAGTCTCTGCCGTCGCCCTCTCGAACCACGGGGGCCGACAACTCGACGACGCGCCCACGCCGTTGGAACTCCTCGAGTCGGTCGCAGGCGCGGTCGGGGATCGCGTCGAGGTGTACTGCGACGGCGGCGTGCGACGAGGGAGCGACGTCGTAAAGGCGCTCGCCCTCGGAGCCCGGGCCTGCATGATCGGTCGCGCCTACCTCTACGCACTCGCCGCGGGAGGCGAGCGCGGCGTCGACCTGCTCTTTGGTTGGCTCGCCGAAGGGATCGGCCGAACCCTCGCGCTCACGGGCGCCGCATCGGTCGACGATCTCTCGCGGGAACTCGTGGAGTGGCGGCGGCCACTCTCCCCCGAGTGACGCGATCGGTGTCTACGCAGCCCGATCGTTCTTGTTCTCGGAACGGGTCGTGGAGGCGGGGCGTCGCGTGAACTCGAGTGCGCCATCCTCCAGCGATCCGAGCGCAACTGTCCAGATGTCCACCATGTAGTTCTGGTACGCCTTCCACGGTAGGCTCTTCGCCTGCTTCGGAAACTGATCGATCGAGCGCTGGATGTAACCCGAAGTGAAGTCCAGCATCGGGTCGAGATCGACCTCTGCGTGACGAGGTCGCGGGCAGCAGATATCGAAGCCTTTCGCGTCCATGTGGTTCAAGAGCCGGCTGACGAACTCACAGGTCAGATCACACTTCAGCGTCCACGAAGCGTTCGTGTACCCGATCGACATCGCCAGATTCGGCACATCACTGAACATCATACCCTTGTAGGTCAGGCTGTCGGAGAACTTGACGAGTTCCCCGTCGACGGTGACGTCGACCCCACCGAGAAGCTGCAGATTCAGACCGGTCGCCGTTACGACGACATCCGCCTCGAGCTCTTCTCCCGACGTGAGCCGAATGCCGTTCTCGGTGAACGTCTCGATGTGATCGGTGACGACCGACGCTTCACCCGACTTGAGCGTCTTGAACAAATCGCCTTCGGGGACCAGACACACGCGCTGATCCCACGGATTGTATCGCGGAGTGAAGTGCTTCTCGATGTCGTAGTCGGCCCCGAGGTGATCGCGGACCTGCTGGATCAGCATCTTCTTGGCCCACGCGGGGTAGCGACGGCACAGCCAGAAGAAAAACGACATGAAGAGGACGTTTCGCGCGCGCACCAAGGAGTACACGAGCTTGGCGGGAAGGTACTCGCGCAGCCTGTTCGCCATCCCGTCCTGGCCCGGCGCGGCCACGACATACGTCGGCGAGCGCTGCAGCATCGTCACGTGCGCGGCCGTCTTCGCCATCGCGGGGACGAGCGTGACCGCGGTCGCCCCGCTCCCGATCACGACGACGCGCTTTCCGGCGTAATCGATGTCCTCTGTCCACTTCTGCGGGTGCGCAATCCGCCCGCGGAACGCGTCTACTCCCGGGAAGTCCGGCGTGTACCCTTTGTCGTAGTCGTAGTAGCCGGAGCACATGAACAAGAAGCGGCACGTGAACGTGCAGGACTCACCCGTGCCGACGCTCTCGGCCTCGACGGTCCAACGAGCGTCCTCCGTCGACCACGATGCGCTCTTCACGTGGATGCCGTACCGGATCTTCTGATCGATGCCGTTCTCCGACGCGGTCTCGTTCAGGTAGCTCAGGATCGACGACCCATCCGCAATCGCCTGCGGGTCCGTCCACGGCTTGAACGAGTAGCCCAGCGTGTACATGTCCGAGTCGGACCGGATGCCGGGGTAGCGAAAGAGATCCCAGGTGCCCCCGAGGTTCTCCCGACGCTCGAGGATCGCATAGGTCTTGCCCGGGCAGTTCTTCTGCAGGTGATAGCCGGCTCCGATCCCGGAAATCCCCGCGCCCACGACCAGTACGTCCAGATGTTCCTCGGTCATGATCTCATCTCCCACATAACAAGTACGGAATTACCCTCAGTCGTTCAGAAAGACCTTCTTCGGAACGAGACGCAGCGCCGTGCGCTCTTGCTGGTCCAGAATCTTCGTGAGCGCCTCATCATCGAGCCCCGCCGCCTCGGGCCGCAGGCGTGTCATCACGCGACGGATGACGTCCCGTCGCTCCGGGTCCTCCGCAATCGCTTCGACCGTGCCGTAGATGATCAACTGCTTGCGTCCGTCGTGAACGAGCAACGCGACATCGGGTTGGCGCAGGATGTTCTTCCATTTTGCCGTGTAGCTCTTGATTGAGATCGCGATATCCACGCCGTCGAACTCGTACGCCACCATCGACAGCTGCGGCGACCCGTCCTTCCGACCCGTACCCAGAACCGCCCAGACATGGTCTCGGAGATAGGCTTCTTGTTCTGGGTTGATCACCTTCGTTCCTTCCTCAGCCCCAAGGACCGGTACTGCCGGCGCGGTGACCAGAGCCACGAAGGCCAGCGCGAGCAGCTTGGCCGCCCGCGATCCGGGCTGCCAGGCTCCCCCCAACGGGAGGCCTCTCATGCGTCGGAACATTCGCACATGATACAACTTCGAGACGCCGGCGATCAAAGAAGAGATCCATGCTGCTTCACTGCAGTTCGTCCGGAAGCTTTCGGGGTTCAACAAGCCCTCCCGGGCCAACGAAGCCGCCTTCGAACGAGCGATCGAGGCGGTAGCCGCAACAGCAACTGAGCTGCTGGAGAACCTCGTGACGGATTCCGCCCCACGGGATCGTGAGATGGAAGCACAGAAGGCTCGCGAGCGGACCGCCCGGCGCTTCGGCGCCCGGCCCTAGCGCGCCGGAAGCGACATGGCATCAATGCCTTGGCCCCTCCAAGGCGGGGCGTTCGCTACTTCCAGGCGAAGACGGGTTGCTCGAAGTGAGCCACCCGCGTGTCTCGACCGTGCACCCCGACCTCGCGTAACTGATAGATCACAGCCGCTGTCGGTGCATGAATATGCGTCCCGACGAGCGGAATCGAAATCACGGGACGATCGCTCTCGGGAATGCTCCGCAGGCCCGGGACATCCGGCTTCTCGAGCTCCGTGAGCGGCACGCGGTACAACTCCGACACCTCGCTGGGGTCGGGTGCCAAGGCCGCACCGGATCCACCCCACAGCACGACCGGCGTAATCACGAACCCGGAGCGCGTGGGATAGTCGTCGAGTCGTCCGAGGATGGCGTCGGGCTCGAGCGTAAGCCCGACTTCCTCACGCAGTTCGCGCAACGCCGCCTGCTCGACCGTTTCGCCAGCATCGAGACTTCCACCCGGGAGAGCCCATTGGCGCGGATGATCTTTCAAGCGCGAGCTGCGACGCGTCAGGATGAAGCACGCGTCGCCGGCGGCGTCATCGATCAGGGTCAGCGTGACGGCGGCATGACGGCGACCTTCCAGAGGCGCCGCCTGCTGGTCGAAACCCTCGAGGTTCTGTCGAACGCGCGCGCGAAGATCGTCGGTGAGGCGGATCGGAGACTCGGACACCCCCCTGCTTTACGGTCCGGCCTCCGGCCTGTCGAACACCGAACCCAGCGCTGCGACGAGAATACCGCACCGCCGCAGGCCGATCGAGAGGTGTGTCGCCGCCTTGCAGTGCGACCCGCCTCGTGGAACCGTCGCCCCCATGCGGATCCTCGTTGCAGTTCTCCTCGTCGCTCTGGCCGGTTGTGCCGCCACCAAGCCGCCGCAGCCGCAGGCCGGCGCAGAACCGCATGTGGGCGACGAGTGGTTCGTTTGGCGGGCGGAGACTCTCGGGATCTCAGTCGACGACGCCAAGAAGCGCGACGCGGCCCTACCAGATGGCACCGACGGGACCGCGCCCGCGGACGGCACGCTCGACACCCACACGCAGATGGAAGCCGCCATCCTGTGGAACGAGGAATGCGCCCGGTGCCACGGTGCAAACGGGGTACCGCCTCCGGCCGCCGAAGAGCAGGTCCAACCCCGGGCATGGAACGGGATGGGGCCGAGCATGGGCTTCTTGATGGGCGGCGACAAGATGCGCGCGGGCATCTACACGACCATCTCTGCCGGCAAGGGGACGATGGCCGGGTGGGGGGACTGGCTCACGCGCGAACAGATGTGGGCGCTCGTCGCACACATCGAATCCTTCTGACGAAGCGCGGCCCGGCCGTGCGCGATCAGATCTTGCGCTCGCGACCGGCCCAGTACGGATCGCGCAGCCGACGCGTGTAGATCTTCCCCGAGGGATGGCGGGGAAGCTCATCCACGAAGTCCACCGAGCGGGGCACCTTGTAGCCGGCGAGGCGCTCGCGACCGAAGGCGAGGATGTCGCGCGTGAGATCGTCGGAAGGCTCACGCCCCGGCACGAGTTCGATCGCCGCCTTCACACTCTCGCCCCACTCATCGTCGGGGATGCCGAACACGGCCACGTCGGCCACTGCCGCATGCTCCTCGAGCACCTGCTCGATCTCCAGCGGATAGATGTTCACGCCGCCCGAGATGATCATGTTGCTCTTACGATCCGCGAGGAACACCCAGCCCTCGGAGTCGACCGAGCCAACGTCGCCCAGAGTGAAGACTCCCGGCTCGAGGTACGCCCCGGACGTCTTCTCGGGATCCCCGTGGTACTCGAAGACCACATCCTGGGTCTTGTGCCGACAGTAGAGATCACCGACCTCGTCCGGCGGGAGACGCTTTCCTTCGGAATCCACGGAGAAGACTTCAAAGGCCGGTAAGGTCCGCCCCACCGTCCCGGGGTGTCCCTGCCATTCCGTCGAATTGACCAGCGTGTTCACGCCGCCCTCGGTTCCACCCCAGTACTCCACGAGCAGCGGGCCCCACCACTCGATCATCCTGCGCTTCACCGCGATCGACACCGGCGCGGCACCGTGCAGTACCAGGTCCAGGGCGGGGGCCTGAAAGGCTGCACGCTCGTCCTCGGGAAGACGCAGGAGGCGGACGAACATCGTCGGTACGAGGTGGGTATGCGCGACCTCGCGTTCGCAAAGCGCGGCGAGGGCCGCCCTCTCCTCCCAACGCGGGAGAAGGATCAGCGGTGCGCCGTTTGCCATGTCGTACACGGCGAACATCAGAGGCGCGGCGTGGTACATCGGTCCGGTGATGAGATGCGGGCCGCTGCCGTCCAGCCCGATGTTACGACCGAGCACCTCGTGGTGGGCCAGCGTCGCTCCGAGCGCGCCCGGCCGAGTCCGCTTCACACCCTTCGGCCTACCCGTCGTACCGCTCGTATAGATCATGTTGCCGCCCGCGGGGCCGCTCGGATCGAACGGCTCGTCAGACAACGCAGCGAGCTCACGGTCGAGTTCCTCACCGACGCGAACGATGCGGCAGCCGGGATGGTCGAGCGCGATAGCACGCGCTGCCTCCTCGTGAGCCACATCGACGAACAGAACACGCGCACCCGAGTCGCCGAGCGTGTAGTCGATCTCGTCCGGGGCAAGGTGCCAGTTGATCGGTGTGATCCAGGTTCCGGCGACGATCGACGCGACGATCAACTCGATCCCCTCGACCCGATTGCCCATGAGCGTGGCGACGTGCTCCTCGGGGCGAATACCCAGCTCATCCCGAAGGAGATGCGCGAGACGCACGATGCGGTCCCCCACTTCGGCCCAGGTCCGCTGCCTCGTACCGTCATCGAGTGCGAGGCCCTCAGGGTTCGTGCGCGCGAAGTCGAAGATCACGTCTCAGGCGCTACCAAACCCCGCCCATTCTTGCTCTAGAGCACTGGGTGCGGCCCCTCGCCCTCGCGGCTCTGTTCGTCCTCGTGAACCTCGGGCTCAAGCTGACGGACCTCGACGCGGACAGCCTGTGGATGGATGAGGCGATCACGGCGTTCCATGTCCAACAATCTCCCGGGAACATCCTGGAGTACGCGTCACGACAGCAAAACCCGCCGGCGTACTTCCTCCTGGCACACGGCTGGGCATCGCTGTTCGGCCTCTCCGAGGCCGGCCTCCGCTCGCTGTCGGCTGTTTTGAGTTCGCTCACGGCCGGGGCCCTCTTCCTTCTCGGTGCTCGCTTTCTCGGAACCTTCGCGGGCGTCGTCGCAGCCCTGCTCTACACGCTCTCTCCCGCCCAGATTCACTACGCACAGGAGGCACGTGCGTACGCGCTCGTCGGCCTGCTATGCGTCGCCTCGTTCGCCCTGTTCTTCGATCTGCTCGAGAGCGAAGGAAAGCGTGGGGGCGTCCGACTCGGGGTCGTGAACGCACTCCTTCTCTACACCCACTACGTCACGGCCTTCGTGCTCCCGGCGCAGGCCCTTGGCGTGCTCCTGTACCACCTCCACTCGAGAGGCACTCTTCGCACCTACGTACGGTCTGGCGCTCTCACGATCGGCCTCTTTCTGCCCTGGCTCCCGACGCTCCTACGCAATCTCGGCGATAGTGGTGGATCTTGGCTCGAGCCACCGACGCTCGGACTTCTCCCCCCGGCCGTCGTCGCGCTGGTCGGCAGCGCCAAACTCGCGATCGTCTCCGGCGTCCTCGTCACAAAGGGGATCTTCGACCTGTTTCGGAAAGGGGCCGCCCAAACCGGTAGGTACACGACGTACCTTCTGCTCTGGACCGTGGTCCCGTTCCTGGGCGACTTCGCAGCCTCGCAGATCGTACCCGCGTTCGCCGAGCGCTACGTACTGTACGCATCCCTCGGGTTCGTCCTGTTGTTGGGCCACCTCGTGGCGCAGCTTCACCGCGGACCAATCATTCCTGGTGCCGCTCTCGCTCTACTCGCTCTTTTGGCCCTAGACGTTCCAGACGCCAGCCCGAACCGGACAGAACACTGGCGCGAGCTCTCCTCGTTCGCTCGGGCCGAAAAGACCGATGGCACCGCGATCCTCGTGTCTCCGGTCTGGCAGTGCCTTTCGTTCGCCTACTACTTCGCACCCGAGGCATTCGCCGATCACGTGAACATCCGCGCCCGCTTGATCGAACGAGACGTGCACTGCCTCGATGCCGGCAGCCAGGACGACTCCACGCCGGAATCCTGGCCCGCGCGCGTGATCCTCGTTGTCGATACGAGTCGAAACCCGCCCTCCGCAGACGCGTTCTTCCCGGTGGGGGGCGCGACCGGCCATGAGCGGGTGGCCCAGCACCCCTTCGGACTTCTGCGCGCGGACGTGTACGAAAGGCCACCTTCCTTGCCTCTCTTGCAATGAATGGGACGCGGGGCTTCCGCTTCGCCGCGGGTCGGGTATACCTCCCGCGTGACCGCACCTACGAACGTCGCGGATCTCGACTCCGCCCTCGCCCGACTCGGCTACGAGAGCTTTCGCCCCGGCCAGCGCGAGGCGATCGAAACCGTACTCCGGGACGGACGCCTCCTCCTGGTCGCCCCGACGGGCGGCGGCAAGAGCCTCGTGTACCAGCTTCCAGCGACGCTTCTTCCCGGCACCACGCTCGTCGTCTCGCCCTTGATCGCACTGATGAACGATCAGGTGCGCCAGCTCGAAGAGCGCGGCATCGCGGCCACGTACCTCGCATCCACGGTCGAAGCGGCGGAATCGTCGCGACGTCTCGCCGCCATCGCGCGTGGCGAGTACAAGCTCGTCTACGTCGCTCCGGAACGCCTCGCCCTCCCCTGGTTCCAGAATCTGATCGAGAAGATCGAGTGCCCGATGGTCGTCGTCGACGAGGCGCACTGCATCAGCGAGTGGGGCCACGACTTCCGCCCCGAGTACATGCAGATCGGCTCAATCCTGCCCAAGCTCGGGTCGGCGAAGATCATGGCCTGTACGGCCACGGCAACGCCGCTCGTCCGCGACGAGATCCTCGCGCGACTCGGCCTGGGCCCCGACACGCCGCAACTCCTACGTGGTTTCGCGCGCCCCAACCTGCGGCTTCGCGCCCAGGAGATCGTCGGTAAGAAGGCGCGGCACGGCTACGTCGACGCGCTTCTCGAGGAGGCGCTCGGAAGCCCGAGCGCACCACGCGGCGCCGCAATCGTCTATTCCCCAACGCGCGCCGAGACCGAGAAAGAAGCCGACCGACTGGTAGCCGCCGGCTGGAAGGCCGATGCGTACCACGCGGGACGCGGCCGCAAGGACCGCGAGACCGTTCAGAACTCCTTCATGGACGGCGAACTCGACGTGGTCGTCGCGACGAACGCATTTGGCATGGGCATCGATCGCGCCGACGTCCGCGCCGTCGTGCACCTTGCGCCGCCCGGCTCGGTCGAAGCCTACTATCAGGAAGTCGGCCGTGGTGGTCGCGACGGCGAGGACGCTTGGGGCCTTCTGCTGGTCCCCAGCGACGACCCTCCACGCCGTCGACGACTCCTCGAAATGGACGGGAACGGCGGGACGGTCGACCCGGCGATCGTACAGCACAAGTGGGAACTGTACCTCGAGCTTCTCAACTGGGCGCAGGGCGGCAGTTGTCGCCACGATGCAATCCTCCGGTACTTCGGCGATGAAGCGGAAACCCTCGGAAACTGTGGACGCTGCGACGTCTGTCTCGAACTCGTCGCGACCGACGACCGCAGCGACGAGGAACGAACCGAGATCATCCAGAAGATTCTCTCTGCCGTCGCCCGCGTGTCCGGCCGCTTCGGCATGCGGGCCGCCGTGAACCTTCTACGCGGCGTGACGGACGAGCGCCTCGGACGCTCAGGCCTCGACAAGACCAAGACGTTCGGAATTCTGACAGAGCACCCCGACGAGTGGCTCATGCGCGTGATGAGTCGCTGCGTGACCGCGGGGTGGATCGGTTTCGAGGGCGACGATCGCCCACTCGTCCTCCTCACCCCCACCGGCCACGAAGTGATGATGGGCAGGCGCCCCGCGCGCGTGCTGCTCCCGGCGCCCGGTTCCGTCAAGCCGTCCTCGGGCCGGCCCAAGTCCCGCTTTAGGCGCCCCGCAGAGGACCAGCAGCCGCTCGATGCGACTGGCGAGAAGCTCTTCGAAGCCCTGCGTGCCTGGCGGCAGACGACCGCGCGCGAGGAGGGTGTCCCCGCGTACGTCGTGGCCCACGATCGAACGATGCGCGAAGCCGCGGTCGCCCGTCCCCGCTCCCACGAAGAACTCGCGCTCATCTGGGGCCTCGGACCGGCGAAGCGAGAGAAGTTCGGCGACGGAATCCTGGCCGTCGTGAAAGAAACGTCGGGCAACTAGGAGCCCTGTAGATTTCGTTCGAGCTGCCGGAGCTTGTTTCCCCTCGCGGGAAATCCGTTCGGGTGCACGTCCTCGAGCGACGTCACGCCCATCTGTCGACGTGCTTCCTCGAGAGGAAGTTCGAAGATCGCCTCGTAGTCTACGCAGGAGAGCGGCGGCGTATTGCGACCGTGCCGGTAGCAACGGAGGACGTAGCGCGTCCAACCGATCGGGCTCGAGGGCTTGAGCATCAAAAGATACGCGAGGAACAGCTTGAGCGGCAGCATCGGCATGTGTCCCGCGGTGTATGCGTCGACACCGACCTCCCCGATGATCGACCGATCGTACCCGGACACGACATGAAAGATGTCGTGGCTGTTCGCCATGCGCTTCACGAACCAGAGTTGATCGTCGCTCCAGCCGAACTGCGCCGCCTTCTCATCCAGTCCGGCGGCCTCGAGAAAGTAGCTCGCAGAGCCCATGCCCTCGCCGCCCAGGTATTCGAGGTACGCGTCGGCAAAGCTGCCCTTGCGCATCGCGGCCAGCCTCGGACGATCGACGAGGAGAGCGTTCAGGTCTCGGCGCGGCTCTTCGGCGAGGAGCCTTCGGCCGACCGGATCCTGTGCGAAGCGATCGAACTCGCGCTGCACCATCGGCCCGGCCAACGCGAGCATCCCCTCGAACCCATCGGAGAGACTCCCCTTCCCACCGATGAATCGGAAGAAGCACTGCAAACCGTGGCGCCACCGCCGCCGGAGATGCGGCGCCGGCGATCGAACCTCGGGGGCCATCGTCGCGCTGGACATGCAGACGCCCTACCACAGCTGGGTCGAGCCCCGACAGTGCCCCCTTGATGCGGCGCGTTGTCCGCGACACTTGATGCCGGCCACGGAACCCTCATAGGGATACACCGTCGCCCTGCTCGCCTGAATCATGCTTGAAAACGTCTCCCTCTCCCGCCGAGCCATACTTCGTCGGACGGCACGCCTCGGCATCGCGGGAACCTTTGCGATGTTCGGTGTCGGTACCGGCTGCGCCGAACGGCTCTCGTGCGACGACGTGAGCCATCTCAGCACGCCCGACACCATCCGGCGTAATTCGATGAAGTATGTCGCGGTCTCTCCCCAGGGCCCCCAGGAAAGCTGCGCGACGTGCAAGTTCTTCACCGCGGGGCCGGCGGACCAATGTGGGACGTGCAGTCTGGTTCCGGGCCCCATCCATCCCGAGGGCCGATGTACGTTGTGGGCGGCATCCTGAGCGCTTCGCCGGTCTTGCGACTCGTGCAGCTCGGCATCCTGGACTAGGCTCAGCGAATGAACCCATCCGTTGGTTTTCGCTCGCTTCGGATCGCAGGGGCGGGGATCGTCCTCCGCGGCGCCGGCGCCTCCACTCCCGATAACCCGTATCCGGAGAACTCACTCTCGTCTTTCCGCAAAGCGATCGCGCCAGGAGCGAACGGCATCGAACTCGATGTCGAACTGACGTCCGACGGACGGCTCATCGTGATGCACGACGATATGCTGGATCGCACCGCCACGTGTACCGGCTGCGTCTCCGCGTACACGCTCGCTGAGGTCCGCGAGTGTAACCTTCTCGACGGCGACGGACAGCCGACGATTGAGGTCCCGCCGCCCCTCCCCGAGTCCTACGACGCGGTACCGGACGATGCGCTGGTGAACGTCTGGACGGTGCCCCGTGCGGCGGACATGCAGAGCGCGACCAACGAAGGCGTGACCGCGATCGTCACCGACGAGTCTGCCGTTCTTGTCGGCTACGAATGACAAGCGGCACCGAAAGGACCCCGATGAAGCTCTACATGTTCCCGGTCGCCCCGAATCCGACCAAGGTTCGGCTCTACCTCGCAGAGAAGAAACTCGCGGGCACCGAGATTCCGGTCGAGGAGATCATGGTCAGCCTCCCCGAAGGGCAGCAGAAGTCTGCCGAGCATGTGAAGCGAAACCCGCTGGGGAAGGTTCCCGTGCTCGAACTCGACGACGGAACCTATCTGACCGAGTCCCTCCCAATGATGCTCTACCTGGAGGAGCTTTACGCCGACCCGCCGATGATCGGCACGACGCCGCAGGCGCGCGCGCAGACCCTCAACGTCGAGCGAATCGCCGAGCAGGGCGTTCTGTTCGCCATGGCGAAGATCGTTCACGCGACCGACTCACCGCTCGGTCTCCCGAAGCAACCCGAAGTCGCAGAACACTTCCGCAAAGTGTTGATCGGGCCGTGCAAGATTCTCGACGACCGGCTTTCCGATGGGCGCCCGTTTTTGATGGGCGACACGCCGACCATCGCGGACTTCACGCTCGCCGCGGGACTTCAGATGGGCCGCTTCAAGGAACTGGAACCCGACCCCGCCCTCGAGCATCTCGCTCGGTGGAGCACCGCCTACCGCGAGCGCCCCGCTGCAAAACAGGTCTTGATACTCTAGCGGGCTTTGTTCAGGCCGGGATCCACGTCGCGTGGAACCCGTGGGGGACTCGCCGAGGCATCTGCACCGAGCCGACCGGGCCGGCCTCGACATCCAACGCGTCGAGGACCACGAGTTCACTGCTCTTCGTTCGGTGATCGTAAACGAACGAGAGCAACCACCCCTCCCCTTCCCCGGGACCACCGGGAACGAAGAACGCTTCGTTCGCATGCTTCGTCGGCCCCGGATCCCAGGCGGTCACCCGACCCGTGCGATAGTCGATCCGTCCGATGCCGGCGAGGTCCGTCGTGTCCGGGTGCTCACGGGTGGTGACGAACCAACCGTAGCGATGCTGCCGCCCCGTGAAACGTCGATCGTGATTCGCGATCTCGAAGGCGCGATTCGTCACGATCTCCTCGCTGAAAGAAAGGTTCGCTCCAGCCGTGTTGACCTTCCATCGCCGAACGGAAAGATCGCTGTCGTTCAACGAATTTTCGCCGAAAACCTGATCGTGCCGACAGACGTCGATTACGACGTCGTCGCCATCGCGGAACGCGTTGACCTCGTGGAACACATAACAGTTCGGGATTTCGACCCAGCGAATCTCGTCGGTCGATCCGCCGAGGGGCATGATCCCGATGCGCGAGCCGTACTCCGGCTGCCACTGGAACGCATCAATCGGACTTTCGAGGGCCCGGCTGAACTCGAACACGACGGGCAGTTCCCAGAAAATCGCATCGCGATCCGTGATCGCGAACGAGTGGATCATCGTCGTGCGCTCGACTTCGACCGGCTGACTCGAGATCACGACACCGTTGTCGTCAGCGACCGAGTACGTGAGATACGGCGGCGCGAAGTAGTACCCGAAAAAGTGCATGTAGCCGGTCGCGGGATCGATCTTCGGATGCGCGGTGAATGACGTGCGGACAGCCCCATTGAAGTCGTGCGGCCCGAGGGTCGACAGATCCTTGGGGTCGAGCCGGTAAGCGCCACCGACTTCTCCGGAGGTGAGAAGCCGACCGGCGTGGTAGACGGCGCTCACGTTGCTCTGGCTGTTCTGCGGACCGGGGACGAGCCCCGAACTGATCCCTCCACCCAGGCCAACGCCCGCCTCGTAGTACGACGTGCGGATGTAACGGTTGCGGTACCAAACCGGCCGCCCGCGCTCGAAGCGGATGCCGTGCACCATTCCGTCTCCGAGGAACCAGTGCAGCGAATCCGAATTCTGCGGATTGGAACCGTTGCGAACGTACGTGCCGTCCAGGTCCGCTGGGATGTGCCCCGTCGTCTTCAGATCAAAGGCGTCGATCTCATCGAATGTGGGCGCGAACCCGTTTTGCAACCACCAGGGAACCGACGCGCCGACTTGCAGCGGCGGCGCCGCCGCGGTCGCGCCGTCCCCACACGCCGACAAGAGACCGGCCGGCAGACTCAGCCCCCCGGCCGCGAGGCCGGCGTATTTCAGGAACTGCCTTCGGTGGATCGAGGTCGAGCAGCCGGGCATTCAGATTTCCCTCAAGAGGCTTAGAAGCTCCGCGGTCGTGCACTTCAGATCTTCAATTGCCGTCATGTGCCCGAGTCCGTCAAGCACGGCGTGCTTCACATTCGGCAGACAGCGCGCCAGAAGCTCGCGGGGCTTGATGAAGATCACGTCGTGCTCTCCGAAGAAAACGAGATTCGGGTACTGTACCTTCTCCAGAAGAGCGACCCCCGGGTCCGGATCGTCGTAGACCGACCGCATGAACTCCGCGTCGTAGGCCGGGTTTCCGACGCTCAGGATCTCCTCGGTCCATCGCCAGCATCTCTCCGCGTCCGGGTAGGCGTTCAGTCGATTCAGAAAAGGGGCTGAATCCGCCTTCCTGTGCGCGCTGAATGATCTGAGAAACCGAGAATCGTTCGTACCCGGACGCCATCGGATTCCCGCTGGGATCGATCTTCTCGTATTGGTGCTCCTCGTACTTCGGTCGCAGAACCGATCAGACGGAGCGGTCGCGGACCCACGCGGTTCGTCCAGAGGCACCGTCCGACCATGACCACGTCGATCACGCCGTACCCGGCCGCCGCCAAGGCGGCGGAGACACCGGTTCGGCTCCAGTAGCTGCCGTTCTCCATGACGCCGTGGGCCGGGATGATGGCCGGGCCGTCACCTACCGCAGCCTCGTCAGCTACGACCCCCCGCCAATCACAGCCTGCGAGGGTAGGGACGTTGGTTAGTCTCGGCCTTTTTGTTTAGTCGCGGTGCCGAGCTTCCGAGTCCCGTTGTGCGACAACGACGCGACTAAAC